>NZ_JBIYDV010000031.1:0-45118 GCF_044909215.1 Bacillus sp. RC252 | reverse complement strand
GCCTTTTATTCATTAAGCAAGACTAGTGATGAAGGGGAAACATGGGAGGTTATCAATCCAGACCCATTTAATAGGGGGATTGGTAGTGTATCAGGAATCACTTTTATAAATGATAAACTTGGGTTTTTAGGAGCAGTTAGACCTTCTGGTAATGAGGGAGAGTTATATCGCACAGATGATGGGGGGGGATCTTTCAAAAAGGTAGAATATCCGCCGCATGAAGTCAAATTAGATCATACACAGTCCACAATAAGTCCTTTTGATTCTCCTAGTATGCCATATGAGAAAGATGGGGTTTTTAATATGTTAGTTGGACAAGGGGCAGATGGAGACTACAATGGCGATAGTAGTGTACTTTATCAATCAAAAGATAACGGAGAGACATGGGAATTTGTAGAAGAAGTGAAAAAGAAATAGTCAGAATGTTTTTTTGAAAAATAAGGTAACTACTCAGCTATACATTTCATTTAGAAGTTTGGTAAGGAGTATAATTCCAGCCATGAAGATAAAAATGGACCTACACCTCGCTGCCTTTCTTTGTTTTAAAGCTTTACGCGTGGCAGGAAAAGGCCCTGACCGCTTCTATGCATGGCCAGTCCCTCTCGCCCATTTAAAAAGATGCTTTTCTGGCTTTTTTTCATAGAGGGGCTGAGTAGTTACTAAAAGTAAATAATTTAAATCGAACCATAAGCTTGCCGGCAAATTTATGGTTCGATTTTTTTTAGGGCAAAGATATCGTTCTAAACGGGTATTACCACATCGCTATCAAGCTAAGATTTTAAAGTACCCCCTAAACGAAAATTTTGTGTTGTTTTAGCACCGAAGTTCATTTTTATCGTTTTTGGGGCAACCTGTTCTGTTAGGTTGATAGGCATGTGGCGGTACGCCATAAAGTACATTTTTCCTGAGTGGCTCCAAAAGTAAAGAATCGTTGCCGTACCCCTTAAATGGTTAACTAACCCCAATTTTTTTCTATTTTGACGACATGCTCAACGCCGCAGAAAAATAAGTTTATTTTCTGTTCCTGAAAGCAGCCTTTTTATATTTTCCATATGCCTGAAAATAACCATAAACGCCATTAGGAATGCAAATATATAAAAATATACGGTATTCCCAAAAACAGGAATAAATGAAATAACCGCAATAAGCAATGTAGCACATATTGTACCTAAAGAGACATAACGGGTTAAAGCTACTATTATCACAAAAAAGCCAAGGCATAAAAGGGCCATAACCCAGTCAACCATAAACAGCACAGCCACTGCTGTAAGTGCTCCCTTGCCCCCTTTAAACCCAAAATATACCGGCCAGTTATGCCCTATAACCGCCCCTGCGCCTGCCGCTAAAAGGCTTACGCAATCTTTAGCCTCTCCCGAATAAAAGTAAACGCTAAGGAACAAGCCTATATAACAGGCAATTATCCCTTTTAATATATCTCCCGCAAGAACAAACACCGCAGCAGATTTCCCAAGTACTCTCAGAGTATTGGTAAGCCCGGCGCTTTTGCTTCCATGGCTTCTTATGTCCTTTCCGTATATTCTCCCTACAATCACCGCTGTATTAAGGCTGCCTAAAAGGTAGCCCAAAACTAAGGCCGCAAAAATCTTTAAAATATCAATCATCACTCTTCTCCCTTTAAATTATTCTAAATTTCTTTTATTTCTCCATTAATACAGGGTTTTAGCATTGTTCTTCTCCAAAAAATTTTTTAATAAACTTCTACTTTTTTTATTCATGTTAAAAGGGCATCTACAATAAGGATGTTGGTAATAACTGAATAGCCAGAAAAACAACCGGTAAAAAACCCTTGATTAGTCACAACATTTTTGAGCCAAACTGCACGCTTTCCTTCTTCTACTTCAATGATCCGATAGGGGGTAACGATGGGGAATAATTTCTTTAATTTGTTGAATATTGAACATGAATTTCTCTCCTTTATACCATAGCTAGATATTTTAGTTAGTTTAATTCCCTAAAATAGCATGTTCGAATATTGACAATAATTAGCACCTGGTACTATTATTTGATTATATAATTAAGTGTAAAAATAGTAAAGGAGGATAAATGTATGCAATCAAAAGCAAGAATTACAGCTATTGGTACCTATGTACCTGAAAAAAAGCTGACCAATGATGATTTAGAAAAACTAGTAGATACAAATGATGCATGGATTGTACAAAGAACTGGGATGAAGGAAAGAAGAATTGCTGGTGATAACGAATATGCCTCTACATTAGCTTTTAAAGCTATTGAAAACTTAGTGGAACGTTATCATAAAAGTCTTGTCGACGTGGATTGTATTCTCGTTTCAACAACTACGCCTGACTACACTTTTCCAAGTGTAGCCTGCCAAATACAAGAGCATTTTAATATTCAGCATACAGGCGCTGTTGATTTCAATGCTACTTGTGCTGGTTTTACATATGGATTACATCTGGTCTTCATCGCAAGATTTTAATTGTAACGACAGAAACCTTATCTAAGATTACAGACTATACAGATCGAACTACATGTATCTTATTTGGAGATGGAGCCGTAGCTGTTTTAGTAGAGAAAGATGAAGAAGTGTCTAGCTTTATAGCTACCCATATTGGGACAAATGGGGAAGGGGGTATGCATGTATATCGTAAAAATTTATCTACTACCATGTTTGGAAATCCTTTAAAAACACATGGGAAGATAGTTCAAAATGGAAGAGAAGTATATAAGTGGGCAGCACGGACACTACCAATTGGTATTAAAGAATTGTTATGTCAAGCAGAGTTACAACTGGATGAGGTGAACTGGTTTGTTCCACATAGTGCTAATTTGCGAATGATTGAATCTATATGTGAAAAATCAGGTGTCCCACTGGATAAAACATTAACGAGTGTAACATACATGGGGAATACTTCTTCCGTCTCCATTCCATTGGCATTAGACATAGGTATGAACGAAGGAAAGGTGAAAAACGGGGACACTCTCTTACTCTATGGGTTTGGAGGAGGTCTTACACACGCTGGACATATCATTAAATGGCATTTAGCAAAGGAATAGGAGATGAAATATTCAATAGTAACATAAACGTATTTTATTACATTAAAAATCTTTATAGGGATTCCGTCCCATCGCTATAAAGCTAAGTTTTTGCACTACCCATAAAGCAAAAAACGCCATCCTTTCCTATGATTCTACAGAAAGAATAACGTATTTTTTTCACTTTGAGGGGATTTCTTTTTGTTAGCTTGCTAGCAATGTGGCGAGACCCCAGGACTAACTTAAAAAGCAGTAGCCTGAAATTAATTTCGGGTTACTGCTTTTTAACTATATTCAAAAAAAATTAACTCAACCTTTTATCTTCATGGCTTTAATATTTTTTCCAATCTTACTCGTTTAATAAAATCATCTAATGCCTCTTCTTCATTACCATAATGAGCAATTGAGGTTTCTACAATACTCGCTCTCTCATCAGTTGCACAAATAACCCACTTATTATCCTCTTTATAAATTAGAACCTCATCCGGATCCACATCTTTTTCATGAAATCAGTTATAATATTTTAATCCTTCTTCTGATAGGATTCGTTTTGCCTCATCTCTTGTCATATTAAAATTATCCTCCTTATTTTATTTGTTTCAATCCTTCTAATTGTTCGACTGTTAAAGGAAGTTGTATTTGTGTTCCCCCTTTTATTGTCCCAAAACCTGGAGCTATCTCTCCAATTTGTGCTTTTAATTTGCTATAATCACCACAATAGTACTAGCATTTACCTGTGCTTTTAGTGTAGGGTCACTACAATTATCAATATAGGTTTTTATATTCGAGAAATCAGCTACAACCTCATATTGATGGTATTTACTCACATCTTCCAAATACTACTCAAATATAAATATAGGATGTTAGGTAAGAATCCTCCATTCTTCTCTATTTACCTATGCGTATACTTTAAATCAAAGAATCAAGGAAAGACCTGGTTAAAAGAAAAAAGGTTAACACCTCACCATAAAAGTTCTACTGAAATTGAGTTAATTCCAACAGATTTACATGCTAATATACCACATATAGGTTCAGCATCAGATTTAAGAGGAGGAAAATAAAATAAAAAAAATAATAAAGCAAGTATTAAATGAAATAATTGATTCGGAAATGGTAGTATCAAAAAAAGAAGATGCATATAAGTCAATCGAAACAATTAAACGAATATATGGTGTAGATTTACCATTAGACTACAAAGAGTTTTTGCTTGAATATGGAGGGTGTTTTTTTAAGGATAATAGAATGTACCAGCCAATTGAAGTTACCCCTGTAACTCCCAAGGATGGTTTTGACTCGATAGGTGGCTTTTATGGTATTACTAGTGATGCCTATGAAATTGAATCAATCATTCAAACTTATAAGGATATTTTAGGAAGTAGTGTAATGCCTATTGCAGATGCAGACGGGGGAGATTTAATATGTATAGGCTTAAAAAATAAATACAGGGGTAAAATTTATTATTGGTATCATGAAGGTGAAACAATAAACGAAGATGGAAAAGAATATTATTATCTTATAGCAAACTCATTTGAAGAATTTATTTTAAAATTTTCAATTCATGAAAGAAAAGAAAGTGTAAATTTAGATGACATCGAACTCTTTTTAGACGAAGATTTATTAAAAGATTAAATAGTATCCCATAGATAAACGATAGCGACAAACCTTATTCAAAGTTCTTTAGGGATGTAACGCTAAAAGAATTAAAAAAGTAAAAGTGTATAAGAAAAAGCCCCCACCACCGCCAAGTAGAGAAGAGCTTTTCCAGGTAAACTACGATAAAAGAAGTCGCGAAGTATTATATTAACGCATAGTGTCCTTACATAACCCTCTGTAAACCTATTAGATAAAATCAGATATTGATTATTTGGGAAACTAACAGTTATTTTAAGTTGAATGATCTGAATTCCCGTAAATAACTGTAAAATAATAAAATTTTCGTTTTGGGGGTATTTGCTTTTCTTAGCTTGATGGACATGGGGTAGTACCACATGCCCATCAAGCTAAAATTTTATAGTATCCCCAGAACGAAAATTTGTACTAACTTGTAACAAAATGTTCATTTTTTCGTTTTGAGGTATTTGCATTTCTTAGCTTGATGGTGATGGGGTGGTACTCCAACTAGAAAAATTGTCTCTGCGTGAACGTGAAGAACTTGAAAAATTTAAAAAAGAAGCAATGGAAGAACCACCGGATTTCTTTGAATATATTCAGTCTACCGAAAAAGATAATAAATGATACATAATGCCTCCAACAGAATATTTATCAAATTGATAACATATGTATCCCTTTCGATTTTTACAGAAATTGTAATGATATAAGTATATGCATATAGAAGGGGAGGCATAGGTTCTATGAAAAATGTTAAGTTTTATGGGTTAATTCTAGCATTCATCTTGCTACTGGCAGCTTGTAGTAGTAATTCCTTTGAAGATTATACATCAAAAGCTGATAAGAACATTAAGGATAAAAAATATAGCGAAGCTATAAAGAATTGTCAAGAGGCTTTGAAGTTGAAGGATGATAAGAAGATTAAAAGTAAGTTAGAACAAACCAAAAATTTAAAGAAAGCGCAAGATGCTTTTGATAAACATGAAATCGGGAAAGCTATGAATAATGTTCAAAAGGAAAAAAGTGATGAAAATAAAGAATTAACAAAGCAAGCCAATGCATTGCAAGGTGAGATTCAACAAGAAATTTTAGTTAAATTTAATAAGTTGAACATGAATGGTATTACTGGCGATGTAAAAGAAGCCCGTAAATCTTTAGATGATCTTATGGCTTGGATACAACAATCTGACTTATTAAAATCTCAAAAGGATTTTGTTGATACGTTACCTGAAAAAGAAGCAAGTATCTCTAAACTACAGGAAAGTAAAAAATAAAGAAAAGAGGTTACCTAAAAGTAACTATTCAGCGACTTTTGGGACAACCTCTTCTTTTCGTTGTGGATTTTTAAGAAAATTTAGAATAGAATAAAAATATAGCCATCTACCTATTATTCACTAATGAAAAGAAAAGGGGGTAGCGAAATGCAACTGAAGTATGGGAAGCACATTAATATATTATCTATTGTTCTAACTTTGTTCTCTTTTTCCGTAATTGTAAGTTTCTCTACCTGGTTGAGTGGATATTCAATTCCCAACCTTTCTACAATGCTTAAGGTAACAATGTGGAGTACATTTATTCTTGGAATTATAGGGTTTAGACAAGAGAAAAGCGCACTAGCGATTATAATTATGGGAATATGTGCCTTTGCTCTAGTCGTTCTATATACTTATGCGGTTATAAGTTTTCTTGAGCATTAAACACAAAAAAAAGAAACGAACATTTTTGTTCGTTTCTTTTTTTGGGGGATGATTATTATAAAATAGCCTCTTCTAATGATTGAGTGCTGAATCCAAGAATTGATTTTTGAGTGCTATTCTCATGATCTTTTACACGGGAGAAAATCTCACCGGTACAAGAAGAAAACAGTCTTTGATATCTTAGGCGTCGTATATGACTTTACTATGTCTCACAATCATGTAGCATAATCAAAAAAATTGAAACCCAATAGGGTTTATTTAGTATGCAAATCTTTAAAGAACTTACACTGGACCTTTAGAAAAAAGAAAAAATTCTACGTAAAGTTAAACTTATATAAGCTTAACTTGATGGCGATGGGATAGCACCATCAAAACACAAATTTCATACGCTATGAAAATGTAACGATTTTATGCTACCAGTAAAAAACTGATTAGTGAGAGCTCATAATCTGTGGGGGATGGATACCCCCACGAATTTAAGTTTCACTTTATCAAAAAGTAAGGATCGACCGGTACCGCTCGTTATTGGACTATTACTTTTCCATCCATTCCTTTCAAGTAGTGGAACCGACATATTAGTTCATATGTACCGGGAGTTTCAGGTTTTACGGTAATTGTTATTTCTTTTCCTGACGGGACTTCGGCGTCAATTCCGAGTTTTTTCACCGTAAAGGTATGTTCTCTATTTCCTTTGTTTTTCAATAGCAACGTCGTCGTTTTCCCAACCGGAACAGTGATGATACTCGGATTAAAGTAATCATCATTCAATTCAACCTCAATAGGCTGTCTCACAACGTCGGATTCGGCCAATACGCGGAGTGATCCTAAAGTAGTCATAACTACAATCATCGCAAGTGAAATGATTAATCCAGTTAATAGCTTTTTCACAGACATTCGTAATCCCTCCTTTCCTAAGCACTAGTGTTTTCAAATTACTAAAATATTATCAATATAAATGGGGTTTACGCGTGGCTTAAATAGTAATTCTTTCGGCAACTCCTACTAACCAAGTACTAACTGGAATAGGATTTGGGTAAATAAAAAAAGCCTCCACTACTGTGGAAGCTTCTCCAAATGATGTGCAATATCAATATACATATCGGAATAAACCGAATGGATTTCATTACTAGGCGCAGCGTTAGAAGAGAAGTGGACGATTACCATACTTGCTTTCGGATCGATGTAAAGAGTTTGTCCGTAACTGCCTAACACTTCGAAAGCACCTTGTTCATTGTGCGGAATCCACCATTGATTATGATAAGAAATGGAAGCACCACGACCAATTGCGAGCTCACCTTCTTGTACATTTTTCACACTTTCTGTAATAGAAGAAGGGACGATTTGTTTTCCATTATATTGACCATTATTTAAAAGTAATTGCCCGAACCTCGCCATATCTCTAGCAGTTGCATTTAAACCAGCGCTTGCTTGTTCTACTTTTGTTTCATCTGTAACGTAATAAGCGTCTTCTTCCATACCAATTTGAGACCAAATTCGCTCGCTTACATTTTCAGCTAATGATTTTCCTGTGATTGTTCGGATAATCCAAGCGAGTGTTTCTGTTGATCCGTTATTGTAAGAAAAAGAGGAACCGGGTGGTGCAGTTTCTTCTGCTTCTAGTAACATATCATAAATTTTCATAGGCCCCTCGTAATTTTTACCTCGGGGTAAAATATTACTAGCTAAATATAGTTGTGCATCTTGATTTTCTAGTCCTAGCTGCATATATCCGTGAGTAGGGTATTCAGCGGAAACTTGCATGTCCATTAATTGTTGAAGTGTTGCTTTACCAAACGGTGTATTTTTTAATTCTTTTATGTAAGTGTCAGCTGTTTTTTCTACATCAATTCGATTTTCTTCAGCGAGAGATTGTATAATTGCACCAGTAAACACCTTTGCTAACGATGCCATTCCATGAGGTTCACTCTCGTTATATCCATTGAAATATCGTTCATAAACAAGTTGACCATTCTGTACAACGACAAAAGCATCTGTTTTGTTTTCGTCTAAAAGTTTTTTTAGAGGAGTCGTATTTCCAAATCTACGCTCCACAGCAAAATCGTCTAAGTTTTGTAACGCGGTAGGGAAGGGAGCAACTTGGTCAGGGATGTTTTTTACTTCATTTATTAAAGTGAATTCTTTCATATGTGTATACGACCAGCGTAAGTAAGGATCGTCTAACCAGTTTTCTTTTGTGACATTTGCTTTAGTGGGGGTCGTTTTATTATTTTTAAAAAAAGTAAACCCAAGCCCTGTAACTACGAATAGTAATACTAGTAACAGTAATAGCAGGGGAGATTTCTTTACATTCATGCATGTACCTCCTTTAGTTTCTATTATAAGTATACGCTCGTCTTAAAATAAATACAAAATAAGGAAAGTAAACGGGTAAGTTTACTTTCCTTATGAACGTTAAGCAGATATTTGTCCGTCTGTACTTTGTTTCTTGAATTTTTGTTTTCGTCCGTGTAATCCATAATATAGAAGTAAAGTGAACGCAACGATAATAGCTGCGATAAAATACATATTATGATAACTTGATTTGGCAGCGACTATACCTAAAATGAAAGAACCAAAGCCAATGCCGCTATCAAAGAACGAGAAGTAAGTAGCTGTCGCAGAACCACGTCGATGGTTTGGAGCGGCAGAAATTGCAATCGTTTGGAAACTTGGAATTAATGTTCCGTATCCTAAACCGATTAACATACCTGCGCCAAGGAACCAAAATGAAGTTTGCGCTTGGCTTAAAATGAACATCCCAATTGTGAAAATAATGATAGCTGGATAAATAAGTACATTTTCACCGAAACGATCAAATATTTTTCCTGTAAATGGACGAGAGATTACAACAACAAGTGCGTATAGAATAAAGAAGTAACTTGCAATTTCGCTTAAACCGAGTTCTTTCGCATAAATAGGAATAAAGGATAAAATGCCACTATAAGAAAAGGCTAAAACAAATCCTGTCAGAGCGATCGGAATAGAAGATGGTTCAATTAAGTCTTTCCATTTCATTTTTTCACGTGTTTGTTTACTTACTGGTTTTTCATGCGGAATATTGACTAGTAATCCTAATAAAAATGCGAGTAATGAAAATACTGAACACACGATAAATAGTACAGTAAATGAAAAATGAGAAATAATTGTTAAACCTAAAAAAGGACCAATTACCATCGGTAGACTCATAAATACGCCGTAATAAGCAAGTGCTTCACCGCGTCTATGAGCTGGTGCTACATCAGTTACAATTGTTCCAGTTGCTGTTGTTGCCATTCCGAATCCAATACCATGTAAGAAGCGAAGGGCAAGTAATAAAAATAAACTTTGCGTACCGAAATACATAACAGTAGCGGCTAAAAATAGTGAAAGTGAAATAAATAATATTTTCTTTCTTCCTAAATCATCGAGCCATTTTCCTGTGAATGGTCTACATAAAACAGATGAAATAAGAAAAACAGTTGCAACTAAACCAATTTCCTCAGGTTTTCCTTTTAGGCTGTCTATAACATAGACAGGCAGAGTAGTCATAAGCATGTAAAATGTTAAAAAGAGAAACAGACTACTAAAACAAGTTCCGAGGAAATCCTTCGTCCAAAGTTTTTCACTTTGCATCGTCATCCCTCCAAATTAATGATCTAAATTTTTGATAATTTGTTGTAACAATTGAAAAGCTTCATGTAAGTCTTCTTCTTTAATACCTTCTAGCGTCTTTTCTTCAAAGGAATCAACTTCTTCTTGCCATACTGGAATCATTTCTATTGCTGTTTCCGATAAGGAAATCAACTTTTCACGGCGATCTTTTCCTTCCGTCCGAATAATCCAGCCCATCGTTTCCATACGTGTTAACGTGCGGGTCATCGTTGGGGATTCAACATTTAAATACTGACATAATTCTGTTTGGGTACAAGATCCAGTTTGATTAATGCGGAAAATAACAGCCCATTGCGCACTAAATAATCCTGTTGGAGATACACGTTCATTAAATTTCTTCGTAAACTTACGAGAAGTTTGACTGACAATGTGAAAAAAATGTTGTTTTTCGTCCATGTATTTTGATCCTTTCAAATTAGTTACCTAGCTAACTATATACCTTTTTATTTTACTTGTCTAGTAATAGACATGTTGTTTTATGTGGAAATTTCGTATAGATTTTGTATTGAGAACGTACATTCTACATGGTATTCTTTAATTAAGTAAAGAATTTTCTTTCTATTAAAAGAATGGGGGGAACTTGTGATGATTAAGCCTGCAACAATGGAGTTTGTTTCACTATCGAACGGAGAAACGATTGCGTATCAGGAAGTTGGAAGGCAAAATACAGAAATTCTTGTACTCATTCACGGGAACATGACATCGTCACAACACTGGGATTTAGTTATTGAAAAGTTGCAAGATCAATACCATATTTACGCTCTTGATTTAAGAGGATTTGGCCAATCAACATATAATCAATCGATAGATTCATTACAAGACTTTGCAAGAGATGTAAAGCTATTTATCGATCAATTAAAACTAGAAAAATTTTCATTAATGGGCTGGTCAATGGGCGGTGGTGTTGCGATGCAATTTACAGCGAATCATCCAACATTTGTCGAAAAGTTGATTTTAGTAGAATCAGTGGGAATGAAGGGATATCCAATTTTTAAAAAAGATATTAACGGGCAACCGATCGTATCAAGTTTAGTAAAGACGAAAGAAGAAATCGCGCAAGATCCCGTACAAATTGCTCCAGTGCTAGATGCGATAAAAAATATGAATAAATTATATTACCGTACAGTATGGAATCTATTAATATATACACATAATCAACCTGAACCGAATCGTTATGAAAAGTATTTAGATGATATGTTAACGCAACGTAATTTCGTAGATGTGAATTATGCGCTCATTACATTTAATATTTCGGATGAACATAACGGGGTTGTAGAGGGAAATAAGCAAATTCATCATATTAAAGCTCCAACACTCGTCATACAAGGTGACCGCGATTATGTCGTACCACAAGTAGTTGGTGAGGAATTAGCTAAACATTTGCCAAATGCGGAGTTGAAGGTGTTAGAAGATTGCGGGCATTCACCGTTTATTGATTGTTTAGATGTGTTTATAAAACATGTTGAGGATTGGTTAGAAGATAAGTAGGTTGAGGAAGAAGTTAGATGAAATGTATCTAGCTTCTTTTTTGTGGGAAAACCAAAATTATTTCAGCCACTAGTTCTTTCTTATTCCACAGTAAACAATATATAATGAGTGTGGTGAATTACAAAAGGGAGAGATAAGGGATGTCAATGCGTTTTACATTTTGGATTATGGTTGGGATTGTAGCAATCTCGGGTTTGTCACAAGGGATGCTCTTACCTGCCATCGCAATGATTTTTGAACAAGAAGGGGTTAGTTCAAGTATTAACGGTATTCATGCGACGGCATTATACATTGGGATATTATTTATTTCACCGTTTCTTGAAAAACCGATGCAAAAGTTTGGAATGAAACCAATTATCGTAATTGGTGGGTTTCTCGTTATTATTTCATTATTCTTTTTTACACAAACATTTTCATTTTGGGTATGGTTTATTCTTAGGTTCCTAGTTGGTGTTGGAGATCATATGCTCCATGTCGGAACGCAAACGTGGATTACGACAACGTCAGATCCTAGTAAAATAGGTAGACAAGTATCGATATACGGTGTATTCTTCGGAATTGGTTTCGCAGTTGGCCCGTATTTAGCAAGCACTGTTCAGTACGGTCTTGCGACACCATTTATCGTATCTACTATACTTTGTTTAATAGGTTGGCTCTTACTACTCCCAACGAAAAATGCATTTCCAGCACAAGATGAGGCAAAAACTGAAAGTGAATCATCCTTTTCTCGTTATAAACAAGTCGTTGGATTAGCTTGGATTGCACTAATTGGTCCGCTCGCATACGGTGTGCTTGAAGCGATGCTAAATAGTAACTTACCAGTATACGCACTTCGAAAAGGGTGGTCTGTATCGGAAGTTTCCTTCTTATTACCAGCATTCGCAGTTGGGGGCATTATTACACAAATCCCGCTCGGTATATTAAGTGATAAATACGGAAGAGACCGTATTTTAACGTGGACGTTTAGCATAAGTACAGGCATTTTCTTACTTGCGGCAGTATTTGATCAATATTACTGGATTGTCTTTGCATGTATGCTTATAGCAGGTATGGTCATTGGCTCATGCTTCTCACTAGGGCTTGGATTTATGACAGATTTATTACCGAGACACTTACTACCAGCAGGTAATATATTATCCGGAATCGCCTTTAGTATAGGAAGTATTATGGGACCTGTATTAGGAGGCGTATTTATAGAAAAAATACAGTATACAAGCTTTTTTATTGCGGTTATGATTATAATGGGAATTCTCGCAATGGTATATATGGTCTACATGAAGAATCAATTCGCATCAAGAAAAATAGAAAGTAGGTTAGGGCATGACAAAACAACCTAATAAGAAAAAATTTGAAGTACTAGAAAACGAAACGATTACAGACTGCTTAGCGCGTATGGAACAAGAAGGATATGCACCGTCTCGTCGCATGGAAGAGCCAATCTTTCATGAAATAAAGAAAGACGGAAAAACAGAAGTTGAACCGTGTGGTAGAAAAATTGTTTTTGAGGGTAAATTGAAGTAATACAAATAATAAATTCTCTTTATCGTATAGGGCCATCCAATTCAGTCTTTGTGAGTTGGATGGCTTGTTTTTTTATTGACCAATGAAGGAATAGGAAGATGAAGATGAGGAATTGAATAGAATGAATGGATATTTTCTAGGAAGAACGAAAAGAAACTAGTTGGCCGGACATGGATTGGAGAGCGAATATAATAAATTAAAACTAAAAATTTGCAGGGGAAAATAGGTGAATTAGCCGAGTGCTCGTTAATCTGTATTCCATCAATTTTGTCGTCTAGAAGAAAAGTGTAATATCAAAAAGCATACTATAAATACGTATCATTTTTTGTGTTCGGTGCGGAATGGCAAGTAAATACAACCGCAACTTTAAATCTTTCTGGAAGAGCAGAATTATACTAGCTTTGTATTTTAGTTAGTTCGAAATTGATCGCTTAAGCGAGGTGGAGTTCAAAATATGGAAGTAAATCAAAATCAGCGAATCCTCTATGCGGTTTTTGAGGATGAAATTCAATTGCCGGTGCTGGATATCACTCATCCCCTTTTTAATGAAAGTATTGATGAACAGGCGTATCATTTGAATTGCCTCAAATCAGCCCGGAGCATTGAATCGTTAAAAAAGATGCCTAGCTTTATTCAAAATATCTTTGTGAAAATGCCGAATGTTGATGATTCCTATCTTAGCGGTATGCGTACTTTACTGTACAAACTAGGCCCTGGTTTAAGTAAGGGGATAAAATTAGGCTTTCGGGACAAGTGGGCGGTGAAGCAAACTTCTTTTATGGGACTTCGGATTAGGCTGAGGGATCTTTGCAGACACCAGTCGGAAATTTTGTTTCCTCAGCTTAAGCAATTCCCTGAACGGGGTCTTTGTTTTTTTAATATAGCTGGTGGTGCTGCTACGGACAGTATCAATACTTTGATTTTAATACAGGAATCAGACCCGGAATTACTTAAGGGACGAAAGATTGAGATTAATATTTTAGATATTGATACTTACGGCCCTAATTTCGCGAAAAGGTGTATGGGTGTCTTGAAGCAGCAGGAGGAACGATTCCATGGTCTTGATATAACTCTTAATACAACTCATTATAACTGGAGCCAACCGGATTCATTATTAAAAATGAGCTTGGAACATTCAGGTTGGATTCAGCTCTGTTCATCGGAAGGGGGGCTTTTCGAGTATGGTTCGGATTCAGATATCATTGAGAATTTAAACCGTTTCTTTGAAAATTCCCCAGCGGATGCCCGTGTCACGGGTTCATTAATTTTCGACCGAGCGCATGTAAATCCGGGATACCTTGGATTTACGGAGTTTATTGGTGTGCAAATTAGGTATCTTGGATTGGAAGGGTTACAGAAGATTTTAAATCAAACTTCGTGGGTATTAGAAGAATCGCATGAAATTGAAAAAATCTATATTCTATTTTCACTGAAGAAAGCGTGAAATTATATTGAAATGATTGGATGAGGGGTTGGTACCAATGTCGGTACTACCTCTATTTTTTTTGCGGAAATTCATAGAAAACAAACGGGGAATTATGTATTTATTGTTTTTGCTAAAAATTATGTGCAATTCAGAGTACGATACATATAAAATGCCATTTCCTTTTGTATTTCTCCTAATTGGCTTCTTTATATAGGGCGTAGAAAAGATTGCTACTTTTTTTGTATATTGGTAAAATAAGTTCTTGGGTCTTACTTGTTTTTATCGGTATAATATTTGTCGCTTAACGTAAAGAAATTAGTTACAAAGCTTCCATAATATTTAAAGGGGGTTACAGCAACGATCCCCTCTTTTTGGAGCCACTCACGAACGTAAAGCAAGAGAAGAGGCTATATGAACTATTCTCCTATCTTGTTTAGATTAAATCAGTTACTGCAATTGGAACAGGTATATGAAACTCAATATCTGGAGGATTGATTAGAATCTAGTCGACATCCTGATGGATCATGTTTTTCTAGCAATCTATCAATTCTGATGGAATTGATAGATTGCTAGAGAATGGAAAATGATTATCCGTATATTCCAAAGCAAATGTAACAAAGTGTCCTTCCATAATTAAGGATAAAACCAAAATACGTTGTTTTAAAGAATGATTTGTTAGAACTGGTTATAAGTAATAAAACAGAAAAGAGGATCACATGTTAGATACTTTACAGAGAAGTAAAAAGTTTTTTTTATTATGTCTTATTTTTTTAGTGCTTTTAACCGCTTGTGGTAATACAGATGTTAAGACATCTAAAGCTTCATTACCACCGGCTCAATCCAATATAGATACATCATTAAAAGCACCAAATTGGGTAGATAAAAGTCCTATCCAACAGTCTCCTAATTTTACGGAAGATAAAAAAGTAAAATCGGTTGTGAATTTATTAGCAACGGGTGATAATTTATACCATGACGCAGTAATTAAAGATGGCAAACAAAAAGACGGTTCATATGATTATAACTATATTTATGAAAATATCAAAAAAGCTGTTAAATCAAGTGATCTTGCTATAGTGAACCAGGAGACCCCGATTGCAGGAAATAATTTAAAAGTACAGGGATATCCTACTTTCAATACACCTGAAGAAGTGGGTCAATCTTTAGTGGATACTGGATTCAATATAGTGACTCAAGCGACAAATCACGCTATGGATATGGGTATTAAAGGTGTTGCGAATACAAGAGAATACTGGAAGAAATATCCGGATGTTATCCCGGTAGGCATTAATGAGAGTCAAAACGAGCGCAATGAAATAAAAACGATTACAAAAAATGGGATTCGTTTTGCTTTACTTAATTATACATATGGTACGAATGGAATTAAAATTCCAGCTGATAAGTCTTGGGCATTAAATTTAATTGATAAAAAAGCGATACAAAATGATGTGGAAAAGGCAAAGAGTAGTTCTGATATGGTGATTGTTATGGTGCATTGGGGAGTTGAATATACCACTACACCTTCAAAACAACAAAAAGAAGTTGCTCAATATTTAACAGATTTAGGTGTAGATGTAGTAATTGGAAATCATCCACATGTAATTCAACCAATTGAGTGGAAACAAAATAAAGATGGACATCAAACGCTAATCTATTATTCTCTTGGAAATCTTATTTCTGCTCAAGAAAAATTAGAAACATTGGTTGGAGGATTATCCTATATACAATTTGTTAAGTATGAAGATAAAACTTTTGGTATACGACAAGCGGCACTCGTACCGACAGTAACCGACTATGCTGATGGTAAGAAACAATTTAAAATTCAATTTTTAAAAGATTATTCGGATGAAAATTCTAAAAATCATGGGATTAAAAAATTTGTAGGTCCCGTTTCTTTGAAGGATTTCAAGGATATTCCTAGAGATGTGTTGGGAATTTGGTATAAAGACTAATAAACAAAAAGGGAATGAGATACAATTAAAAAATTTATAATTTTAGCATTGGTATTGACATTGGGATGGAGCCTTGCTGCTTGTAGTGGAAAGCAAACATCTCAGGAAACTACTAATAATAACGATAAAAATAAAAATGAGATAAATGCGAATAAAAAAGATGTTTTACCTATCTCTGATCTTAATGATTGGAGAATTATCCTTGTAAATAGAGAGCATATGTTACCAAAGGAACTAGGAATTGAATTAACAAGTATTACCCAAAATGCTAAGCCAAATATGAAAATCGATAGCAGAATTGCAACTTCCTATCAGGATATGGTAACAGCTGCAAAAAAAGAGGGGATCAATCTTTATTTAAGATCAAGTTATCGAGCTATAAAATTACAACAAACGTATTATGATGCTTCAGTTAAAAGCTATAAATCTCAAGGTTTGTCGGATAAAGAGGCTAGTGCTAAGGCATTGGAATATCTTCAGTATCCTGGCGCAAGTGAACATCATACTGGATTAGCATTAGACATTATTTCAGTTGAATGGCAGAATACTGTAGAAGATTTAAATGCAAAATTTGAAACTACCGATGCATTCAAATGGTTAGATAAGAATGCTGCAGAGTATGGGTTTATTCTCCGCTATCCAAAAGATAAAGAGAATATTACTGGCATTAAGTATGAGCCATGGCACTATCGTTACGTAGGAAAAGAAGTTGCTGTTTATCTAAAAGAAAAAGGGTTAACTTTAGAAGAGTATTGCGAAAAAATTAAGTCTAGCAAATAAAAATACACTTGGATTCTATTAAAAAGCCATATCTGGTGGAAGTATTAACCTTCCTCCTAGTATTGCGAAAACGGTGTATGATAATTTGAGCACGTATGAACCAGTTATCGTGTGAAAAGATATATGTATCAAGAAATTAAATTTATAAAAGAAGCAGTGAAAAAGGATCTGATATTCATATCAGATTCTTTTTCATTCGTAACATAGAATACTTGCTTACTGTATCTGCTTAACTAGGCTTTAGAGACTGCCTACTTTCCAGATGCTACAATATTAACCTCGCCATCTTTTTTGTTTTGGATGTTAGCTTTTCTTAGCTTGATAGACATGTGGAGGTAGCCCAAACACTGCGATTGGTAGTGTTTTTATTTGTTAGCATCTTACAAATTTTGTTAAGATGAAATAGTTGGTGTAGGGAAAATATTTTAGGAGCTGAATAGGGTGAAGAGATATTTTGTTAATAATCGACATAAGAAAGTACACATCACAGAATGGGGTAATAAGAAAAATCCGGTTATCTTTTGTTTACATGGGTTAGGTGGCTCTAGTCTTACTTTTATAGAAGTGGCTGACAAACTAAAAGATGAGTATAGATTTGTTACATGTTTTGTGCAACTAACAAATCAGATGATGTTCACCATTGCTTTCATTTCTGCAATAACGAATTCTACAATAGATGATAGAACGTATATTTGGTATAATTGAAACATACTACTTAAAATGATGCATATGAGTTATAAAATTTATGTAAAGAGGTAAGGACTACATAACAATAACTAAATTTAAAAGTTCTAGTACATATAAGATTCAGTTCATGTTAAGCAAATTCATTATCAGAAAGGAAAAGATGTAATGAATCAAATTTCATTTGAAGATTTATTTGAAGAGGAAAAAGAAACGGTGGAGGTAGCTGAGATACCAGTACTTTTATCGCCATTGCAACAAGATATATTGGGATTATTTAATTCTGAAGAAATAAGTGCACTTGAGCTATGTGAACAATTAATACGAGCTGGTAAAATACCCGATGAAAGATTCACTACGAATAAGCCGAAAGCATATGGACAAGTATGCTTACTATTAGAAGGTTTTGTTAAAGAAGGAAAGCTGGTTTTTGTCAAAAGTGATGAGAAAAGAGATAGGGTATATAAAGTGAAACTTTAATCAGTGGGGGGCATCCCCCACTGATTATTAGCCTACACCAATCGGGCGTTTACGGGCAGTTATTCTCCCACCTAACTTCTTTGCTCCAGCCGAATTTTGAGGTGGGAGTCTTACTGCCCACAAATAGCGGGATAAAATGAAAGAAGAAGTTTCTAACACATAAGTTGTACAGGGTATAGTAAAGAAATGAGGATGAAGCATCATTAAGCATGTAAAGAAAAGTTAAAGTTAATGTAGGGACTAGGTTTAAACGGCCTAGTCCCTTATATAAGTGGGAAATGTAAATAATATTTTTTGTTTGGCTTTTTCTTCGCGTTGCCATGTTATCCTTTGATAAAGCGATAAATGAAACTGAAACTTAATCATGTGAGGTTAGTTATAAATGATAAAGAAATTTACTAGAGTAGTATTAACTGCAGTTATGCCAATCGGTCTTATTACCGGTTGTGGGACTACTGAAAAAACTGAAGTACAAGAGCCGAAAGCGGTACAAACGGAGAAAAAGGACTATATGGATTACTCATATGGTAGCGCGGGTATATTAGTAAGCGGAAAAGCGAAAGAACGTCTACAATACGAGGTTGGGTATATGGATGATAACAAGTTAATTGGGATTGATGAAAATATTGAGGACTGTATTATTTTAGATAATAAAGATGAAGCAGGTTACATTTGGAAACAAATAGAGCGCGGATCTATTATTGAAGTGCAATATGGTAAGGACCGCAAAGACATCGTAGGGGTACAATTAGTAGGAGATCGTAAGCCATACGAAATTAGTGATAAGTTTGATCAAAATACGATAAATGAGATTGTTGGACAAGTTAAAGGTAATTTGTAATAGATGTATTTCGCTAGTATATGATCTATTATCATGAAATGGCGAATCGCATACATAAAAGTTTGGAATCAACGGCATTTTTAATATGAAAATGCCGTTGATTTATTTTAAAAAGTAAACGGTATTCTATAGTCTTGTAGAAAAATACATATTAGAAAATACACAAATGAATTATTCTTCTTTTAGTTTTGAGGATTGTCGTAAGGTCATTGCCCAAAATAAAAGAGCACAAGCACTAACGGATGCACCTAATATACAAACTCCGTTCCATCCGTAGCTTGCATAAATGTTTGTGGAAAGAATTGCACCTGTAGCACTGCCGATAGAATAAAAAATCATATAACTAGCAGTGAGCCGACTTCTAGCTTCAGGACGCACTGTGAAAAGTATACTTTGGTTCGTGACATGTACAGCTTGCACAGCTAAATCTAAAAGGATAACACCGGCAACTAGTAGGAATAGAGAATGGTTCATTAATTTAATGAGGAGCCATGAAAGTAATAATAAGGATAAGGCTATGCCAGTAGTTCTTTCTCCCAATCCGCGATCAGCGAGTTGTCCGGCCTTAGTGGCAGCTAATGCACCAGCAACTCCAGCAAGACCAAATGCTCCGATAGCTGTATGTGATAGATTATATGGTGCAGCACTTAAAGGTAAAACTAATGAAGTCCATAAAATACTGAAGGAAGTAAAAATAAGCAATGCTAATATTCCGCGAATGCGTAAGTGGCGCTCTTCTACAAATAATAAGAGAACGGAATGTAATAATTTACGATAGGTCATAGCTGTTTTTTTATGCTCAAGATTAGGTAAATTACGATATAACAAACCAATTACGAAGAGCATAAGTGCAGCAGAGGTAAGATAAACGGAACGCCATCCCGCTAAATCTGTTAATGTTCCGGCAAATGTACGTGCAAGTAGAATTCCTATTACGACACCACTCGTGACGAAACCTACTATTCGCCCACGGTCTTTTTGATTAGCTAAAATGGATGCGTATGCGACGAGTGTCTGCGTAACAGTCGCAAGAATTCCGACTAAGGCCATACCTATAAAAAGTACGGTACTGGAAGGAGCGACTCCGACCACAATTAAAGCGAAAACGGATAAAAGCATTTGAACAATAATAAGTCTTTTTTGGTTTAACAAATCACCAAGTGGAACTAATAAAAGTAATCCGAGTGCATAACAAACTTGAGTAATCGTAATAACGATACCAATAGTTGAATGGTTGATCTTAAACGCATTTGATAAAGAATCAAGTAGAGGATGAGCGAAGTATATATTCGCCACAGCCATCCCGCAAGCTATTGAAAATAATAGAGTTATATATCCGGGCATGATTGTATTGATAGGTGATTGGAACTGATCATTATTCTGTGTAAGAGCAGTTGTCATTTTTTCTTTAGTATCCATAATATCATCTCCTTTTGTTTTTAAAATAATGTACCGAACGATATATTATTTCGTAAGTCAAATATAATCAAGGATAAGTTGCTATGTCAAGTGAATTGTAAATTAAATTCAGTTTCTTTTGACATATCATTTATAATTTAATACGATATATAATATACTGATTAGTACATAAAAAAGTGATTTATAATTTAGAAAACAGGTGAAAAAAGAGGAGGGATTAAATGGCTCGACTACGTGAATTTGATAAAGAAAAAGCTTTGGATGCTGCTATGCAACTTTTTTGGGAAAAAGGATACGCCGCTACTTCATTAAGCGATCTAACTGCTAAAATGGAAATACAAAGACCGAGTTTATATGCAGCATTTGGTGATAAAGAAGGGCTGTTTGAAGCTGCATTACGGAGATACACGAATTTACACGCAGCTAGCATTCGAACGAAACTTCAAAAAGAACAATCTGTAAAAGAGGCCATTCGTATATTTTTTGAAAATATGGTGGAAGAGGAATATAAAAAAGAATCAAATAAAGGCTGTTTTTGTATTAATACAATGGTGGAAATTGCTCCCCATAATGAAAAATTTGAAGTGCTGACTAGAGAACATCAGATGTATCTTTCAGTTATATTTCAAGAGTTAATCGCCAAAGGTATTCAGTCTGGAGAACTGCAAAGTGATGTAAATGCTAAAGCATTGGCACAAACGCTAGTCACTTCATTAATTGGATTAACGGTGTTAATGAAATCTCGCCCAGAACGTTCAGTTATAGATAATTCGGTATGTATCATATTATCGTTACTAAAATAAATGTAACAGAATTGTATATCAATCAACTATGTCGATTATAGACACTTTTATTTATAAACTTTAAGCACTGAATTGTCTACGAAGGCAACAAGTGCTTTTTATTTTCGTGTAAATATGAGCAGGTGAATCATAATGGTTGTCTGCAATATATGAAGATTGTTGGAGACATTTGTAATTAGGCATCGGATAAGAGAGGAATGAAAACACTATATAAGCCCCTTATAAGCACCTACCAAGTAATAAATCACTAAGAAAAAACAAAACAAAAACAACTACAAGAACAAAAAAGCGCGAAAAAATAAAACCGTCGTTGTAGTAGTTAAAAAAATTTGGAATTCAAATGCAAAAACAAAGCCCTCATTCCTATATGTATATTGAAGGATTGAAATTTACCTTTTTATGAATAAAAGGAGGTGGGAAACATATGGCGGTGTACCGTAATGTGCAGGTGAACTTTTGGCAAGATGAATTCATATTAGATTTAACGCCAGAAGAGCGTTATTTTTATATATATTTGTTAACTGGTACGAAAACGAAGCAATGTGGTATTTACATATTGCCAAAACGTTTGGCAGAGCTTGAAACTGGTTACAGTATGGAGACTGTTGAGAAGTTATTGAACCGGTTTGTGGAATACGGGAAGATTTTATATGATGCGGAAACGAAAGAGTTATTCATTATAAATTGGCTACACTATAATTCTATTTTTAATACGAACATAGAGAAATGTGTATTACGTGAGCTGAAAATGGTGAAAAGTAAAGAGTTCCTACATAAGTTTTTGCGTAAATGTCTTGAAGAAGAATGCAAGATTCCGTTATTACTTCAGTATTTTGGTATGCCAGAGGAAGAGGTTAGTAGTAATTCACAACAAGCAATTATTCAAGAGAAGGAAGAGGTAGAAATAGTAGAGGAGGTCACTCCGCATAGTGAAGTTTACAAGTTTTACGAACAAAATATAAGTAGTTTATCTCCATATATAGTGAAGGAATTAAAGGGATGGATGCAAAGAGTTTCAGGAGATAAAGTACTAGAGGCACTTAAAATTGCGTTTGAAAATAATAAGGGGACACTTGCTTATGTGAAGGGGATTTTGAGGAATTGGTGTAAGAAAGGACGAGTAAGCTTTAATAAAGGAAAGGAAATAGTGCGTAAGAGAGAAGTATTCAGTTTGTATGATCCATAGCATGAGCAAGTTAATGATTTCTTCTTTTCTAAAAGGTTCTTTCACAATAGAAGCGAATAGATTGAGAGAGGAGGGATTGTATGGAAGTCGTCATAAAAAAGAAACGAAAAAGGGGAAAAAGAATTTTTATTTGGTCTAGTAGTATCGTTCTTTTTTTGTTTATTTGCGCTATGATTTTTTTGAACATATATACGCTGAGATCTATGCCAAAGATAGATGGAACGATAAAGCTAGAGGATATACAACATGCTGTTGCGGTAAAGCGAGATAGTAAAGGTGTACCACATATTAAAGCGGAAAATGCGCATGATTTATATTTCTCGCAAGGGTATGTACAAGCGCAAGATCGTTTGTTTCAAATGGATTTAAGTAGAAGACAAGCTTCTGGTATGTTAAGTGAAGTTGTAGGGGAAGCAGCTGTTGATCGAGATAAATTGTTTCGAACGCTGGGTTTACGGCGAGCGGCAGAAGCATCTGTTAGTCAATATGATGGAGAAGCGAAATATGCCCTGCAATCATTCGCGGATGGGGTGAATACTTTTATACGTGAAGCGAAGGCCGAAAAGAAATTGCCAGTGGAGTTTACTCTATTAGGTTATGAACCTGCTGAATGGTCAATTGTGGACTCTTTAACGATTGGAAAGTATATGGCGTTTGATTTAGGAGGACATTGGCACGGACAAGCATTTCGATATTGGGCGTTGAAAAATCTTCCGGAAGAGCAAGCAAATGAGCTATTTCCTACATATCCGAAAGATGCGCCTAGATTGCTAGCTGAATTGAAAAATACAAATGTGGATGTAGCACAAAGTTTTTCAAAGACAGTTATTCCACCAGAGTTTAACGGTAGTAATAACTGGGTTGTGAGTGGTGAAAAGAGTGTATCTGGTAAGCCGATTTTAGCGGATGATCCTCATTTATCTCTTGCGACACCTTCTATTTGGTATCAATCGCAACTTGAAATGAAAGATTTACATGTGAGTGGCGTTATTTTCGCAGGAGTACCAGGCGTTATATTAGGACACAATGACAAAATAGCATGGGGCGTTACGAATACAGGTCCTGATGTGCAAGATTTATATATTGAGAAGCGAAATCCTAATAATGAAAATGAATTTTTGTATAACGATAAGTGGGAAAAAGCTACGGTTGTTGATGAATCTATTAAAGTAAAAGGCGGGAAAACAATTCCGTATAACGTTACGGTTACGAGGCATGGTCCAGTTATTTCAGAGTTTGCGGATAAAGGAAAAGAGAAAACAAAAACAGTATTCGCTTTGAAATGGACTGCTTTGGAGCCTTCCGCTGAATTAAAGGCTGTATTAAATATGAATAAGGCGAAAGATTGGAATGAGTTTGAAACGGCTCTTCAAGATTTTCATACACCAACTCAAAACTTTGTGTTTGCATCAAATGATGGAACCATTGCTTACAAAGCGAATGGAAATATACCAGTGCGTAAAAAAGGTGATGGTAGTTTGCCAGTGCCAGGATGGACAGATGAATATGAATGGGAAGGGTATATTCCGTTTGATCAGCTACCGAAAGTAATAAATCCAAAACAAGGGTTTATTTCAACTGCAAATAATAAAATTGTTGATGATAATTATCCGTACCATATTAGTAATACGTGGGCGCAACCCTACAGGCAAATGCGTATTCAAGAGTTTTTGCAAGAGAAGGATAAGTATACGGTAAAAGATTTAGAAGAGTTACAGATGGATCAAAAAAATTTATACGGGAAAGAATTTGCTCCTATATTTTTAAAAGAGTTAAATAAAGCATCTTTAAATGAAGTAGAGAAAGAAGGCGTAAAACAATTAACAAAGTGGAATTTTTACGATAGTAAAGATGAAGCTGCACCATTAATATTCCATTTGTTAATGAAAGAGATTTCGAATACGCTATTTTCAAAAGAAATACCGAAAGATGTGATGGAGTTATTTGAAGGGAAGTCACAAGTAGTTGATGAATTGATTCGAAAAGAAGTAGCAGGAGAAAATAGCGCTTGGTTTACGAAGTACGGAGGGTTCACGAAAGTTGTGCATACATCGTACGAAAATGTAATGAAAAAATTACAGAAGGAATATGGACCGAATGTTGCAGAGTGGAAGTGGGGCGATTACCATCAACTTGCTTTTACACATCCAATTTCGAGATCATCTAGTATATTGGCACTACTCGCATTTAATCGTGAGAAACCAGTTCCAATTGGAGGAAGTCAAGTTACCGTTCAAGCAGCGAATTACGGAGATAACGGTATTGTAAATCATGGAGCTTCTTGGCGATTTGTCATTGATACGAAAGATATGTCAAACGGTTATCATATAGTGGGGCCGGGACAGTCAGGACATTTTAGAAGCGATTGGTATCATGATCAAATAGATGATTGGGTGAATGGTGAGTATCATACGACTACTTTAAATACAGATGGAATTGAAGGGGAAGTATTAACTTTACAGCCGAAGTGATAATATTTCCACTGATGAAAACTGTTAAATTAGAACATAACCCAGTTCTTAAATCATTTTAAAAGCCTACTATCAGTTAAATTGATAGTAGGATTTTGTATTTTAGAGAATAAGATTCAATGATTTTATTATGACAAAACAGTAAGTGTTTTAACATTTACTTATACGATAACGGGCCTTATTTACTCTGTTACAAAAGAAACCACACAAAGTGTTCTTTTTCTTTGTTGCTCATTTTTATACACCGCATAACATTTTGTTATTCAATAATTCCAATTTCTAGAGCCTTTTGAACAGCTTCTTCTTTGTTACGGATTCCTAACTTTGTATAAGCTGTGGAAGCATAGTTTCTGACCGTACCATTCGATAAATATAACCTTGATGCTATGGTAGTGTATCGAAGTCCTTTTGCTACTAGCTGCAATATTTCTATCTCCCTAGCTGTTAGCTCATAGGCGGTTGCTTTTGATTGAGGTGTCTCTTTTTGCTCATCAAACTTCTCAAATATTTTGTGAGACATTCCCTGATCAATCAGTGTCCCACCTTTGTGAATAAGTTGGATCGTATTAGCTAGCTCCAACGTTTCAATAGATTTGAGTAAAAAACCATCCGCACCGTTGCGAAGCGATTCCAACGCCTGTTCGGTATCTTGAAAAGTTGTAAAAATCAATACGCGGATATGTGGCCATTGTTGCTTAATCTTTTTGGTTGCTTCGACTCCATCCATGTGCTGCATATCTAAATCCATAAGTATAACATGGGGTTGAAGGCGCCCACACAAATCGATGGCTTGATTGCCATCCTCAGCCAAACCGACTACATTTAAATCTTCATATCTATCGAGTAGTGTCCTCAAACTTTCCCGAACAAATGGCTGATCATCTACAATTAACAAACGAATAAGTCCATCTTTTATTTCAGTTTGTCGCGGTATGGTACATGTAACAAGCATTCCTTCCTCTGGCTTTGTATATACAGACAATTGACCTTGCAAATTCATTGCCCGTTCTTTCATCGCATTCATACCGAAGCCTTCCTGCCATTCTACATTTCCTTTTCCATTATCTTGAACTTCTAACCTCGTATATTGTTGTTCAAACTGCAATGAAACTATAATTTCAGTCCCCTGGCCATGACGTACTGCATTCGTAAGGGACTCTTGTAAGCAACGAATGAATGCGATCTTCGCTTGCTGAGATAGTTGATATTCCTCTCCGAATGTCCTAAAACTTACATTTACCTGAGCGTGCTCCTGAAATTCGGCTCCAAGATTTTGTAGAGATTGAATCAAGGAAGGGGATTGACACGGAGAATCCATTTGATGTAGGTAACCTCTCACGTCCTCAATACTTTTACGTCCCATTTCAAGCAGAGAATCTAGCCTCTGTATACCCATCTCAGTAGCAAGTTCGGTACGCAACGTTTCCATCCCCATAATAATAGAAGTATAAGCGTGACCAACTGTATCATGAAGCTCGCTCGACAGCCTGTTCCGTTCTTCTGCCAGTGTAATGCGTTCAATCTGAGACATATATTGCTCAAGTACCGCGTTTTGTTTACGAATTACTTCATTTTGCTTATGATTGGCGATTAATAAATGAAAAGCGAATCCCATTACATAAGCGAATCCATAGTAGGTGACCATAGTCCAATAGCTATTACTTGGCGCAACAGCATAGAAAATTCCAGTTGTTATAAAAACTGTTGTTGGAGCTGTCCAATAATAGGACAAATGCTTACTATTTACAGCAATTAGAAACACTGATATAAGAAATATGTTGTAAGCTTCCGGAAATAATGAGGTTAAATATATACATTGTCCACCATATAGCAGTATTTCTGTGAACAAGTAATATTTGTAATTGAACAGTAAGGCTACCCATGGAATTGAGAAGGCAACAACCTCCCAAAGAATAATAATCCAAAGTGGCAATGTTAACCCATCCTGAAAACTTAATGTAGCTAGGATGATAGACACACTAGTAAGTAGACGTATCCCTAACATAATCCAATCGTACCAAAACCAATACTTAACCATATCTAACAAGTCATTTACCCCCTAAGTAGCCTACCTTTTTACTTCATATATTATAATTTAATCCTTCATGCCTATTATACTTTTAAATTTAAAACTGCGATACTACGCACAGATTGCAAACTTCTATCGATTTAGTTGCCGAATCATGCTACGTGTATAGCCCCCAAGTTTCTTTGTCAAACCATCTACTATTCTAATACTTATGGCGGTAAATACTATACCCATAAACATTACAAAGAGGGACTTGGCAAAAGTATCTATCTGTATGAATATAATATTCATTTCGATGTATTGATACAGTAGTGGTGCCAACAGCAACATAAGTGGCATTACATAAAAAATGATTGCACTAATGAGACTGAAAATGCCAATCACTAATTTCTGCATTAACCAAAAGACAGCAGACCAAGTACGACGATCTGTAAGCACTAATTTCACCTGAGTCCAGTTCGATGTATCTATTGTTATACTTCTATCATAAGAGTCTGTTGAAATATCTGTATAAATTTTCGTCTGTATGCGCTCGAATTGGATAAAAGGTGTAGTAGTCTGTAGTACGCGTATAACTAGTGGAATCCCAATTACCGTAAATGAAAGGGTGAAGCTGAATAGCAGAGCTATTAGATAAAAACAAAAATAAAACAATCCTGTAACGAAAGTTAGCAATAAAAAATAACCATTCTGGATGAATCTTGATTTCATAAAGTTCATCGCTCCTATCTATGTAATAACCGAATTGTACTGCTTTTTTTGTCATTCTCACTAGTGTAAAAGTGTCATATGACATTTCTAAATGATGCTAAAAAGGGGAGAGTAACCTACTTCTGGTTAAAAAAGATGCTTATATTAATCTCCATAAAACAATCCCGTTCTTGCAGATGCGAGAAGGGATTGTTTTGTACTTTTATTTAATATGAGATGGACTTGTTTTTCGAATATGAAAAATAATATCAAATTGCTCAAGCAATGACTTATCAAAGTATGCCGATTCGTTCGGTAAGAGTCGTGCCCCTATACTTAGTAATGGTCTTTTTGCTTTAACCCATTTCTCTGCTGGTCCTTTAAGGTGACGATTATCCAATAAAAACATTTTATATGGTACTTTTCCGAGAGTATAATTGAAACTATTTACATCTTGTGGAATCGGATCCGTTATAATCTTATCTCCTGTGTCGTTGTATAAGGTGAAATTCCCCTCCGTAGTTGTACTGCCAATTGTGACATAATTATTGTCTAAACGTTCCTTCAAATACTGCCCCGCAACATAAGGGTATAATTTCTCATCGATAATTCCTTTAGCTATATGAATATTGTGTCCCCATACCATTGTTTTACCACCCAATGTCTCTTGTGCCCACATTGCATGATCGGCCAAGTATTGCTCATGTAGCCTTAACATACTTGGATAGTCGTTAGGAATTAGCATTGTGGTAAATTTCTCTATTGCACTTGCCGTTGCTTTCGCCCAGATGTACTCGGGTGAAGCTATTTCTGTGTTGGATTGCTTATTCTCATCTTTTAGTAATCGAGCTACTCTCTCAGCGTTTGCTTTGAACTTTTCTTTTATTTCAGGA
The DNA here is from genome assembly GCF_044909215.1 of Bacillus sp. RC252. NCBI lineage: Bacteria > Bacillati > Bacillota > Bacilli > Caryophanales > Bacillaceae > Bacillus > Bacillus sp. RC252. Next base: position 16,484 of record NZ_JBIYDV010000031.1, on the reverse strand, counting down.
GCAAGGTCCATATATTCCTGTGTACTTCCATTAAAAGCCGACAATTCTTTATAATTTTCTTCTACTTCTGCCAGCAAATCTGGTCGATGCAGCCTTACATAATCAATTACTTTATTAAAGCAACCTTGGTCCAACTCCTTTAAGTCGAGCCCAATAAATTGGATCTTTTTTTTATTGGATGGATCAGCATTATAATCTTTCATCCACTCAATCATGGCTAAAATTTCATCAGTAGGATATAAATAATTTAAAAATTCCCTAGGGTTTCCTTTTCCTGTTTGGATATATTCATTTAGCTTTAAGCCGTTTCCCCAATCTTCTTCCATTGTGAAATTTGTAAAACCCATCTCAGTAACCAAATATTTCACAAGGCGAAACTTCATAGTGAAAATTTCAGAGCTTCCATGAGTATTCTCTCCTAATCCTACATATTGTGCGCTCCCAATCATTTTCTTAAGTGGTTTTAAATCTTCAAATGATTTTGACGGCTCTATCGTTTTTAATGGATAAGCCTGTGATTGTATTGATTTAACTATATTTTTTTGGATTGATTGGCCTGAATTTTCGACTGCTACTGTTTGAGCCTTTCCTACTTCTACACATCCTGTGACTAATAAAGCTGTACTAACCATTGCAATTATTCTTTTCTTATTCATTTTTTTCCACCTCAATTGAATTATTTTTAAAAGCGAGATTGATTCATGTACTTGCACGAATCAATTGCCTTAATTCAATTGTTATCTATCCCATATCATATTTTCTAGTTACATATTGTCATAAGGTTAATTGACACAGGTCATAGACTAATCATTACACTTTTGTACTATCGGCTATGACAACTTATAAATAATAATTACATTGATGAGTCGCAAGTAAAACTAGATTATGAATTTGGGAGGGATTTTAAAGATGAATGAATCTGTATACAAAAATATTTTTATTCTAAGTTGTGTCTGTAGAAATGCCAAGAAGTAAATTCGATAAACAAGTGAATGAAAAGGGAAGGGTGGATTACAATGAGATTACACGCAAAATCGTTCCACAATAAAGATAAAATCCAACGTGCTAAAATAGGACTTCAACTATTTCTGAGTATCTTAATCATTACTTCTGTTATCCTAAATGTAGTAGTAATAATTACGAAAAGTATGCCGCTTATTGTGGTATATATGTTTACCCCAGCATTATCTTCTATTTTGACTCGCATAATACTGAAAGAAGGGTTTAAAGATGTATCTTTTAGTCTCGGTAACTTAAAGATATGGAAGGGGATTGGTTTTGCTCTGCTAATCCCTATGATTATTTGCGGAATTACTTATTCTATCGCCTGGTTGAGCGGAATTGCGGGGTTTCAGCATCCCGAAGGTGGTATGTTAGAACCAATCTACAATATGCTTGGACTTCAGTATGTAACGGCACCATTCAGTTTCATTTATCTAGTAGTATTGAGCGGCATTTTCGGAAGCTTGCTTGGCTTAATCCCAGCTTTGGGAGAAGAAATGGGGTGGCGAGGTTATATGCTCACAAGGCTAGTTGATGCAGAGTGTTCACGGCCCATCCTTATTAGTGGATTGATTTGGGCAACGTGGCATGTTCCAATTGTTATTGCTGGCCTATATGTAGCGGGACCATCTGTCGTTCTTTCAGTACTTGGTATCTATCTTTGTATTGTGCCATTCGGTTATATTACAGCTTATTTACGACTTATCACAGGTAGCATTTGGCCTTCGGTTATCATCCATGCTACTTGGAATGCCATTATTCAAGGACCTTTCACACGTGCAAGTACAGGATATCAAACTGAGATTTGGATTGGAGAATCTGGCTTGATAACCGCTATTATTATCTTAATTACTGCAATAATTACGTCTCGAATGGTTAATTTTACCAAATATCATAATTAGGCGGATGTTATATACAAATATAATGGAGGTGTAATCATGAATATTCAAAGATATGAAAGTAATACGAATGAAGTAAATGTAAAAGTAATACAAACAAAAAGCGAATATAGATAAAAATTTTTTGATACATTTATGAGTATGAAAATTTATTTATACGAAAAGATAGATGTGGTTAGATTATCAGAAAAAATTCAATAACTTCAATCGTGAAAAGATAAAAAAGGAGCGGAAATACGCTCCTTTTTTATTTACCTTACTATTTTTAGGAGGTTAGTATGAATAAGGTATGGATAAAGGGTGAATAGCATTTTTATTGATGAAATTTCATTAATATTCTTGTGGAATATATGTGAAACATTGTATAGAATAAGCAAGTATGTCAAAAATTATAGGAGGAAACTTGTGAAGAAAAGTAAGAGTTTAGTAAGTATTTTAGGAGCGTGTATCATGTTGTTTTCTTTTTGTTTCCAGGGAAATATACAGGCGGATGTAAATACTGTTCAATCTGGAAAAATAAAATCAGGAAACGTAACGGTATGGGAAGTAGGCAATGTAGCGAAAGTGTTAGCAGATGTAGAGCGCTTGAATTTAAATACGGTGAATGTACCTATTCAAGTAGATATTTCGGATGTAAATTCGGCTAATATGGTAATTAATCAGGCGCAAAAGAAACAAGCTATTATTTTAATTCAAGAATTATTAAAGCATAATATACAAGTTATATTGGAGCCGTTTCCGTTTATTCAGCAAGGAAATATTGGAGAAACAGAGTGGAACCCTAGTAATATTAACGATTTCTTCTGGAATTGGAAAACTGTTGTTTTACAAGATATTTTTAATTCCATTACAAGTAAGTACAATATTTATGGGCTGAAAATCGCTTCTAATTTCGTGAATATGGAATATGCAGAAGGATATTGGAATGATACGATTAATTTTGTTCGCCAGCAGTATAAAGGAAATGTTTTGTATCAAATGAACTGGTGGTTAACTGCAAGTTGGGATCCTTCTTTTGAGGCGAAATTTAAAGAGAAAATAAATCGCCCGTATTTAAAAAAGGTGGACATTGTAAGTATTGATAGTTGGTTTGAAGTTTCAGGAAAAAGAAATCCATCATACGAAGAAGTAAAACAAAGCTTATTTGCGACGACAGTATACAATCGTGGCCAAAATGTCGTTCAGCAACTTGAGACATTACATAAAACAACTGGAAAGCCAGTTTATTTTGGTGGATTTAATGTGCCAGCACGTGAACTTGGACTACAAAGCCCGTGGAACCCAGATGTTACGAATGTGTTTTCGAAAGATGTACAACTTAACGGGTGGCGTGCTTACCGAGATGTATTAGAAGCGAAGCCATATTTTAAAGGTTTTTCAATTTGGTTTATCGGATCTAATGATAGTAATCATTCATATCAAATACATAGTAAAGAAGCAGAGACAGTTATTAATGGCTGGTATCGAAAATAAATTTTATAAAATAGGTAAGTTTTAGAATCTATTACATATATTTTAGTGAAAGGCCTTTCACCATCTTATCACCTAGGGGGCAATCATAATGAAATTTTTGTCATACCTTACAGTAATTTTGGTGATTCTTGGCGGTTTGAATTGGTTGTTTGTGGCGTTAGATTATAATGTAGTTGAGAAATGGTTTGGTTCTATGCCGGCGCTTGTGGATACTATTTATTGGCTCTTTGGTCTTTCAGCTATTTATCAAATTTTCGATCGGTTCTTTACGAGTAAGTAGCTATTATACTTAATTACTAGAGTGTTAAGTACGATTATGTACTTAACACTTTTTTGTATGTTTATAAAAAGCAGGGTGCACATGCAAGCGATTCCATTGCGTCTTGCGCCGTAATAACGGAAAACAAATTGACCGTGTATTGTATATAGGTTATAATTCAGAAAGTTTAAAAAATAATAAAAATGAGAAATAGGGAGGTTATCTGGGTGATGGAGAGAGTGTATAATTTTTCAGCAGGACCATCTATACTCCCTTTGCCAGTTTTAGAGAAAGTGCAAAAGGAGCTTGTAAATTATAACGGGACAGGCATGTCTGTTATGGAAATGAGCCATAGATCTTCTTATTTCCAAAGTATTATTGATGAAGCAAGTAGCTTACTTCGTGAATTAATGAACATTCCTGATGAGTATGAAGTTTTATTTTTACAGGGCGGTGCGTCATTACAATTTTCTATGATACCGTTAAATTTAATGAGTACGTATAAAAAAGCTGGGTACGTACTGACAGGTTCATGGTCTAAAAAGGCGCTGCAAGAAGCCGGAAAAGTAGGAGAAGTACAAGTGATTGCTTCTTCTGAAAAAGAGAAGTTTACTACGATTCCTAAAATGGATGATTTACCAAATGGTGAAGAACTAGATTATGTACATATTACAACGAACAATACAATTGAGGGGACAAAATATGTGGATATTCCACATTTAGAAAGAGTACCGCTCGTTGCGGATATGTCCTCAAATATTTTATCAGAACAATATGATGTTACGAAGTTTGGTCTCATATATGCGGGTGCGCAAAAGAATTTAGGGCCAGCGGGTTTAACGATTGTAATTATAAAAAGAGATTTAATTGGCAGTGCAAATAGTACTTGTCCTACGATGTTAAACTATGAAACTTACAGTGAAAATAACTCCCTATATAATACACCGCCAACCTTTAGTATTTATGTAGCAAAACTTGTACTAGAGTGGTTGAAAGAACAAGGCGGGGTATCTGCGATTGAAGAAAAAAATAGAATGAAATCTTCACTTCTTTACAATTTTTTAGATGAATCTAAATTGTTTACTTCACCAGTTGATCCCACGTATCGGTCACTTATGAATATTCCGTTTACAACACCGTCAGAGGAGCTTAACAATCAGTTTTTACAAAAATCGAAAGAGCGCGGTTTCGTTACGCTAAAGGGACATCGTTCAGTCGGCGGTATGCGCGCTAGTGTTTACAATGCGATGCCAACCCAAGGTGTACAAAAATTAGTAGACTATATGAAGGAATTTGAGCTTGAAAATAGATAGGGAGATGGGGATATGTTTCGTGTTCAGACGTTAAATCAAATTGCGGAAAAGGGTTTGCAAATTTTTGATGGGAATCGCTATGAAATTGGAGACAAAGTAGGTCATCCAGATGGTATTTTACTTCGCAGCTATTCTTTACATCAAGAAGAGTTTTCCGAAGATTTAAAGGCAATTGCAAGAGCTGGTGCCGGTGTAAATAATATTCCTGTTGAGCGTTGTACGGAAAAAGGGATTGTAGTATTTAATACGCCAGGGGCTAATGCGAATGCAGTGAAGGAACTTATTATCGCAAGCCTTATTATGTCTTCCCGTAATATTATAAACGGAGTGAGCTGGACGAAAGAGTTGGATGGAGAAGAAGTACCACAGCTTGTTGAAGCTGGGAAGAAGCAATTCGTTGGGTCAGAAATTGCAGGGAAACGTTTAGGTGTTATCGGTCTTGGCGCAATTGGTGCTTTAGTTGCGAACGATGCGTTATCTTTAGGGATGGACGTTGTCGGATACGATCCGTATATATCTGTTGAAACAGCATGGCGTCTTTCTACGCAAGTACAAAGAGCGTTTAGCTTAGATGAAATTTTTGCAACATGTGATTATATTACACTTCATATTCCTCTTACGAACCAAACGAAGGGGATTATTGGTGAACACGCGATCGAAACGATGAAAAAAGGAATGCGTCTATTCAATTTCTCAAGAGGGGAACTTGTTGATGAAACAGCTCTTCGAAAAGCGCTAGATGAAGAGATTATTCAGCATTACGTAACGGATTTTCCGAATGAAAATGTTATAAAGATGAAAAATGTAACAGCAACTCCTCATCTCGGTGCATCTACGTCTGAATCTGAAGAAAATTGTGCAGTAATGGCTGCACGTCAATTACGTGAATATTTAGAGACAGGTAATATTCGTAATTCAGTAAACTATCCAAACGTAGAACTTCCGTACATTGGAAAAAAACGAATTACAATTATGCATCAAAACGTTCCGAACATGGTAGGACAAATTACAGGATGTTTAGCAGAACATCATATTAATATTGCGGATATGATTAATCGTAGTAAACATTCTTGGGCGTACACAATGATTGATATTGATAACGGAATTGATGATATAATGAAAGAGAATATTGTGGAAAATATAAGCAAAATCACAGGTGTTGTAGCTGTTCGAATGATTGTGTAAAGGAGAGAGAAACTTGGCAAAAATCCGACCGTTTCGTGCTATTCGTCCAGTAGAAGGAAAAGCAGCACAAGTAGCAGCTTTTCCTTATGACGTATTAAATAGTGAAGAGGCAAGAGAAGTTGTAAAAGGGAATCCATATTCTTTCTTACACGTTGATAAAGCAGAAATTGATTTAGACCCGGCACTTTCACCGTACGATGATCGCGTATATGAAAAAGCGGGTGAAAATTTAAAGCAATTTATACAAGAAGAAGTGTTCGTTCAAGATGAGGAGCCAGCGCTTTACATTTATGAACTGACGATGCAAGGAAGAACGCAGTCAGGCCTTGTCGTTTGTACATCGATTGACGAGTATGAAGATGATACAATTAAAAAACATGAAAGAACGCGTCATGAAAAAGAACTTGATCGTATTCGCCACGTAGATGTGTGTGACGCAAATACGGGGCCAATCTTTTTAACGTATCGTACAAAAGAAGAAGTGAAACGTTTCATTGCAAGCTGGAAAGAAGAACATGCGCCAATCTATAAATTTACAGCAGAAGATGGTGTGGAGCATGTTGCGTGGAAGATTGCAGATGAAGAAGTAATTGCCACTTTAGTAAAGGCATTTGAAGATATTCCTAACTTGTACATTGCAGATGGACATCACCGCTCTGCATCAGCTGCAAAAGTAGGGCTAATGCGAAGAGAGCAATATCCGAATTACACAGGAGAAGAGGAATTCAATTTCTTCCTATCTGTTTTATTCCCTCATGATGAATTATCAATTTGGGACTATAACCGGGTTGTGAAAGATTTAAATGGCTTATCAGTAGAGCAATTTTTAAAGCAAGTTGCGCAATATTTTTATGTGGAAGAAGCAGGGGGTTCACCGTATAAACCAAATGAGCCAAAATCATTTGGAATGTATGTAAACGAGAAGTGGTATAAGCTCACTGTGAAAGAGGAAACGTTTGATGCGAATGATCTTGTTAGGCGTTTAGATGTATCTATTTTACAAGATCATTTAGTAAGTCAGGTGCTTGAAATACATGATCCACGCTCAGATTCACGCATTGATTTCGTCGGCGGAATCCGCGGATTAGAAGAACTAGAACGTCTTGTGAATAGCGGTGAATACAAAGCAGCATTCGCATTATATCCGACATCAATGGAAGATTTATTAACAATCGCAGACGCTGGAGAAGTAATGCCGCCGAAATCAACGTGGTTTGAACCGAAACTTCGTAGTGGGTTGTTTGTTCATTCGCTAAAGTAAATATAGACTTCTACAGTTTTGAAAACCGAAATGATTTTTAATTTCGGTTTTTCTTATTTTAAAAGTGTTTTTGAGGAGGGGTATGGATGAAATTGCAAGTAGGCGAAAAAATCACCTTTGAGCGAACTTTTACAAAAGAAGATGTTGTTTTATTTACAGAAGTATCTAAAGATGAAGGTGTTCATCATGTTACACCGGATGAACAAGGACGATTTGTTGTACAAGGACTTTTAACATCAACGTTGCCTACAAAAATTGGCGGTGATTATAACGTGCTAGCTCGCAAGATGGACTTTGAATTTTTACGTCCTGTCTTTAGCGGTGATACCATTCGTTGTGACGTAACCATTGAACAATTTGAACCCGATGAAAAAAATCGCACAAAAATTATTGCGCTATTTACATGTAGGAATCAACTTGAAAAAGAAGTAATGAAGGGGAGTTTTTCTGGGATAATTCTGTAATGGTTAGGCAGAGGGGGTGAATGAAAAGGATATAAAGTGGTTGATGGTCCCTTGTCCATCAACCTAAGAAAACAGATTAACCCAAAATGAAAAATCCTTCACATAGTAACAATTTTAATTAAGTTGTGGTGTGCTTCAATGGTGGTAAACTATTATATCTTAATAGTTCTGAATGTCTTTTAATAAAAGGGATAATCCACATTAATCCAATTGTTATTAGCACAGTAGATATTAAAAGAATGATAGTTAAATCAGGTTGTGCTGAAGGTGTGCTTGTAGACTGTAAAGCAGAAAAGATATCTCTCGAAGCTACAATTATATTATTAACCATGTGAGCTATTATAGAAGGGAATAAACTTTTAGTTTTCAAGTACATTAAACAAGAAATAATCCCAAATAGTGTGGTTCCAAATACATTATTTAAATGTAAAATACCGAAGCAGACGGAAGAGAATATAACTGCCTTTTTTATTCCAAATTTATACGTAAAACGACTAAGAATAAAGCCTCTGAACAAAATTTCTTCACAGATAGGAGCGATGAAAGAAAGAGTTATGGCTTTCATTAAAACAAACCACATGCTTTTTGTTTTAACTATTTCGTTTGTATCCTCTAACGAAGTGTCCGTTGGTAGTAATGAAAATACCATCACGATTAGCAATAACATACCTAATCCAAAAAGCATAGTCATAATTGCTGATGCAAAAATTGTTCTAAAAGAAAAGGAAGATGGTTTTGACAAGTAAGTTTTAAACGAGATATTATATCTTTTAAACTTAAAACCAATCCAAAACATAGGGATAGCATAAATTGAAATAATAAGAGCGATATTTAACTTTACATCTTTAGGAATTTCTTTGAATAATAAAGGTAAAATAAACATCATTATTACAAACGAGATAATAGCCCACATTAAAATGAACCTTGTTTTCATATGATCAAAAAGTTTATCCAATAATAGCCTCCTGTAGTTTTATATAGTATTCTATATTTCATTATATCAGTTTAAAGGGATATTTTGGTATTTTGTTTAGTGTAGGTTATCGGCTATTTTGGGTCACGCTACATCGATATCAAGCTAAGGTTTTATACAACCTATAAAGCAAAAAAATAAGCTATCCTTTCTGTAGAATTATTAGGAAAGGATAATTTATTTTTTTTTGGTGATTCGTAACGAACTGCAACTGATTATTCAATAATTACAAAGACATAGGTGTCCTCATGTTCTAGAACACCTAACATTTATAATTTCTTAACACTCTAAGCTTGATTGAGATGGGGGAGGGAACCCCCACGCTTATTTAAATTTCCACTTTATTCCACACCACTTTCTAAAATAGAGAAAGACTCATTTTCACAATCAATTTCTGCCATCGCACCGTAAGGTAAAATAAACTTTGGTTCGGTATGGCCAAAATTTAAATTATAAAGAATCGGCAAATCTTCTAAGTTATGTTCTTTCATAACTTTCAGTATTTCGTGTTTATATTCTTCATAATACTTTTCGTCTTTTGGTTTACCAAAAATGATGCCTTTTGCTTTTTGTAGAATGCCTTGCGCTGCATAATTTCGTAACCAATACTTTATATAACTTGGTTCTGGATGGTCTTCAGAAGTTTCAAAGAAAAGGATACTATTCTCCCAATGTTTTTTCTTAGGCCAAAGTTCCGTTCCTTTTGCAAATTCCAGTACTTCCATACAACCACCAATTAAACGCCCTTGTACAGTAGTAGAGCCTTGAAGTAGCTCATATCCATTGTTTTGCTGCATCGTACGCCGTTGATCCTTATTCGCCTCTATCCATTCTAAACGCTCACTCGTCCATTCATGAGCTGGTTGAATCTCGCCAATATTCTCATTTGAAAAGAGAGTTCGATTCACCATTTCAATTGTATATGGATCCATCTCCACATTTTCGGCAAAATCAGTTAAGATTGCTGGACCGTAAAAAGAGGGAATTCCTGCTTTATGACAAAACAAATGTGAAACGGTATCGTCAGAGTAGCCCATAAAGATTTTCGGATTTTCGCGTATAACATTAAAATCTATATAAGGAAGTAAACGGATGCTATCTTCACCGCCAATATTCGTAATAATTCCTTTAATACGAGTATCTTTAAATGCTGTCATTAAATCTTCTGCACGAGCCTCAGGGTTGTTGTAAAGGTATTCGCTACCTTTTAAACTATTTGGCATTGGGACAACCTTAAGACCGAAGACGTCTTCTAATCTTTTTACTCCTTGCTCATATCGCCATCTTAGCTTAGAATCACCAGCACCTCCCCATGAAGAACTTACTGTCGCCACAATATCTCCTGGCTGTAATCTTTTTGGTTTCATTAACATATTAATTCCGCTCCTACATAATGTAATTAACTACGACTATACAAACCGTAGAGTTGAAGAACATAGTACATGACATTTAATTTCGCCACCATTAACAAATACACCTGCTGTTATTTATGAACCTAACACTATTGTTGAATATATGAATAAAATACAATAAATCTTTTTATCAAACTTTATATTTAAAAATTACAGTATGCAACATTGCATGCGAAAGGTGGTTGCTATTTTTTATAACCTGTAACTATAATAGTTACAGGTTGGTCGTATCCAATCAAAAAAATATAATCATCATGAATGGAGAGGTTACATATGGGTATGAAAAAAATAATTTTAGCAGGTGCTTTAGGGATCGCAGCATTATCAGGAACGAATTTACCAGGATTAGAACTATCAAAAGCGAGTGCCGCTTCTATTGAATCAAATTTCTCGACGTTAGAAGGGCGAGTAGTAGAAGTGGATAACGGTGTAATTGTCGTAAAATCTAAGCAATATGAGGAACCTGTTAGTGTGTATATTGATTCATTTTCAAATGTGAAAGTAGGGGATGAAGTAAAAGCTACTGGATCTATGATGCGTAATTTTACGGAATATATGATTGCAAATACAGTTGAAAATACGTCAAATAAATTAGGTATGCACATGAAAGAAGACGGTTCTCCTGATTATGTGATTGGGGAAGTATCAAAAGTAGGAACGATGAACGATGAGGGAGACGATTCCACTAAATATGTCATTGTTCAGTATCCATCAGTAAATGGAAAGAAAGCTATTATTGATGTTTTCTTAACGAAGGGACAAGTATTTAATATGGGTGAGAAAGTGAAAATTGATATGAAGTATGTAGGCTGGGGCGGAATTTCTATTAACTACAACACAACGGATCATATCGAAAAAGTTCATGAAGTAAAGAGCAACGTTGAAAATAATGAGGATGTATGGATCTGGTCTTAATAAGGCGAGTATAAGTCGTTATTTGCAATTTACTCCAAACAATAAATGTAAAAACTAAATGTATCATGCAGTACCCATCAAATTATCATGTGTATGACAATTTGATGGGTATTTTTTATTTTGTATTTTTTTGAGAATAAGGGATTTTCGATTAGAATATGATGTTTAAATCGGAGCGAGTTTAAAAAATACAATAATGAAAGAGGTGTTTAAGGATGGAGCGAGATGAGGTTTATTTACGAGCTAAAAAAAGGATGGAGAATTTAAAAGCGTTTTACATTCATTTAACGGTCTATATACTAGTTAACTTAATGCTTTTTTTTATAAATATAAGCTCTGATTCAAGCAAATTATGGTTTTTATATCCACTTGGAGGTTGGGGGATCGGTATCGTTATACACGGTTTGACAACTTTTCCATTTGGGATATTCGGAAAAGAGTGGGAAGAACGAAAGATTAAAGAATATATGGAGAAAGATAAGTAAATTTATTTCTGTAATGTATGAATATAAAAATTTATATAAATCTCTGTGCTCACACGCTTGATGCGAAGTCTATTCTATAGCTTCGCCTATTTGTTTTTTATTCGAAGTTTGTGCGAGTAAGTGTTCATATTCATTTTTTAGCGTGAATTGCATGTGAAATCAAAACTTTACTTGTAGTACATAATAAATACAGTTGTTTTACTTTTTAAATTACATGTGGATATAGGATAAAGTTGTTTTATCATCCTATATTAAAATAAAAATAAACCACTGTTCGATTTGAATATTCCACGATATAATGGTGAGAGTTTATGACAGAATAAATATTTACATAAGAAGTGAGGTACTGTATGAAAAAAAGAACGACAGACATTATTTTTATTATTATTGGTGCATTTCTTTTTGCGTTAGGTGTCAATTTGTTTGTTATCCCGAACGAGTTTGGTGAGGGCGGGGTAACAGGTATCACGATTATTACGTACTATTTATTTGAGTGGTCGCCAGGCTTAGTCAACTTAATTTTAAATGCAATATTGTTAATAGCTGGTTATAAATTTTTAAACAAGATCACAACAATTTATACGATTATTGCTGTAGTTACGAATTCGCTATTCCTTCATTTGACAGAAGGTTGGACGATTACTTCGGATGAAATGCTTGTAAATGCCATTTTCGGAGGAATATTTATCGGGTGCGGGATTGGTCTTATTATTCGTGTTGGCGGAACAACAGCAGGTACTACCATCTTAGCAAGGATGACGCATAAATATTTAGGATGGAGCATTAGCTATGGTTTACTGTTCTTCGATTTAATTGTTGCGTTTTCATCTTATTTCATCATTGGTGCAGAAAAACTGATGATAACAATTATTATGCTATATGTAGCAACGAAGGTGATGGAGTTTGTAATTGAAGGTTTAAATCCGAAGAAAGCCATTACGATTATTTCTGATAACCCGAATGAAATTGCCGGGAAGGTAACTACCTTAATGGGCAGAGGGGTTACCGTGTATTCAGGTCATGGCTATTACACGAAAACGCCGAAGGAAATTCTTTATATTGTTATTAATAAGCAAGAAGTAGTGAAGCTAAAACGGATTGTTCAAACTACGGATCCGGCTGCGTTCATCGCTATACACGATGTTCGTGATGTGTTCGGAGAAGGATTTGTTGATATTTCTAAAGCTTAGTAAGAGTAGAAATTGTTTTTATTAAAATAATCTTAATACTAAAACGAAAGAATCTATTTTGAATAATTTTTTTCAAAATAGATTCTTTTTCTTTTTCTTGCAAAAAGTACAATTGTTTCTTAATGTAAGAATGTAGAAGGATGAACAAGAGAGGGTTTAATGAAGATGATACATATTTTATTAGCTGATGATGATAAACATATTAGAGAGTTATTGCATTACCATTTACAAAAAGAGGGCTTTAAAGTTTTTGAAGCGGAAGACGGAAAGGTAGCGCAAGGCGTTTTAGAGAAAGAAAATATTCATCTTGCGATAGTAGACATTATGATGCCGTTTGTTGATGGCTATACGTTATGCGAAGAAATCCGGAAGTATCATGATATACCTGTTATTTTATTAACTGCAAAAGATCAGCTAGTAGATAAAGAAAAAGGATTCATTTCTGGTACGGACGATTATATTGTAAAACCATTTGAACCAGCTGAAGTAATTTTCCGTATGAAAGCTTTATTGCGCCGTTATCAAATGCTTAGTGCTGATATTATTACATTACACGGAACGACTATTGATCGAAAAGGGTTTGAAGTGAAGTGTAACGGTCAGACGATTTTGCTTCCATTAAAGGAATTTGAATTATTATCACAACTTGCTAGTTATCCTGGAAGAACCTTTTCAAGAGAAGAATTAATTGAATTAGTATGGGGAATGGATTTTGAAGGAGATGAACGAACAGTTGACGTTCATGTGAAGCGACTGAGAGATCGTTTTTCAAAACGAACAGATGATTTTCAAATTACGACAGTACGCGGACTCGGTTATAAGTTGGAGTTGAAATAAAATGAAATCACTATATTCTAGATTTGTTTTTATGACAGTCGGTATTATGCTTCTTAGTAGTATTATCGGTTTTTTATTAACGAACGTATATTATCAAGTGAAGTTAAAACCGTACAATAGTGAAAAGATTTTAATGTATGCTAAAGAAGTAAAATCATTATATGAAAAGCAAAGTGAAGAGAATAAAGAGGCATACTTACAGTCTATTGCGAAGTTAGGGTATGAAATTTATATTGTAGATGACGAAAATCATGGAAAGCGTATTGGGAATGCGTTTCGTAAGATAACAATTAGTGATGATACCGTTCATAAAGTATTGCAAGGTGAAACGTTTAATGGCGTTTCCACATATCCAACCCGCTTGTTTATTACAGGATTTTTCGATAATGAATTAATTAATAGTGTCGGTGTACCGCTAAAACACGATGATAAACAGTACGCTTTATTCATTCGCCCTGATATTCAGCAACAATTCGGCGAGATGAGAATTTTTCTAGCGGTATTACTCGGTTTCATCGTTGTATTAAGTATCATTTTTATAGCGATTGCAGCAGGGTATATTGTTCGTCCTATTCGAACATTTACGAAAGCGACTCAAAAGATTGCAAGTGGTGAATATGATATCGAATTAGATGAAAATCGAAAAGATGAAATTGGTACACTAGCGACTAATTTTCAAAAAATGACAAAGAGCATTAAAGAATTAGACCAAATGAGACAAGAGTTCGTTTCTAACGTTTCTCATGAATTCCAATCTCCACTTTCTTCGATACAAGGTTTTTCGAAAACATTACAATCGGAGAATATGAGTGAAGAGGAAAGAAAACGTTACTTGAAAATTATTGAGGGTGAAAGTAAGCGGATGTCTAGTTTATGTAAACAGTTACTTACGCTTGCTTCATTAGATAAAGAAGAGAAAGTTCTACAAATGAAAGAGTTTCACTTACAAAAGCAAATTAAAGACGTCATTTTTATGCTCGAATGGAAATGGCGGGAAAAAGATATCGCTGTTGAGTTTGATGTGCCAAACATCGTCATAAAAGGTGATGAAAACTTACTTCATCAAGTATGGAGTAATATTTTTACGAATAGCATTAAGTTTTCAAACGATGGCGGAACCGTTGAATTTGTTGTAGAAGAATTAGAATCTAGCGTTATAATCTCTATATCAGATAACGGAATTGGTATGGAAAAAGAAGAAATGGATCGTATATTTGATCGTTTTTACAAAGTAGATACAGCAAGAGCGAGAAACGTAGAAGGTAGCGGTTTAGGGTTATCAATTGTGCAGAAAATTGTTGAACTGCATCAAGGAACCGTTTCGGTATATAGTACGAAAGGGGAAGGGACGACTGTTCGGGTTGAGCTTCCGAAATAAATGAAAAAGAAGAAATGTGAATGTACATCATGATTATCATTGTAGTAACGTGTATTCAATGTCACACATAATATCAAAAAAGTACATCACTTATATATTTAAAGATACATAAATATCAATAGTAAAGATAGTAAGGGGTGAATGCCCCTACTATCTTTTTTTATCTAAACAGATAAATTTAAAATACATAGTCATAATAGATAATCTATGAAATTAGGTATATTATTTTATGGTGGAGGACGTAGCCTTGGTGCGAGGACCTTGACTTTAAGTATTTAAAGGAGTTAGTAGCTAAATGACAATATCCCTTAAGCAAAAAAATAAAGGATAAATAGCATGAGGTTGTATCCATTAGAGAAGCACAAACAGATAATGGGACAATGTACTATCTTAGGGATGAAAACTTGGACTTTATACCATTGGCCAATAAATAAACTTTTTAATTCAACTAACTGGCATAGTTGAAGAAGGAATTTCTCTAAACTTTGAAGAATTTATATTCAAAAATATGTTAAGGAGCTTGTCAATTATATGGAATCCATTAGCAAAAGCGAAGTGAAGCTACGAGATATCATAGAGGAAGATCTTCCTATCTTTTTCGAACAACAACTAGATTCAACGGCGAACTATATGGCTGCTTTTACAGCTAAAGACCCCACTGATAAGGACGCATTTTTTGACCATTGGAAAAAAATATTGCTGACGAGACTATTACAATTAAGACTATATTATTCAATGGCATTGTCACTGGACACGTCTCGAACTTTGAACAGTTCGGCGAACCCGAAGTAAGCTACTGGATTGGGAAGGAATATTGGGGTCATGGTATTGCAACTTTAGCGTTGTCAGAGTTTCTGGAGTATATTAAGATACGCCCACTTTATGCTCGTTCCGCTAAAGATAACCTCGCCTCCATCAGGGTATTGGAAAAATGCGGGTTTAAAATCATCTCTGAAGATAAGGGTTTTTCCAACGCAAGAGGCAAGGATGTTGAAGAATTTATTTTGAAGCTTGAACCTTATGATATGTAATTTAATACCTTAATTCGTATTTGATGAAGATGAATATAGGACAGAGATTAATAAAATCTTATTGAACTAACGCATGTGTTAGTTGAACAAAAATTAAAAAAGCCTGTATCAACGATTACTTGGTAATCAACGATACAGGCTTTACCTTTTCCGAAAAAGAGCTTGAACAAAATTCATTTGAGGGTAAATTACTGGACACCATGCTTCATGATGCTTATCATACAGGCCGAATTATTCAATTAAGGAAGATACAGAGGGCATGGCCATCAAATCGTTAACTGAACGTTTTAGTTATTCCATTAAAGGGCGCTCTTGTTGAATAAAACTTAGATTTTTAAATGTAGTGTAGTGCTTTGGAAATAAACTATAATCAACAAACATAGACAAAATCCCTGATTTCGATCAAA
>NZ_JBIYDV010000030.1:0-48548 GCF_044909215.1 Bacillus sp. RC252 | reverse complement strand
GATCAAACTCTCCAATAAAGTTAGTTTGTCTAGCATCTAAAAATAAAAATTGACGTTCACGTTGTTTGTTTCGTTCAGTTTTCAAAGAACTACTTAGTCGCTCATTTGCGACTTCCTTATGTTAACATCTTCATTTTTCGATGTCAACTAAGTTTTTCAATTTCTTTTTTGTCGTTTTCTGCGTTTCCGCATCAGCGACGGTTATTAATATATCATGTAGAAAAATGAAATGCAATAGTTTTTCTAATAAAATTTTTAACTTAGTAAAAAAGCATAAAAACAGCACCTTTCTTCTATATAAGTATAGTTTTTTTAATCCAGCATCCATTTAACGAGTAATAATCTCGCGTTCCTTTTAATAGAAGGTTTCTCTCCCCTCAAATAAAGAAATAAAAAAAGCTTTGGAGAAATCTCCAAAGCTTAGTCTTGTTTATGGCGCATAGCTGGGAATAATAATACGTCACGAATAGATGGTGCGTTTGTTAATAACATAACAAGACGATCAATACCGATTCCTAACCCGCCCGTAGGAGGCATACCGTACTCAAGAGCTTCGATATAATCATCATCCATCATATGAGCTTCGTCATTACCTTGCTCGCGCTCTTTTAGTTGAGCTTCAAAACGTTCTTTTTGATCGATTGGATCATTTAACTCAGTGAATGCATTTGCATGTTCACGTGCAACGATAAATAACTCGAAACGATCTGTGAATCGTGGATCTTCGTCATTCTTTTTCGCAAGTGGCGAAATTTCTACCGGATGACCGTAAATAAATGTTGGTTGGATTAATTTATCTTCTACTTTTTGTTCGAAGAACTCATTAATAATATGACCAACTTCCATTGTATTCTTAATTTCCACATTATGTTCTTTTGCAAGTTCACGCGCTTCTTCTACACTCATTGGATTCCAGAAATCTGCTCCAGAGTGTTGCTTAATTGCATCTACCATATGAAGACGTGTCCATTCTGGCTCTAAATTAATTTCATAATCACCATATTGGATTGTTGTTGTACCCAATACTTTTTTCGCGATATGAGCAACCATATTTTCTGTCAGTTTCATAATATCATTATAATCAGCGTACGCTTCATATAATTCAATCATCGTAAACTCAGGGTTATGACGAGTTGATACACCCTCATTACGGAATACACGGCCGATCTCATAAACCTTTTCTAATCCACCCACAATAAGACGTTTTAAATGAAGTTCAATTGCGATACGCATATATAATTCCATATCTAACGCATTATGGTGTGTAGTGAAAGGACGAGCAGACGCTCCACCTGCAATCGCGTGCATCATAGGCGTTTCTACTTCAAGATAACCGTTGTCATCTAAATATCTTCTCATTTCACGAATGATTTTACTACGGGTAACGAACGTTTCACGGCTTTCCATACTTGTAATTAAGTCCAAGTAACGTTGACGATAGCGTTGTTCAACATCTTTTAATCCATGGTATTTATCCGGTAATGGACGAAGGGATTTCGTTAAAAGTGTAAATCCTATTGCTTTTACTGAAAGTTCTCCAACGTTTGTTTTGAACACTTTACCTTCAATACCTACTAAGTCACCTAAATCTGCTGTCGTAAATAACTCGTACTCTTCATCTCCAACAGTATCTTTACGAACATAAATTTGAACTTGTCCCTGTAAATCTTGAATATGCGCAAATCCCGCTTTTCCTTTACCGCGTTTTGTCATAATACGACCAGCGATAGAAACAGTGATTTCTTTCTCTTCTAATTCTTCTTTAGAGAATTCTCCATATAGACTTACTAAGTCAGTTGTTGAATTTGTGCGTTCAAATCGTTTACCGAACGGATCGATTCCTTGCTCACGCAAATTATGTAGCTTTTCACGACGAACAAGCAATTGGTCGTTTAATTCTTCGTGGTTCATGTTATCCATGATATTAATATCACTCCAGCTCTATTAATTTTTACAATATATACAGTATAGCATTTTCTACTCAACTAGAAAAACTGCCAGCAACTAACTGGCAGTTCTTCTTTCTTTCACGTAATTATAGGAAGTGTATAGAAGAATGTCAATCTCCTATGCCCCCTTATTAACCAACATAAATTGTTTGTTGTTTCGCTTCTACTTCTTCTACAAATGCACCTAATACATTCGCAAGGTCTTCACGTGTGTCGCAAGTATTGATACCATTGCGCACACTCGCATTACCACGAACACCTTTTAAATACCAAGCTGCATGCTTTCTCATCTCTCTTACGGCAACATTTTCGTTCTTTAAATCGATAAGACGATCTAGATGCAACATACATACATCAATTTTCTCACGCACTGTTGGTTCCGGCATTAACTCACCTGTCTCTAAATACTTTACCGTACGATAAATCATCCACGGATCTCCAAGAGCAGCGCGACCAATCATAACACCATCTACACCAATTTCATCAAGCATACGCTTTGCATCTTGTGGTGTTTCGACATCACCATTTCCGATAACCGGAATATTTACAGCCTGCTTTACTTGTTTAATAATATTCCAATCCGCTTTACCTTCATACATTTGTACTCGTGTACGCCCATGAACCGCTATCGCTTGTCCACCAGCACGCTCAACAGCTCTAGCATTTTCTATTGCGAAAATATGTTCTTCATCCCAACCAATACGCATTTTAACTGTAACTGGTTTTTCAACAGCATCTACAACCGCCGCTACCATCTCATATATTTTATTTGGGTCTAAAAGCCACTTTGCTCCTGCATCACACTTAGTAATTTTCGGTACTGGGCACCCCATATTAATATCAATAATGTCTGCTGTCGTATATTTATCTACGTATTTCGCAGCATCCACAAGAGTTTCTTTCTCTCCACCAAAAATTTGTAGGCTTAATGGCTTTTCTCTCTCATCGATATATAGCATATCTAATGTTCTTTTGTTATTAAGTAATATTGCCTTATCACTTACCATTTCGGCACAAACTAAACCTGCACCAAATTCTTTTACTGTCAAACGGAATGCAGAGTTACACACTCCCGCCATCGGTGCTAATACAACCGGATTTTTCATCTCAATATTTGCAATCTTTAACACTCGATTTACTCCTTCCTTCATAGTCACTTCGGCATTAGTTCATCTATCGAGACCTTTAATGCTTTAGCAACTTCTACTACAAAATCTTGGGAAGGCGATCGATTCCCTCTCTCAACTTCACCTAAAACAGATACAGATACCCCTAATTCTTTCGCAAAACCTTCTTGTGTATAGCCTTTTAGCTTTCGAAAAGCACGAATGCGTCTTCCCCATTTTTCTGCTTCCATACCGTTACTCCCTCTCGCCTTTTCATTTCTTCTACTTGTGAACGTGAAATGTCTTGTTTTATATCTTGATTGATTTCTAACAACGGAACGATAACAAAAGCTCTTTCGAACATCCGCGGATGCGGAACAATAAGATTCTCTGCTTCAATATTTTCTTGATTATATAGTAAAATGTCAAGGTCGATGGTCCTCGGGCCCCATCTAATTTCCCTTTTTCTTCCTAGGTCATTCTCTACCCTTTGTGTTACTTTCAATAATTCTTGCGGTGATAAATTGGTAGAAATTTTTATAACTAAATTTAAAAAGCAATTTTGGTCAGTATAGCCAACCGGATCGGTTTCATATACAGACGAAACATCATCAACTTGGATATGCTGGTTTTTATTTAAAAACTGAATCGCTTCAGTTAAATAAGTATAACGCTCCCCAATATTGGAACCTAATGCAATGTACGCTATATTATTCATGGACGCTCTCTCGTAATTTCTACCGCTACAGCACGATAATGTCCTGGTATCGGCGGATCCGGTTTAATTACCTTAATTGTACACCGTGAAATACTCTCATATTGTTTCAATATATCTGTAGCGATATTTTCAGCGATACTCTCTACAAGCTTATAAGTTCTATCTTCAACAACTTTTCTACACAGCTCAAAAAGTTCCCCGTAATTGACAGAATGCTCTAAGTCGTCACTTTCTCCTGCGCGTTTTAAATCCAACTCCACCGTTAAATCTACTTTAAATCTCTGACCTAATTTATTCTCTTCTGGGAATACACCATGATAACCGTAAAACTCCATATCATGGATATAAATTTTATCCAATTACTTTACCCCCTTACCAATCATCGCATCCATCATCTTAGCCATACGCGCCATTTCTTTCACATCATGAACACGGATAAATTCACAGCCCTTTTCAATACCAAGACAAACGGTAGCACCCGTTCCTTCAAGACGCTCCTCCACTGGTAAATCTAATACATGACCAATAAAGGACTTTCTTGAAGTACCTAAGAGGACTGGATAACCCAGTACATTTAACTGTTCTAAATTACGCATCGCTTCTAAATTTTGTTCAGGTGTTTTCGCAAAACCGATACCTGGGTCTAAAATAATATTCTCATCTCGTACACCAGCATCTTTAGCAATTTTAATACTTTCATACAAATCAGCAATCATATCAGCCATTAAGTTGCGATAGTTCATATTATCTCGGTTATGCATTAAGATAATAGGTACATCATAATAGGCTGCAACTTCAGCAATCTTCGGTTCCGCCTTCGCTCCCCAAATATCATTAATAATATGAGCTCCAGCTTCAATCGCTTGTTTTGCAACTTCAGCTTTATACGTATCGATAGAAATAGGTAATTTCGCTTCTTTCGAAACCGCCTGAATCATCGGAACGACTCGCTTTATTTCTTCTTCTACCGAAACTTTAGCAAAACCCGGGCGGGTAGATTCACCACCGATATCAATAATATGAGCACCTTCATTTTTCATTTCTTTCGCATGTCGCACCGCAGCATCTACTTCGTTGTAACTCCCACCATCAGAAAATGAATCTGGCGTTACATTTAAAATCCCCATAATTAATGTCTTTTCATTTAAGTTCAATGCATATTCGCCGCAGCGCAAATCATAATCCCACTTCAAACTACACATCTCCTCTTCGCAATTCATTTCTGCTCCACAATTTCTCTCTCTGCACTCCATAAAAATCCATAAGTCTTTTTGTAACCAATCCCACTTTACCCGGGAAATCTTTCTCCTCTATACGATAAAGGGGGACAATCTCTTGAATAGAGTTCGTTACGAACACTTCATCCGCTGAAAGCAATTCATCTTTTGTAAAGAAACCTTCCTTTACTTCTATATCTAGCTCTTCAGCAGCCTTTATAATAAACGCACGAGTGATTCCGTTTAAAATCCCTGTTTCTAATGAAGGAGTATATAAAATACCTCCTTTAACAAAAAAGAGATTCGAAACAATACCCTCTGCAACATAACCTGTTTCGGTAAGAAAAATACCTTCCTTATTCACAACATTTCCAATTTCGCGTTTCCCTAAAATATTATTTAAATAATGATGGGACTTCAAGCGAAATGCACCCTCAGGTGTATTTCTCACTTGCTTTAAAATAACTCCTTCTTTTTCCACTACATTCCCTGGAGCTGCTAAAGGTTTTATAAAAACAATAACAGACGGTTCTTCATATACTTCCGTTTGTAATCCTATTTCATCTATACCCGCCGATACATTTAAGCGCACATACGCATGCTTTAACTCATTCTTAACAAGTAGATTCTTTAAAATAAGCATCACTTCATCTTTTGTCATTGTCCATTTGATTTGCAATATATCGAGCGCATCCATTAAGCGTTCATAATGATCATCCAATAAAAAGGGATGACCATTATAAATACGAAATGTCTCAAAAACCCCAAGCCCATATAGGTAACCGTGGTCATAAGGAGAAATTTTCGCTTCACTCGCTTCTACATACGCGCCATTTACGTAAATTAACACGATGTCACACTTGGGCTATATTTGCGAATGAAATTCTGTAGCAACTCTTTCCCGTGAGAAGTCATAATAGATTCCGGATGGAATTGTACCCCTTCAATCGGCAACGTTTTATGACGAAGCGCCATAATTTCACCTTCTTCAGTCCAAGATGTTATCTCTAAACAATTCGGTAACGTCTCTTTTTTAACGATAAGAGAGTGATAACGTGTCGCGGTAAATGGATTTGGGATATCAGAAAAAATCGTCTGCCCATCATGATGCATTAAAGATGTTTTTCCATGCATCAAACGCTCTGCCCTGACAACATCCCCTCCAAATACTTGCGCAATTGATTGATGTCCAAGACAGACCCCAAAAATCGGAAGCTTACCTGCAAAATATTTAATAACATCCATACTGATTCCCGCCTCATTAGGACTACATGGACCTGGCGAAATCATTAAAAAATCTGGTTTCATATTCTCAATATCCGAAATAGTCACTTCATCATTACGCTTAACAATAAGCTCTTGTCCAAGTTCTCCAAGAAATTGCACTAAATTAAATGTAAAGGAATCATAATTATCAATCATTAATATCATTTCTCTCACCTAACCGTTTCTTCGCTACTTTCTTTTGCACGCCATAAAGCGATTGCTTTTTTTAACGACTCTTTATATTCATCTTTTGGATTTGAATCAATTACAATACCCGCTCCAGCTTGCACATGCGCTTGTCCATCTTTAGCAAGTAGTGTTCGGATTACAATATTCAATTCCGTATCTCCAGAATAACCAATCCAACCAATTGAACCCGTATAAATTCCTCGGCGAACAGGTTCTAATTCTTCAATAATTTCCATCGTACGTATTTTCGGGGCACCGGTAATTGTCCCACCAGGAAATACAGCCTTCACCAAATCGAAAGCATCTTTATCTGCTTCCACCTCACCACGCACATTAGAAACAATATGCATAACGTGTGAGTATTTTTCAATTACCATAAATTCATCTACTTCAACAGTGCCATATTTACAAACCCGGCCCAAGTCATTTCGTTCTAAATCCACAAGCATTACATGCTCTGCTCTTTCCTTTTCATTTTCAATTAATTCTTTCGCTAATTCTTCATCCTCTTGCTCACTTGCTCCTCGAGAGCGCGTACCAGCAATCGGTCTTGTACTCACTTCTTTTCCTTGCTTTTTAATTAGCAATTCAGGCGAAGCACTAACAATTTGAAAATCTCCAAACTCCAAGTAACCCATATATGGAGATGGATTAATTTCACGAAGACTTGTATATATTTCTAATGGATGTGTTTGTAATGTTCTTTCTTGTCTTGTCGACAAGTTTACTTGAAACACATCACCCGCTCCAATATATTCTTGAATACGTTCAACGGCCTTCATAAAGCCCTCTTCCGTAAAAGCGACTGCTTCATTTTTCTTTTCAGGACATTCAAACGGCATAATCACTTCGGGAGCTTCTTTCATCCAAAGACCCTTCCATTCATTTAATCGTTCTTCTGCCTCTTCACACTCATCTACATAATGCGTAATAATCCATAATACTTTCTCCTGTTGATCATACACAAACACGTCATCAAATAACAAAAAGAATATGTCAGGTATATTAATATCATCCTCCGCAAGAGAAGAAAGTTTTTCAATATAACGGATACAATCATAACTAAAGTATCCAATTGCCCCACCCTGAAAAGGTGGGTACTCCGGATTATAATCCGTTTTCCATTTCTCCATATACGCTTGCATTAAATCTAATGGATTCCCTCGCTCTATTGTTTCCTTACCACTTTCGCTTATATGTAACGTCTCATTCTTACCCTGAATTACCGCTATTGGATCCAGCCCAACAATGTTATAACGACCACCACGTCCACTTTCTAACAAAATATGTTGCGGCTTATCCTGAGAAAGAAATTTATATTGCTTAAAGAAATCTAACTGATATGGAATAGAAAGCGCTAAAGATTTTCTTCGTTGCATATCAACACCCCGTCTTCTGTTATCCCACCCTCTTAAGCCAATCAACTCAAACTACATAAAATTATTTATATAGAGAATGATTATACTTGAGGGCTAGTGAAAATAAATTAATTATACTACTTCTTATTTTACATGAAGTTTTCTAGTCATTCACTCTTTTCCTTTTTCCAATCAAAAAAGAAAAAGCATCCTTTTTTAAGGATGCTTTTCAAATCACATTCAATTATGACTCAAATTGATAAAGTGGTGTACTTAAATAACGTTCACCGTTACTTGGGATAATAACAAGTACCTTTTTCCCTTTACCTAATTTCTTCGCAACTTCTGTCGCTGCATAAACGACTGCTCCCGAAGAGATACCAACTAAAATACCTTCTTCTTTAGCCACTCTTCTCGCATATTCGAACGCTTGCTCCGTTTTCACTTGAATAATTTCATCATATACCTCTACATCCAATGTCTCCGGAACAAACCCCGCTCCAATTCCTTGGATCTTATGTGGTCCTGGCTTTCCACCAGATAATACTGGTGAATCCGCAGGTTCTACCGCGTAAATTTTGATATCTTTATAAGCTTCTTTCAGCACTTCACCGGCACCTGTAATTGTTCCACCTGTACCAATACCTGCGATAAACGCATCTAATTGATCCCCCATCTGTTCAACAATTTCTGGACCTGTTGTTATACGATGGATTTCTGGATTCGCTTGATTTTGGAACTGTTGTGGTATAAAGTACCCATGTTCTTCTGCTAATTCAGTTGCCTTTCGAATTGCTCCGCCCATTCCTTCAGGTCCTGGAGTCAATACTAATTCAGCACCGTAAGCGCGTAATAAATTACGACGCTCAATACTCATTGTTTCTGGCATTACTAAAATTGCCTTATATCCTTTAGCAGCTGCTACCATCGCTAAGCCAATACCTGTGTTACCACTTGTCGGCTCAATGATTGTATCGCCCTCTTTTAATAATCCTTTATTTTCAGCATCTTCAATCATAGCTAACGCGATACGATCTTTAACACTGCTCCCCGGATTCATAAATTCTAATTTTAAGTATACATCTGCGCTGTCTGATTCTACGATGCGGTTCAACTTAACGATCGGCGTTTTCCCGATTAATTCTGAAACTGATTGTGCCACTCGCATTCCTGTCACTCCTAACACCGAGTATTTTTATTGGTTTTATCTATATTTAGATTTTGTCAGAAAATTCCCTGTTTGTCAATCTATTCGGGCGGCTGATTCTCCGCCTAAACTTCTTTATTACAGGTTCTCAATTAGACTTGTAATATCTTCTTTAGCGAATTTATGTCGTTCATTACAGAAGTGACAGTGAACTTCCGTCTCTTCTTCTTCTGCACGAATTTGTTCTAGCTCCGCTTTACCTAAACTAATTAGCACGCTTTCAATACGCTCACGTGAACATGTACAATTAAATTGAACATCCATTGTTTCTAGCACTTTCACTTTATCTTCTCCAAGCACTTCATACAGTAATTCTTCTGGAGAAAGACCTTGTTCGATTAATTGTGATACTGGCGGGATTTGTTGAAGACGCTCTTCAATAAATGAAATTGTTTCTTCCTGCGCACCTGGCATAATTTGAAGAATGAATCCACCCGCCGCTAATACGCTATCATCTCCATTTACAAGAACACCAACACCTACAGAAGAAGGCGTCTGCTCAGAAACCGCGAAATAATATGTGAAATCTTCCCCTAGTTCTCCTGAAACAATGGGAGATTGACCAATAAACGGTTCACGCATACCGATATCTTTAATTACCGTTACAAATCCTTCTGTACCTACCGCTTGATATACACGTAATTTTCCTTGTTCCGTTCCTTCAAAATCAACATGCGGATTCGTTACATAACCACGTACATCCCCATTTGCATGAGCATCGACTAAGATAGGACCAATCGGGCCGTTACCCTCTACTTTAATCGTTAACTTCTGCTCGCCTTTTAACATAGCACCCATCATTGTACCCGCAGTTAAAGAACGACCAAGTGCCGCTGAAGCTGTTCTCCATGTATCATGACGTTTTTGCGCCTCACTTACTGTATTTGTTGTACGTACACTATAAGCACGAACCTCTCCATTAAACGCTAACGCTTTTACTAAATAATCTTTCATACTTATTTATTCACCCTTCTCATGTTGTAAATTTGCATTACGCTCATATAACATATACAAACCTTTTAACGTTAAAAACGGATCTACAATATCAATTACATTTGATTCTTCTGAAATTAATTTTGCCAATCCACCTGTTGCAATAACTTTCGGTTCTTGCTTAGCTTCTTCCTTCATACGCTTAACAATACCTTCCACTTGTCCAACGTATCCATAAAGAATACCTGATTGCATTGCACTTACTGTATTCTTCCCGATAACACTACCCGGTTTTGTAATTTCAATACGAGGAAGCTTTGCTGCCCTGCTATATAAAGCTTCTGCCGAAATCATAATTCCTGGCGTAATAACGCCACCCATATAATGCTTCTCTTCGTTAATATAACAATATGTAGTAGCCGTACCAAAATCAACAATAATAAGCGGACTTCCATATAAGTGGATTCCTGCTACTGCATTTACAATTCGGTCCGCGCCTACTTCACGTGGATTTTCATATTTAATATTCAAGCCAGTTTTTATCCCAGGCCCCACTACAAGCGGTTTAATTTTAAAATACTTTTCACACATACGCTCTAAAGCGAACATAATTGGCGGTACGACTGAAGACACAATAATACCTTTCACATCTTCAAAAGAAAGACCTTCATGCTCAAGTAACTGCTTTACAAGCATCCCATACTCATCTTCTGTTTTATGACGATCTGTTTCCATGCGCCAATGCTGACGAAGTTCCCCCTCTTCAAACACACCTAGTACCGCATTTGTGTTCCCTACATCCAATACAAAAATCATATTCTCACCACTTATCTTATTTAATCTATATTTGCGCAGTATGTATAAAACTTATAAAAACATCATATCACACATACTTATATAATCAGTTTTTCTATACTCATCATTGTACAAAAAGATTACTCTCTATTTCAATTTTAAATAATAGTTTCATTCAATTTTTTTCCACTTAAATTCATTCCACAAAAAAAAGGAGTGACTATTGTCACTCCTTCGTTTCTTACTTATCTTCTGTATCTTCATCGTCTTTCTTCATATTGATGTTTACTTTCACATCATCTGAAGATGTTGGACGCTCAGGTAATCTGCCATAATCATATAAATGATTAATTTGCTCTGCATCTAATGTTTCTACTTCAAGTAACGTTTTCGCGATAATATCAAGCTTATCTCGTTTTTCAGTAAGAATTTGTTTCGCACGAGCATAACAGTCTTTAATAATTATTTGCATTTCCACATCAATTTCATGCGCGATTGCATCACTGTAGTTTTGTTCTGAATGGAAGTCTCTTCCTAAGAATACCTGACCACCTTGTGAGCTACCAAATTGCATCGGTCCAAGCTTATCACTCATTCCGAATTCTGTAACCATACGTCTTGCAATACCAGTCGCACGTTGGAAGTCGTTGTGAGCACCTGTACTTGCTTCACCAAATACAATCTCCTCAGCTACTCGACCACCAAGTAAACCAGTGATTTTATCAAGTAACTCTGGTTTTGTCATGAAGTAACGATCTTCCTTCGGAAGCATTACCGCATATCCACCAGCTTGACCACGAGGGACAATTGTTACTTTATGAACGATATCTGCTTCATCAAGGACAACACCAATTACAGTATGGCCAGCCTCATGGAATGCAACGATATTACGTTCTTTTTCAGAGATAACGCGACTTTTCTTAGCTGGACCTGCAATAACACGATCCGTCGCTTCATCGATGTCACTCATATCAATTTTCTTCTTATCTTGACGCGCAGCTACTAAAGCAGCTTCGTTTAATAAGTTTTCAAGATCGGCACCAGAGAATCCTGGTGTACGAGTTGCAATTGCTCTTAAGTTGACATTCTCATCAAGCGGTTTATTACGAGCGTGTACCTTAAGTACAGCTTCACGACCATTTACATCTGGACGATCTACTGTAATTTGACGGTCAAAACGACCTGGACGTAATAACGCTGGATCAAGAATATCAGGACGGTTTGTCGCAGCGATGATAATAATACCTTCATTTGCACCGAATCCATCCATTTCAACAAGCAATTGGTTCAACGTTTGTTCACGCTCATCATGACCACCGCCAAGACCCGCGCCACGTTGACGTCCTACTGCATCAATTTCATCAATGAAAATGATACAAGGAGCATTTTTCTTTGCATTTTCAAATAAATCACGTACACGGGATGCACCGACACCGACGAACATCTCTACGAAGTCAGAACCACTAATAGAGAAGAACGGAACGCCTGCCTCACCTGCAACAGCACGTGCTAGTAAAGTTTTACCTGTACCTGGAGGTCCCACTAATAGAACACCCTTCGGAATACGGGCACCAACTTCAGCGAACTTACGAGGGTCTTTCAAGAATTCAACTACCTCAACAAGTTCTTGTTTCTCTTCATCCGCTCCAGCAACATCTCTGAAACGAATTTTTTTCTTTTCATCATTGTATAGCTTTGCCTTACTTTTCCCGAAGTTCATAACACGGCTACCGCCGCCCTGAGCTTGGTTTAATAAGAAGAAGAATAAAATGAAGATAATGACAAATGGAATGATAGAAGTAAAGAACGTTACCCAAGCACTTGTTTCTTCTGCTGGTTGATACTTAACTTCAGCCCCTTGCGCTTTATCATTAATTTTCTTTTGTAATTCCTCAGTATTTGGTGCATAAGTAACAAATTGTTCTCCTTGGCTAGAAGTCTTGAATTGTCCCTTTACCTCAAACACACCATTTTTCGGTTGAAGCTGCACATTACGCACTTCACCTTTTTCAAGTTGAGTAATGAATTTATCGTAGCTAACTGATGTCGTTTTTTGCGTCGAACCATTAAAATAGCTCACGATTCCAATTACTACTAAGAATATCAGTAAATAAAAGATGGTATTACGGAAGATACGATTCATTCCTAACCTCCTCTCACGGCATAAACACTATAGTAAATCGTAACATAAAAAAAATTTCCTATACAATTGTAACGCCTATATTTAATTAATTTGAGTAAACACTTGGTTTTAATACTCCTACATAAGGAAGATTACGGTACTGCTCTTTATAATCTAATCCATATCCTACAACAAATTCATGAGGAACAGTAAATCCAACATAATCTGCTTTCAGATCAACCTTACGGCCTGTTGGCTTATCTAATAAAGTAACAATTTTTACAGATTTCGCTTTACGATATTTAAACAGATCCACTAAATAGCTTAGTGTAAGACCGCTATCAATAATATCTTCAACGATTAAAATATCGCGACCTTCTACCGAAGTATCAAGATCTTTTAAGATTTTTACTTCGCCTGTCGAAACTGTAGAGTGACCGTAGCTAGATACAGCCATAAAATCCATTTCAAGATATGTATCTGTTCTCTTTAATAAATCTGCCATAAATGGCATTGCACCCTTTAGTACACCAATCGCAAGAGGTACTGTATTTTTGTAATCCTCTGCAATAACTGCACCTAGTTCGTGCACCTTTTCTTGTATTTGTTCTTCAGAAATTAATACTTTTTCGATATCTTGATTCATCATTTCATTATCCTCCCGGAAGACTCCTTGCTTTTGTAGTGAATAATCATGTATTTACCCTTCTTTGCTAGCTCTTTCGAAGTAGCAAACGCAGATCGTTTCAACAAGGGTACCCAAATAATATTTCCACTTGCGTCACAAACGATCGGCCATTCTTCTCTTTTTTCTTTTGGTACTTTTGCTTCGATAAAAACAGCTTTTATCTTTTTTGTACCATCCATACCTTGCATTGACATGCGATCTCCATTTTCCCTAGACCGAATACGAAGTGGATACGATATATCATTATACTTAGCAACAAATACTGTTTCATTCATGTTACTCGGTATATCTTCGCTCACCTCTGTTACAAGTTTATCCCCATTCGGCAATATAATTGTCCCAGGTACTGATAAATCTTGCGAAAAAGGAGAAACAATTTCTTGTTTAAATCCAAAACCACATTCTTCGTATGTGCGAACAATTTTCAAACCACCTGGAAAATCTAGTGAACCTGAAGGTTGTGCCCGCTTAAAAAATTCAATCACCTTGTCAATATGTATAGAAGAAAGCGAAGATGGAATCTTATATTCATAAAGATAGTTTAATATTAGTTGAATCCCTCTTCTTTGTAAAGGCATAGACATGGATTCAAAGGCAGGAATTGATAAGCTAATTTGTTTATCGCTTTTTTTTGTAATTACTTTATTCATTTTCTCAAAAGCTAATTCCTGCAAATAAGCCTCATCCTCTTGCATCTGCACGCTAAATTTTTGAAATTTCTCATGCATTTGTGGATTTTCTTCTTTCAAATAAGGAAGGACATATTTACGTAATCGATTCCTTGTATATACTTCTTTTTTATTACTCGGATCTATACGCGGAATAACTTTTAATTTATTACAGTAATCAACAATTTCTTCCTTAGTTACCCCAAGTAACGGCCTAATTAAATATCCATTATGAAAAGATCGCTTCACTGCAATTCCTGCGTATCCTTTCGGAGTACTCCCTCGTACAAGGCGCATTAAAATCGTCTCTACTTGATCATCTCCATGGTGACCAAGAGCTACATAACTCGCATCATATTTCTTCATTATTCTTTCCAAAAATGCATATCTGCATTCTCTAGCTGCAACTTGTGCATTCATTCCATATTGCTGTTGATATTGCGACACATTAATCCTTAGCGTTTCACAAATAACTCCTAGCTCTTTGCAAAGACCCTGTACAAACTGTAAATCCTCATAAGATTCATTACCTCTAAACATATGGTCCACATGTGCTACTACAATTTCTAGCTGTTTTTCTGCCCTTTTTTCTAACAAATAATATAAAAGAGCCAAAGAGTCAGGACCACCAGAAACCCCTACAACAATTGTTGAATGTTTCTTTAATACATCATGCTGCTTTACAAAGTCATCTACTTTTTCAACAAATGCATCTTTCAACTTCGCAATCACCTTTCATTAAACAAGAACAACAACATTAGTTACCTTGTATATAATGGTACAACTTTTACAAACATTGTGCAAAAAAAAGATGTACAAAATCCATATTTTTATCTTACATCCCTCCTGTATATTTAACAAAGTAATCACATTACCTTTTTAATCAAAAAAACCTAGGCATCTACCTAGGTTTTTTGATTATTTTATTGCGCCTGCATTCCTACTATTGGAATCGTAGCCCACTTCGGCATATTTTTCTTTACTTTCGCCACCACAATAGTCATATCATCATTTATATAACCATCACCAGAGCGAATTACTTCTTCCATAATAATATCAGCGATTTCCTGTGGGTCCTCTGTTTGTAGTTCTTTAATTTTACGTTTTATCCATAATTCATGATTCTCCACATGTTGCGCTCCCTCAAAGATGCCGTCACTCATCATGATAAGAAGATCACCCGTTTTTAATTGCTCACCAACCACATCAACTTCAACATCTTCAATGATTCCCATCGGCAAATTACTTGCCTCAATTTTCAAAATATTATTTCCGCGTTTAACAAAACTCGGCGTCGATCCAATCTTTAAAAACTTCGCACTCGCATCCCTTAAATCTACCATAGCCAAGTCAAGCGTTGTATACATCTCCTCTGTCGTCCTTAAAGAAAGAATCGAATTGATGGACTTAATCGCTATTTCTTCATCAATACCTGATTGAAGTATCTTTTGTAATAATTTTACCGTTTCCCTACTCTCCATATGAGCCCTTTGTCCATTTCCCATACCATCACTAATCGCAAGTGCATATTTACCAACGCTCAAATCCATCATCGCGTAGGAATCACCTGAAATAAACCCACCACCTTTTGCAGCTGTGGCCAATCCTGTATCAAGAGAATACGTCTTCGCTGAACCAAATGATATTAAACTGTGCCCATTTGGATATGAGGATTTCTCTTCATGCTTAACGACGATATTCTCTTTTAAAATATCTGAAAGCATTGGAGCAACCAACTTCTCACATTCCCCATGTTCATTAGATGCAGCCGGAATCAACATTTCAATATCAATACTTCCTCTATCTAAACAATAAATATCAACATGCTCCACTTCGACACCAAAATCACGAAACGCTTGTAAAATTTGCTCCTCCTGCGCTTGATGGTTCTCTCTTTCTCGTTGTATCTCCTTAGCGAAATCCTCCATCACTTTTGATACACCTAGTAATTGCTCCGCTACAATTCTACGATTTTCCTTCATTTGTTTTCTTAATTTCTGCCCCTCATAGAAGTGATCTAATTCACCCGCTACTAAATCCGTTACTTTCTTCCCTCTCACACAATGCTTGTCCCATTCACGAACTAACTTCCGATTATGCTGCAGCGTTCCTTCTTCTGTTTCACTCATTATTTGTTTCATATAATCGTATGTTTTATCAAAATTAACTACCCAACATTGATCCTTCTTAAAGCATGTTTGACATGTTTTTGCAGTAATTGTACTTAAAAATAAATCAGCTTCTGTTTCTTTATCTTCCTCCTCCACATACCCGTATACAGAAAAGCTATTAGACAAAGCAGCAAATACATTAGCAAATTGATTGATTTTGTTTGCTGTAACATCGCGCACTCTTCTTAAATATTGTTGTTGATCCTGTGAATGTTCCTGTGTACCCGGCATAAATTTAGCAATACGATCCATAACAAGCTTCGGTGTTAATAAGAAGAA
This sequence comes from Bacillus sp. RC252, assembly GCF_044909215.1. Lineage (NCBI taxonomy): Bacteria > Bacillati > Bacillota > Bacilli > Caryophanales > Bacillaceae > Bacillus > Bacillus sp. RC252. The sequence goes on along the minus strand of NZ_JBIYDV010000030.1, from coordinate 31,882 downwards.
AACAATCGCTACACCAGATTCAATTAAAGTTGTTACAATACTTGTTTGCTTGTCTACATATAATGTAATTAAGCTTGTACCAATTAATAAACCTAAACTAACTCCTATACGCTTCCCTTCTTTTAACAATCCCCCAAGCAATCCTGAAAAGGCAAGGAGACTAAGTTGAGACAAGCTCGCCACATTTGCTAAACTTAATATTAACCCAGTGACAACTCCTACCGTGGACCCTGTAGCTGCCCCTGCAATAAAGGCAAATACTAATACTAAATATCTAGTGAAAATATGTTGAATAGAAGCATCATAAACAAACCAATCCGTTGTGCCCGTTAAAACAGATGCTAGTAATATAATTAAACAAACAATTTCTTCTGTTTCTAACGCTTGTTGCTTCCCTTTCCTTTCCACTAAAAGCGGAACACTTTGTAAAAATATCATCGTTAATACGAAGCTAAGCCCCGCTTCGATCGTACTGACGAGCAGATCATACATGGTGACGGTTTGCTGTGCAAAATATACAACAACTAAATGTGCGGTTAATGCGGAGATAAATACTTGGAATGGTACAAGTCCAACAGTTTTACGTGTAAACCGACTAAAGAAGATATTATAAATAAAGAAGGTAAAGATAGATGCAAAAGTAAAAAATAAATTATCTATTGAAACTGAAAGTGCTCCCCCCATTAGGGCTAAGAACGCGAGCGGCATTTTATCTCGCTTCATAACATAAACAGCAGCAAAAAACGGCAATGCAAACGGTAAAATGTTTGTTAATATATATGCTCGTCCCAAAAGAAAACCAATAACAGCAATAATGAATCCCCATCTAAAGAAAACTTTTTCAAACTTCATTCGCAACTTACTCGTCCACTTTATTGTTCCAAGCTGACTTTCATTCATCGCCAATGCACTTGTATTCATAGTATTCCTTCCTGCTTTAGGCATATTTTTAACACCACCTGCATAGTTTAATTACTGTTATTATAAAAGATGATTATTGGTTTTTTTGTCAAAACAACAGTTTTGACTTTTATAATCGTTCGACTTTTTATTCGAAATAAATCTACATATATACATAGTATTTAATTTATTTAAAGCGAGTTGAAAGAATGTTCAGAAAATATAGGGTGATTTTGTAGAAGTATTGTACGTCTTAATTTATATTTAACAAAAAAAGACCATGCAAATTTGCATGATCTTTTTAGATGACCCGTACGGGATTCGAACCCGTGTTACCGCCGTGAAAGGGCGGTGTCTTAACCACTTGACCAACGGGCCGTTAAATTAAATATAGCGGCGGAGGGGATCGAACCCCCGACCTCACGGGTATGAACCGTACGCTCTAGCCAGCTGAGCTACACCGCCATGTCATCGTATTTAACGGACAATTAGTATATTACATCAGATATATTTTAAAGTCAATACATCTCAAAAACTTTTTTAAAAATATATTCTCTCACATAAAAAAGTACCCGAGTAATTACTCTGGGTACCTCTCTATATGTTAAGAATTAAACGGACTTATTATCCGCGACGTGCGCCACGGCCACCACGTTTAGATTCTGTGTTACGCTTTAAAGAAGTTAAACGATCTTCACTATCTTTTAAAAAGCGTGCCATCTTTTGCTCAAATGTTTCTTTTGGAGCTCTTTCGTTACCGCCACCGCGGTTATCTCTGTTGGAAGAACGATTATTATTACGTTGTGGACGTCCAGAACGTTGTTGATCACCACCACGTTGGTATTCACCACGCGGACGATCTCCTTCTGTTTTTTCACGTTCTTTCGCTTTCTTAATAGATAGGCCAATTTTGCCATCTTTTTCAACATTGATAACTTTTACTTCTACTTGGTCGCCTACTTTTAAGTGATCGTTAATATCTTTCACATAATTATCAGCAACTTCACTAATATGAACAAGACCTGTTAAGCCTTCTGGCAGCTCCACAAAAGCCCCAAAATTTGTAATACCTGTTACTTTACCCTGTAACTTGCTGCCTACCTCGATTGACATAAAAAAAATGCTCCTCCTTAGTGGTTAAAAAGTCAAATTTTACTTTATTATATATAATCCTAAAATGTAGTGTCAATAAGACATACTCTACTTAGAAACAGGAAAAATTATCTCCCCTTTTCCGGAGAAGAAATAATCCCTTCTAGCAATCTTTAAAACGTACTCTTCATCATTCAACTTTTGAACTTCATCTTTTAGATTCTTTTCTTTTTTCGTTAATGAATCCAGTTCTTTTTTCATGTCCTTAACTTTTGCTTCTTTTGCTTTAATGGAACTGTTTTGTTGATAAAACGTCACACTAATACTAGCAATAATTGTAAAAGCAAAGACAAGAAAAACCGCTAAACGGCGATAAAGTCGCTTCCTGTTCTCATCCGTTTGTATTATATGTTCTTTAACAGGATTTGGACTCTGTTTTTCGATTGTTCTTTGTCTCAGTTCCCTCATTTCCGAGGTCCCCCTAACTTCTTTTTTATACGCACCCATAATTGGAAGATATGTCCCTTCAATTTTGCTACATATTGCAGGAACCCTACATGCTTCATTATAAAAAGTTTAACACGATTAGGGAGAAGTTTCCATATGAGCGAAGCAATAAACCGAACAGGCGAGAAAAAAACTTTCCATATGAAAAGTAATATCCAAATCACCATTTTCCATAACACATGTCCAATTGAAAGCAGTATACGAAATAAGAATAATATAAATGCAATAAATAGCTGTGCTATAATAATAACAGGTTTTATCATGAGTAGCTGTATAATTCGAACAAAAAATTGTGTTGTTTGTACAAAAATATAGATGAGAAAATTTAACATCTTCATGTATAGTACTTTCAATAAGCTTTGATATGCTGCAAAACCACATAGTAACGCCAAAAATACATATATACGTAGTTCGGCTTCATTTACACGCAGTAATACATAAAAAACGAATAATGCTTGGACAATCCAAAATAGTATATCATGTATAAATACAAGCCAACGTTTACGCTCTTGGCGTTTTAAAAACCGTTGGTATGTATCTAAAGAAGCACCAATCCAAGCACCCATTCCAATCATCGAAAGCATTGTATACAACTGAATTGTTAGGCTCATTTAAACAGCTTACTAAAGAAGCCTTTAGTTTTCTCCCCTTGGTTCTCATCAATATACAGCATTTCATGAACTTTCCCTTTAATTGATACAACACCCTTTTCTACATCTAAATTCTTCATTTGCAAATTTTGACCACGAATTGTTAAAAAACCCATTACAGTCTCGAGTAAAAACTCTTCGCTATCAAAACTCTCTACTTGCTTTACACCAGTAATATCGATTACACGCCTGCCACGCATGATAATATCATGCTCTACAGAAACATTTTGTTGATTAGAAGACATAGGTGAGTAACCATTATTCACGAAAATCCCCCCATAGCTTTATACTAGCTAATAGTAATGTATGAAGGGCGAACCTATTTTAGAACAAGCCTTCTTCCGCTTTCACTTTTTCCTCACGAACAAGACTATACATGTTTGCTGCATCTTCTTTTTTAGTTGTTTCTTTCAATTCATTTACTTTCACAGTTACTATTTTTTGCCCGAAACGAATTGTTAATTCATCCTCTACCTTCACATCTGAACTCGCTTTTGCCACTTGGCCATTAATCGAAATTCTTCCTTGGTCAGACACTTCTTTTGCTAATGTTCTTCTTTTAATTAAACGTGATACTTTCAAAAATTTATCTAGACGCATATCAAATCCCCCTATTAACGCTCTGTTTGTTTTGCCTCTTCCCATAAAATATCTAACTGTTCTAATGATAAATCTTGCATTTCCTTATTCATTTCAGCTACTTTTGCTTCCATGTATAAAAAGCGAGCCATAAATTTCTCATTAGTTGAACGTAACGCTTCTTCTGGATCTAATTTATAATGACGAGCTATATTAACAAATGCAAATAGTAAATCACCAAATTCACCTAGCATCTTTTTCTCATCCATGTTTACAACTTCTTGTTGGAATTCTTGCCATTCTTCTAAGGCCTTCTCTATCATCGGCTGCACATCAACCCAATCAAACCCAACCTTTCCAGCTTTCTTCTGAATTTCATAAGCACGCATTAGTTGTGGCAAGCTTTTTGGAATACCCGCTAAAACAGATTCTTTCACGAATCCCTTTTCTTGTTTTTTAATTTCTTCCCAATTTGCAATCACTTCATCAGCATTATTTACATCCGTATCCCCAAACACATGCGGATGACGACGAACCATTTTCTCAGCTAAAGTCCGAATAATGTCATCTATAGAGAACCAACCTTCATCCTCTCCAATTTGGGCATGAAGCATAACTTGTAATAATATATCACCTAGTTCTTCTACTAAATGATCATCATCCTCTTCATCAATTGCTTCTAGCACTTCATACGCTTCTTCAATTAAGTATTTCTTTAAAGATTGATGAGTTTGCTTTTTATCCCATGGGCAACCATTCGGTCCACGAAGATCAGCAATAATTGCTCTAAGCACATCAAACTGCTGATATAAGGACGCACGTTCCTTAACCGGCGGTACATACACACTCGTTAAATTATTTAATTCTGTTTCGTGATCTAACATGTATAACGATACCTTTTTCACTTGCTCGAATGAAGTCCCTGCAGCTGTTACGATATACACTTCGTAATCATCTGGCAAAATCTCCATTAACGTTAGCTTCACATCTGAAGCAACGAATGCATCATACACTTGGCAAAAGATTAAATGTTGACGTAATTCTAATTGCCCTCTTTCAAATGATGTAGCATCAATTAATTGGAACCCTTCAATCGGATCAATTTTTAGACTTGCAAACATCGGATCAAGGAAACTTTGTCCACCTTCAATTCGCACTTCAATATTTGCTGCTTCTCCTTTTTCCAAAAGTAGCTGAACTGTTCTTTCTGCTACAAGCGGATGACCTGGAACAGCATAAATAATTTCTGCGCCTTTAGCTTGTTCTAGCAATGTATTCGCAATTGTTTCATATACGATTTCAAATGTATCATGTGCCTCATATACATTATCAAAGGCCGTATACTTTATAGCTTCTTTCTCCAATTCTTCTATAACTGGGTGTTCCTTCGTTCTAACAAACATATGGTCTGCTTCTTTTATCTTTCGATATACACCCATCGTTAACTGATCTAACTCACCAGCACCTAATCCTAAAATAGTAATGATTCCACTCACAACCAGTCACCTCTATCCACTCTTCTTCAATGAACCTTCTTTTTTCTCTTGTTTCATAACGGTTCCTAATTCTTCTTTTGTAAATACACGTAATTTTAAAATTAAAAACATATATGCTAATCCACCGATAGCTACACCTAACAGCGCTTCAAGCGTCGCAATTCCTCTATGTCCTGTATCAATTACTAATCCGGACATTCGCAACATACGCATAAAGATTATTAATACAAACCCCATACCGATACCACTAATAGCTACACCTAACATATTCCGCCTATCAATAAGCGGCTCCGATACAGCTCGCATAAGTAACACACTATTTAGCAAGGCAATTACAATAAGCGCAACTAAAGTTGCAATTGCAGCTCCCTTTACACCAAAATACGGCATTAATATATAGTTTAAAACTAACTTCAAACAACCTCCAAATACAACGAATATTGCTGGTTTTAATGTTTGTCCCACTCCTTGCAAAATGGAAGCAGTTGTAATTGACAATGAACTAAATAAAATAGATAAAGATAAAATCGATAACACATCTGATCCATCACTATTTTCAAACAACATAATATTTGTAGGTTGAATAATACAAGTTAATCCAATAGCAGCTGCAAATCCAATAACAAATGTTATTTTCATTGCTAAATTTACCTTTTCTTGAATAAATGAAAGATCTCCTCTTTCTTTCGCCGCTGTAATAATAGGAATAAGTGACAATGAGAAAGAAGTTGTCACAACAGTACCTAATTGCATAAGCGGGATACTTCTATCATAAACACCTTTTAGTACCTTTGCATTTTCAACTTGCTCTCCCGCACGAATAAGCAAAGTATACAAGGAAATAGAATCCGCCATTTGTATAAAAATAAGGACTAAATTACTAACACAAATCGCTAATCCCTGCCAAAAAAGGATTCGAACAATCCTTTTTTTATTTCCAATTCCTTTCCAACTTTTGAAGAAAATAGCATGGAAATCATGACGCATATAAAGTAAAAGTACGATAATCCCAATAAGCCCGCCTGCAATTGAACCTAGCATGGCACCCGCACCAACTGTATATAAATCAAATCCATGAGCAATAAGGAATAGTGATAAAAATACAATAATAGAAACACGAATCGTTTGTTCAATTACTTGCGAAACAGCCGTCGGCATCATATTATTGAATCCTTGAAAATATCCTCTCGCTACAGATAAAAATGGCATTAGTAGGAATGAAAACGAAATAACGCGTAATAGTTTATCTAAATGTATATCGCCCATAGCCGATGCAATTGTTTTGGCCCCAAAGAATAATGTGAAAAATCCTATAAGGCCAATTCCTAATAAAAACCAAAAAGATACACAAATAATTTCTTCTGCTTCTTTTTGTTTTCCTCGTTCTAATCTTTCTGCGACCATTTTTGAAATAATAATGGGAAACCCATAAGTAGCTAAAATCAAACAAAATCCATAAAACGGATAAATTTGTTGGTAAATATAAAAACCAACATCACCCGCTATATTTTGATATGGAATACGGTAAAAAGCGCTTAATACCTTCGTAACAAAACTTGCGATTGTTAATATAATAGCCCCACGCCAAAAGGCTTGGTACTTCTTCGCTTCCATACAAGAAAACTCCTTTTTCTATTCTCACCCCTCGTATTATATCACAAAGAAAAACTGGCTCTCCTTCATATTCCTTACATTCACTGACTTCTTTCAACAGCAAAAATATTCAATGAAAAAAGGTAGCAAAGCGCTACCTTCGTTCAATATACTTATATCTCCAAATAGTTAATTTCTCAAATAGAAATATCATAATTAGGAAAGATTGCTACTTATAGAAATTACACTTCGCTACTGCTCCATTTGTTTCGCTAAAAAGCTTGCAGCTGTATTTACTGATTTATGCTCTACTTCACTTATAATAGCCTCTTTAGAGAAGATAACGACAGCTCCGATTGGATCTCCATTTGCAATAATCGAGCCAATTGTATAAGAGCTCACTTTTTCTGTTACTCCATCAATAATTGAAATTTCGCTTTCATCTGTCATAATTACAGACTTACGCTCTTCCATTGTCTTCTCAATTAAATCGCCAACACTTTTATTTAAGTATTCTTTTTTAGATGCGCCTGCTACTGCGATAATAGAATCACGATCGCATACAAGCACATTATGTCCTAAGCTATCGTATAAAGCTTCCGTATATTCCTTTGCAAAATTACCTAGTTCACTAATTGGAGAATATTTTTTCAAAATCACTTCTCCATCGCGATCAACAAATATTTCTAGTGGATCTCCCTCACGAATACGTAAAGTTCTACGAATTTCCTTCGGAATTACTACCCTGCCTAAATCATCAATTCGACGTACGATTCCAGTTGCTTTCATTCTAATGCTGCCTCACTTTCTACTGATGATCAAAGTGGTGAATTTACCTGTTCATGTAAAAATCACCAACTATTAAACATAGTATTTTACACATTAGTTCTTCTATGCACGTCGAATTGTATTTTTTATCTTATATTAGGCATTTATTACTTCTTTTTTTACATCTGGCAAGCCTTTTAATAAATTTTCAGCAATTGTTAACCATTTCGACGTCTCTAATCCATTCGTTTTCATCACAATTTTCAATTGTGACCCCTCCATACCAAGACCGATCATACGGCCAAAACTACTTCCTAGCATGAATAATTTTCCACCATCTATATTTTGGCTCGCTTGTTCAGAAAACAGGAATGTTACTTCAAATTTATTTTGCTTAATTAACTCAATTTGTTCTTTCATTGCCAACACTTTAATGTTTGCAATTTGTAATAAATAACCAACTTCTTGTGGATAATCACCAAATCTGTCGATCATCTCTTCCTGCAACTCTTCAATATCTTCAATTGCAGAAATACCTCTAAATTGTTTATACATCATAATTTTTTGTTTACTATCTGAAATGTACGCATCCGGTAAATATGCATCTACTTCTAAATCAATTTCAACATTAACGGTATTTTCAACTCCGTCTGTTCCTCTACGTTGCTCAATTGCATCTTTTAACATTTGAGAATATAGATCAAATCCGACAGAATCAATAAATCCATGTTGTTCTGCCCCTAACAAATTACCCGCACCACGAATTGATAAGTCTCTCATCGCAATTTTGAAACCAGATCCAAGCTCTGTAAACTCTTTAATTGCTTGCAGACGCCTCTCTGCAACTTCCGATAACACTTTATCACGTTTGTATGCAAAGTATGCATACGCGACGCGATTAGAACGTCCAACACGACCACGAAGCTGATACAACTGTGATAATCCCATACGATCTGCATCAAATACAATTAATGTATTTACATTCGGAATATCTACACCCGTCTCAATAATTGTTGTACTTACAAGAACATCATGCTGCCCTTCTAAAAACGATAGCATAACAGACTCTAATTCACCTTCATTCATTTTCCCATGTGCGTATGTTACACGAGCATCTGGAACCAACATCGAAATTTCATCTGCTTTTCTTTCAATATCCTCCACACGGTTATATAGGAAGTAAATTTGACCGCCTCTTGCCAACTCTCGCTCTATCGCTTCTCGCATTAACGCCGGATTATACTCTACTACATATGTTTGTACTGGGAAACGATTCTCTGGTGGTGTCTCAATAACAGATAAATCGCGCACACCAAGCATAGACATATGAAGTGTACGTGGAATCGGAGTTGCCGTTAATGTTAACACGTCAACATTTGCTTTCAATTGTTTAATTTTTTCTTTATGTGTAACGCCGAATCTCTGTTCTTCATCAATAATAAGAAGTCCTAAATCTTTATAAGTAACATCTTTAGATAAAATACGATGCGTTCCGATTACAATATCCACCGTTCCATCTTTTAAACCTTTAATCGTTTCATTTTGTTGTTTTCGTGTGCGGAATCTACTTAGTAACCCTATATTAATCGGGTAATCTTGAAAACGCTCTCGAATTGTTTCATAGTGTTGTTGTGCAAGGATTGTTGTTGGTACTAAAATCGCAACTTGTTTTTCATCCATAATTGCTTTAAATGCCGCACGAATAGCTACTTCAGTCTTTCCATATCCTACGTCACCACAAAGAAGCCTATCCATCGGACGTCCGCGTTCCATATCTTTCTTAATCTCTTCAATAGAACGTAATTGATCCTCTGTCTCTTGATATGGGAATAAAGATTCAAACTCTTGTTGCTCTGCCGTATCTGGTGTATATGCATAACCTTTTGAGGCTTCACGCTCGGCATATAATTTAATTAGGTCATCTGCAATGTCTTGTACAGATTTTTCAACTTTCGTTTTGACCTTCTTCCAATCATTTCCGCCTAATTTATAAACTTTTGGTTCCTTACCTTCAGACCCTACGTATTTTTGCACTTGATCAATTTGTTCAATTGGAACGTATAACTTATCATTACCTTGATATTTAATATTTAAATAATCTTTATGAACACCATTAATCTCTAATGTCTCAATACCTAAAAATTTACCTATACCATGATTTACATGAACTACATGGTCTCCAACTTTTAATTCCGAATAACTTTTAATACGTTCAGCGTTAGATAACTTTTGCTTACGTTGTGATTTTTTAACCTTCTTATGAAAAAGCTCCTTTTCAGTAATGACAACAAACTTTTGCATCGGCATTTCAAAGCCTGCATGTAAATCACCTACAGCAATTTGTAACCTTCCAGGCAATAAGATATCTGTCGCCTCTACAATGTCTGCATCAATATCATAATCACTTAAAATATGTTGTAGTTTTTTTACACGTTCATCATCTGTTCCAAGCACAACGGTCGTAAAATTACCTTCATTCCATCTATCAATTTCAGTTTTTAACAAATGCATCTGTCCGTGGAAATCTTGCATCGTTTTACATGTCACATTCACAATATTTTGAGGATGTGTGTGTGCTATATGGCGTAAGAATAACGTTAAATATACAAACCTTCTTTTTTTATTATGAAGAAACTCCTCAAACGAGTGGGAGAAAGATAAATCCTGAATAATTGTTCCTTCGCCAAGAAGTGAGATATACCATTCCGCTTCTTCTGTTTCAAGATGTGATGCTGTTTCTTGAATACGGGAAATCTCATCTAAAATCACAACACCATTTTCTGGTAAATAATCTATCAGACTAGCAGGTTCTTTATAGAAAATAGATAAATATTTAAACATTTGTTCTATACTTTGCCCGTTTTTCAACATTTCAAGTTCATAACTAACCGTCTCAAGCACAGTAGTCTTTAATTTATCATCGGAAAGCTTTTGCATCGTCTTAGTCAAACCTTCTTCAAGATGCTTAATTCCCGATTTCAATTCTTCCTGTGAAAATAAAAACTCTGTTGCCGGACCAAACCGAACACTTTCCCTTTTATCTTGAGAGCGCTGTTCTTCCACATCAAATAATCGAATAGAATCAACCTGTGTATCAAAGAATTCAATACGAAATGGTAATTCTTCAGTTAATGGGTAAATATCTAATATTCCCCCGCGTAGACTAAAATCTCCTGGAGCTTCTACCATCGACTTACGCTCATAACCAATATGATGTAAGGTATGCAAGAGTGCATCTAAATCAATCTCTTGCCCTAGATTGATTTCAATTTGCCTTTGCTTCCATAATTCTTTTATTGGTAAAAACCTACGCAGCCCTGCAACTGGCGCTACAATAATCCCATTCTCTCCTGCAGCTAAGCGATTTAACACTTCAATACGCTGTGCCTTCAATTCTGGACTTGCAACACCAACCTCCGATGCTATCAATTCATTTACCGGATATAGCCAAACATCTTTTTCACCAAGTAACGCCACTAAATCTTCATGTACTTTTTGTGCTTGGTATAAATTGTGCGTCACGATAAGTTGTGATTGCTTTGTCTTTTTATATAAAGCTGCCATTAATAATGAACGAGAGGATGTTGCCATACCCGATACAAGTTGTTCTTTCAACCCATCTTCTAGCCCATTAATAACCGATTGTATTTCTTCATTTTTATAAAATTGCTCTAATAAACCTATCATTTTCAAAACTCCTCTCAACATAAAGAGCAAGTTACTATATTTTATGCAAATATTTTGGAAAAAGAAAACAGAAAAATGCTTTGGACACGCCAAAGCGACAACATTTTATTGCAGAAATTTTTCATATTCATAATACTCAGGATAAGATGCGAGCGTTTCTTGACACGATTCACAAATCGTTTTTATATATATATTTCCATTCTCATGAAAATGAATCATATCCACTACTTCTTGCTCTGTTAGTTGAAACAAAACGTCGCTATATACTTTTTCTGCGATAATGGAGCCCACATTACTTCCACAATGTCTACAGTAATAATAACCTTCCATACTAGCCTCCTAAATATCCAATTGCTACTAGTATGGGATAAAACAAAATAAAATATTCCAGATTGTGCGCTTAACTATTAAAAGTATTCATGATTTGGAGAAAAGGTTTATTTAACCATTCCTCACATGCATCTGCTGCATTTTCAATGGATTGATTAACGCCAGATATTTCTTCAGATGTAAAACGTCCTAATACGTAATCCACTACTTTTATCCCATTTTTCGGACGATCGATTCCCATGCGGATACGTTGAAATTCTTGTGTTCCTAAATGTGAAATTGTTGACTTCACACCATTATGTCCACCCGCACTACCTTTCATGCGAAGGCGTAATTTACCTACAGGAATATCTAAATCATCGTACATAACAATGAAGTCCTCGACATCAATTTTATAATAATCCATGAGTGGACGGATACTTTCCCCAGATAAATTCATATATGTAAGTGGCTTTAGTAAGATTACTTTTTCCCCATTAACAAAACCTGCGCCAAATACCCCTTTAAACTTTTGTTCATTCAAAGAAATACTCCAACGTTTTGCAAGTTCATCGATTGCCATAAATCCAATATTATGCCTTGTTAATTCATATTCTCTACCTGGGTTCCCAAGTCCTACTATTAATTTCATTCTTGTACCACTACTTTCTTTTTTCGATACGAAAAGACGTAACCAAGCTTGGTTACGTCTCATTCTATCCAATTAATTGAATAATACACTTACAGATTCTTCTTCGTATACACGAATGATTGCTTCTCCGATTAATGGAGCAACTGAAAGTTCATGTACTTTATCAATTTTCTTCTCTTCTGGTAATACGATAGAGTTCGTTACAACTAACTCTTTAATATTCGAATTTTGAATACGCTCAATTGCTGGACCAGATAATACTGGGTGTGTACAGCAAGCATATACTTCAGAAGCACCGTTCTCAACAAGAGCGTTTGCCGCTAATGTAATTGTACCAGCTGTATCAATGATGTCATCAATTAAAATTGCTGTTTTGCCTTCGATGTTACCGATAATGTTCATTACCTCAGATACATTCGGACGAGGACGACGCTTATCAATAATAGCGATTGGCGCTTTTAGGCGATCCGCCATTTTTCTAGCACGCGTTACACCACCGTGATCAGGAGATACGATTACGATATCTTTAAGGCCTTTTGCTTCAAAGTAGTCTGAAAGAATCGGTACACCCATTAAGTGGTCGATCGGGATATCAAAGAATCCTTGAATTTGCGGAGCATGTAAATCTAGAGTGATTACACGAGTTGCACCTGCTGTTTCAAGCAAGTTTGCTACAAGTTTCGATGTAATTGGTTCACGAGAACGCGCTTTACGGTCTTGACGCGCATAACCATAGTAAGGAATAACGATATTAATTGTTTTTGCAGATGCACGTTTTAATGCATCAATCATAATAAGTAATTCCATGATATGTTCGTTTACTGGGAAGCTTGTAGATTGAATAATGAATACATCGCAACCACGGATACTTTCTTCAATGTTAATTTGAACTTCTCCATCACTAAAACGATCAACAGAACATTTTCCTAGTCCTACTCCAATGTGCTTTGCGATTTGCTCAGCAAGTTCCTTATTAGAGTTTAAAGAGAATACTTTCAAATTAGAATTTAGATATTGAGTCGACATCTAGATTAACCCTCCACATTATGATTTTTTCTTATTCAGCAATTGATCAACATAGTCTTCTTTGTTAACTTGACGTGCACGTGCTACTGATAATGCTTTTGATGGAACATTCTCTGTTATTGTAGAGCCTGCTGCCACATAAGCACCATCTTCAACTGTTACAGGAGCAACAAGGTTTGAATTACATCCAATAAATACCCCGTTACCAATTACAGTTTTAAATTTATTCTTGCCGTCGTAGTTCACCGTAATTGAACCACAACCAAGATTCACGTCTTCTCCAACTTGTGCATCCCCGATATAACTTAAGTGTGAAGCTTTACTTCTATTACCAAAAACAGTTTTTTTGATTTCTACGAAGTTTCCAACGCGCACTTCATCTCCAATAACTGAATCTGGGCGAATATGTGCAAATGGACCAACTGATACTTCTGTACCAAGTTTGCTGTCATGTACAGTAGATTGACGAATTACCGTACGATCTCCAATTTCACTATCGCGAATTACTGTATGCGGTCCAATTTCACAATCAGAACCAATTACAGTGTTCCCCTCAATAACCGTTCCTGGGTGAAGAACTGTATCACTACCAATAATTGCATCCGCAGAAATGTATGTGTTACTTGGATCAATAATTGTAACACCATTTACCATGTTCTTTCTGTTGATACGATTTTTCATAATAATTTCCGCTTGCGATAGAGCGACCCTGTCGTTAACACCTAACGTTTCATCGAAGTGCTCTGTTTGATAAGCTGATACAATATGACCTTCATTTTTTAAAATTTCAATAACGTCCGGAAGGTAATATTCGCCCTGTACATTATCATTTGAAACTTTAGAAAGTGAAGCAAATAAAGCTTTATTATCAAAACAATACGTACCTGTATTGATTTCTTTAATAGCTAATTCTTTTTCATTCGCATCCTTATGCTCAACAATCTTTTCAACATGACCATTCTCATTACGAACGATACGGCCATATCCAGCAGGCTCTTCTATGTACGCTGTTAGTACCGTCGCCATTGCTCCCGCTTCTTCGTGTTGCTGAAGTAATGCTTCCATCGTTTCAGCAGTTATTAGAGGTGTATCACCACAAATAACTAAAGTTGTTCCCTCTTCATTTGCAAGTACACTTGCAGCTTGATCGACAGCATGAGCTGTACCAAGTTGTTCTGCTTGTAATGCAAACTCACTTACGTTTCCTAGCTGTTCTTGTACCTTTTCAGCACCATGTCCAACGACTGTTACAAGTTTCTGCAATCCTAATTGAGATACTTCATTGACTACATGTTGTACCATTGGTTTTCCACATACAGGATGCAGCACTTTGTATAGCTTGGACTTCATACGTGTGCCTTTACCTGCAGCTAGAATCACTGCAAATCTGTTTGACATATAGACCCTCCATCGCAACCTATTTATCCATTAACGATATTATCCTAAATCATCATATATTTCAAGAAACACATTATAACTATTAAATTTTACCATAATTCTTATAAGATGTTTTACTCTTTAGTATCTTTTTTAAGGAATAAGCTATACTATTTTAAATAAAGATGAAAAAATTAGAAGTTTTTCATCTTTATTTTTTCAAAATATGAATTTTTATAATTAGAAACGTGTATTATTCAAAAAAAAAACAAACTCCTGTAAATGCTTACAGGAGTTTGCTACAAAATTATAAGACTTTCTTTCAAAAGCCCTTTTCATTCGAATTTTACGAAGCGCCTGCTTCTTCAAACTCAACCTCTTCTAACTCGCCTAAACGATGATACTCTGTTAAAACCGCATCTTGAATTTTAGAGCGTGTATTAGAATTAATTGGATGTGCAATGTCACGGAATTCTCCATCTGGAGTACGTTTACTTGGCATTGCTACAAATAATCCATTATTACCATCAATTACACGAATATCATGAACAACAAATTCATGGTCTAGAGTAATAGAGGCAATTGCTCTCATGCGGCCTTCTGTGTTTACGCGGCGTAATCTTACGTCAGTCACTTCCATCTTGTGTTCACCACCCTTTTCTAAATAAGCGATATATTTGTATAAATTCCACAAAATTTCTATTTTTCCTTTAATTTTTTAAAAATTTTTAAGATAAAAATTTTTATTGTAGTTGAATATAAGGATTAGCAGAGGTTATCGCTTACAAAGAGTTACTTAACTAGGGCAATTACTTCGATTTCAACAGAAACATCTTTCGGTAATTTTGCTACTTGTACACAAGAACGCGCTGGTTTATGAGTAGAGAAATAAGAACCGTATACTTCATTAACAGCATTAAAATCATCCATATCCTTCAAGAATACTGTTGTTTTTACCACCGTATCAAATGAAGCACCTGCTTCTGCTAATACCGCTTGTAAATTTTCAAATACTTGCTCTGTTTGTACTGTTACATCTCCTGTTACAAGTTCTCCACTTGCCGTTAACGGAATTTGTCCTGAACTATAGAACATATTATTTACAATAATCCCTTGTGAATATGGTCCGATTGCCTGTGGTGCTTTGCTTGTTTGAACAACTTTCATACTTTTCACCCTTTTATTATTTATTTTTACTCTTTAAAAATAGTGTACCAAAGGCAGTTTGTCCATCCATTTTGTAATTTATAAATAGGAATAAAAAAAGGTAAAGCTATCTGCTTTACCTTTTTACTCAGCCTCTACAAGCCCTTTATCAAATGGTGCAAGTGCATAATTCCCCTTTTCCACTTGAATCGCTTTTTCTTTCACATCAACTTCTGACAAACGAATTAATGATACAAAGTTATTAATAAGTCTTTCTTCAATATCCGTAGACTCTACTAATACGCCAATCCCAACAACATTAGCTTTAAACTCTTCTAGCATGCTCATCATACCTTGAATGGTTCCGCCAGCTTTCATAAAGTCATCAATAATTAAAACATTGGACCCTTCTGGAAGGCTACGCTTTGCTAAAGTCATCGTTTGGATTCGCTTAGAGGAACCTGATACATAGTTAATACTAACAGTGGGTCCTTCTGTTACCTTATTATCTTTTCTCGCAATTACTACCGGTACATCTAAGTAGTTCGCTACTGCATAAGCAAGCGGAATTCCTTTTGTCGCTACCGTCATAACCGCATCAATTGGTTGCCTAGCAAAAACAGAAGCAAATAAACGACCTGCGCCATTAATCTGGCGAGGATTACTTAAAAGATCCGTCATATATAAATAACCGCCAGGCAAAATACGGTCTGGGTTTTCAAATAAGCTACAAAGCTCGTTAATAATCAGATTTGCCTCTTCTTCACTTATATAGGGAATATATTTCACTCCTCCTGCTGCTCCTGGTACCGTTTGCAATGTGCCGACACCTTGTTGTTCAAACGTTTGCTTAATTATAACTAAATCTTCACTAATGGAAGATTTAGCCGATTGATACCTTTCAGCAAAAAAAGTGAGAGAAACTAGCTGACGAGGATTTTGTAACAAGTAATACGTCAGATCGACCAATCTTGTACTTCGTCTAATTTTCATACTCTCACCTCAAATCACGAATATTCTAAACAAATCATAACGTATTATACGTCTTTATTCAAGCGTTTCTCGCTCTCCTAATAAACGCACTGCATATACTTGCTCGCAAAATCCTTTTAACCCGTTATATATGCGGTGCATTCGCGAATCATGGTGTACAAGACCAAATACAGTTGGGCCACTTCCACTCATTAATACGGCATCTGCCCCAAAGCGTTTCATCTGTGATTTAATACGTGCAACCTCGGGATGCATCGCAAACGTCACATCTTCTAAAACGTTACCAACAGTATCACAAATTCCTTTATAATCGCCATGGTTAATGACTTCAACCATTTTATCTACATTTGGATGAGTAACACGATTTAATTTTAAATTTCCGTACACGTCAGCAGTAGATACACCAATGTGGGGCTTTGCTAAAACAACCCAACAAGAAGGCGGAGTCTTTATATGTTCAATTTCTTCTCCTCTTCCAGTGGCAATAGCAGTTCCACCATATACACAGAACGATACATCTGACCCAATTTCTGCGCCAAGCTTTGCTAATTCATCGATTGTTAGCCCTAAATTCCATAACTTATTAAGGCCACGTAATGTCGCTGCTGCATCACTACTTCCACCTGCTAATCCAGCGGCTACTGGAATCGTTTTTTCAATAGTAATAGACACACCTTTTTTTACATTAAACTTCACTTTTAATAATTTCGCTGCTTGATAAGCTAAATTGCGTTGGTCGTCTGGGACATACCGATTATGGGACAAAATTTCAATACGGTCTTCTGCTAATTCCGTTAGCTCTAAACGATCTGCCAAGTCGATTGTTGTCATAATCATTTTCACTTCATGATATCCATCTTGTCTTTTTCCCAGTACATCTAACGACAGATTAATCTTTGCTGGTGCTTTCACTAGTAGCTTCAATCTATTCACCCACTCTATGTACTCAATCTTTTATCGTTTATTTTACCATAAATTTATAGTAAGACGATGACACTTCCCTAATTATATCGAAAAGCATTCAGAATGAAACTACTTATGTCAAATGATGGCACCTTTTAGCGTGCAAAAAGCCGAGGAATCTCTCCTCGGCTACCGTAGCATAGAAAGTATCTTACAACTACTGGTTTCGTTTCATTAATTGCTGTTCTGCAATTTCTATAGCACGTTTCACCATATTACCAGCATCTTTCGCACGAATTCCGCCCCATCCTTCTTTCTGAACAACATCATAAAAGCCAAGCTCTTTTGCAAGCTCTTCTTTAAATTGATTTGACATGACTCCTCTTCGTCTACTCAATGCAGAGTCCCTCCTTATTTTGCTACGGTATAATTAGTATGCAAAATAATATAGCTTTTCATTTATAGGAATATATGTAAGAAAAAATACATTAATTATAAAATACTTCATTTTGAGATTCATCGTAAAATGTTAGCTCTACTGTCTCTGTTAAAACATCTGCATAACTATAAGATACACGTTGCAATGCATCTTCTTGCTGGTCTAATTGTACAACAAACACAGAACGATACGTTTCTGCAAGTACACCTGATTGCTCCACAGTTTTTCTTCTCCCACTATTTGCCTTTAACATAAGTCGCTGTCCAAGATGGTGATCTAATTCGCTTTTAATTTCATCTAAACGTTTTGACATATACTTTGCTACACCTCGCTGTAATTTAGATTGAACACTTAAAACACGATATATCTATCCCAATTATTAACCGCAATTCACAGACAATATCATTATAAAAGCATCATGCGTTCAAATAGATAGAAGAAATACTATATTCTAAAAGTATCATTGTATAGTCTGCACGTTCTTGCCGCTTTTTATCCAGACTCATTTAAATCATTTCCACATAAAAAAGCAAGATACGTATGTACCTTGCTCATTCGTCATAATGTTGAAAGGGCAATCCTGTTCGTAAAATCCCTCTTGTTTCAATTCCGCCTAGTCCCTTTTCGCCAGTAATTGTATTACGCACAACGTCCCATACATTTACTCTTTCCATAAATGAAGTGAAACTAATTTTGCCAACTACATATACAGGATCTAGAGCATGAATATTAATTCTAGACGGTGAACTAGCAAAATTAGCACCTGCTCGAATCAACGCCTCAAAGTGTGATTGACACGCTCCAGCAAAAATAACGAGTTGATCCAATGATGGATATTTTTTTCGCACTTCTCGAACAGCCTGTACAAAATGTCTAGAATGTCTATATGCCGCTAAATCTCCCATAACTCCTTTTGACTTTGTATATGCATCATGTCCTGTAATAACTAAAATGTCTGGGCGAAAATGATCTATTAAGTCTACTACCTTTTCATGCATCTCCGTTTCCTTACAATGAATACCTTGAACAGGAACGCCTATTTTATTATATAAATCTAAGCACTTGCGCAAATATAAAGGATCTCCATCTATATGCAATACACGTCCTGGCATTTGAAAATAATTCACTTCACTTGTATATCCACCAGTTGAAGTATGTTCATGTCTTTGTTTCATCAACACGTAATCTTGCTGAAACAACCGGTAAGTACGCTCCATCGTTTCTTTTTCACGCTTCACTCTATTTTTATGTTCTCGTTGATCTATACTAACTAAATCTGCAAGTGGTGCATCCGCCACAAGTCTAATTTCCTCTCCAAATAATATTGCCATATCGCCTTTTATTTCTATAATACGAAAAAGAATATCCCTATTATGAGAATATCGTTCAACTAATTCTCCAACATGTAAAGCCATTATCCTACCTCCAAACTCCAAACTCGTTAGGCCATCTTACCTGTTTTTAAAGTATGAATTTAGGAAAGGAAAGGTGACAAAAGGGACAGCTCAAGTTGAACTGTCCCTTTCATATTCTTATGACAATTTATGAAGAATTAATGCATTACTTAATGTTGCAAACTCTTCGATAGATAGCGTTTCGCCTCTTCGCTTCGGATCAATTCCTACTTCTGTCAAAATTCGATCCAACAGCTCTTTATCTTTCGGGAAACCATTTAAATTATTTGATAAATTATTCATTAAAGTTTTACGACGCTGTGCGAAACTTGCTCGTACTACTTCAAAGAAGAAAGTTTCATCTGTCACTTCTACAACTGGTTTAGGACGCTTTAGAAGACGGATAATCGCAGAATCAACATTTGGTTGTGGCACAAACACTGTACGCGGTACAGTCATAACTGTTTCTACCTCTGTATAATACTGAATGGCAATTGATAAAGAACCATACTCTTTCGTTCCTGGTTTAGCAGCTAAACGATCCCCAACTTCTTTTTGCATCATAACAACAAATCCACGAACCGGTAATTTTTCTTCAAGCAATTTAAATAAAATTGGCGTTGTAATATAGTATGGTAAGTTAGCTACTACCATTACATCTTGTCCTTCTTCAAATTGCTCACTAAACACTTCATGTACATCTGCTTTTAGTACATCTTTATTTATAACTGTAACGTTGCTATATGGAGCTAACGTCTCGTCTAAAATTGGTAATAATCTCTGATCAATTTCAAAAGCCACTACTTTTTTAGCACGCTTTGCCAATTGCTCTGTTAACGCACCAATACCTGGTCCAATTTCAATTGCGCCACTTTCTGAACCGATTTCTGCGTGATCAACGATACGATTTAATACATTCGTATCAATTAAAAAATTTTGTCCTAAACTTTTTTTGAATGAAAATCCATACTTTTCAACAATGTCTTTCGTACGATTTGGTGTTGCGATATCCTTCATTTTTTTTCCTCCTGTATTACTTGCTTATAAGCTTCTGCAAATGATTCCTTTGAAACCTGAAACATTTGTAAACGTTTATGTAACTGTTTTGCGTTTGTATAACCAATCTTTAATAGCTTACCCACTCTTTCTCTGCGACTCTTTGCCATTTCTCCGCCCACTAAGCCCGCATCGACTAGATCACTCCAACTAATTTCACTTGTGTAAGCTTCCATTTCTTCATGTATATTCTCTAAAGCACGGCGAATCGACTCATTAGAAGCATGTTCGATTCCAACACCTTTTTTCCTTTTAGCAAGTGCTTCTTCCTTCGTTAAAAAAGCATGCTTACATCCAGGAACCTTGTCAGAAATAATTTTTCGAATACGCTCTCCAGGATAATCTGGATCTGTGAAAATAATAACGCCTCGTTTTTGCTGCGCTAATTTAACTTGCTCAATAACGTGATCACCGATTGCTGAACCGTTCGTTTCGATTGTATCCGCATCAACAGCACGTTTAATCGCAACTGTATCATCTTTACCTTCTACAACGATAATCTCTTTAATTTTCATGCTTGCCTCCACACTCTTTTCATCTCTACTTAGTAAAACAAAAAAATGACGACTTTTCCATTATTATTTTCCCAATCTTACATTTTAAAAAGTAGAAGAGAAAAATCTTTGTTCACTATCCTTATTGTAACACTTCTATCTCCATCTTAATTTATCCGCAGTATTTCTACACTTATGTTATGCGTAAATAGTGGGTTCTTATCACTTCTATTATCTCTCTTCTCAAAAAACAAAAAAAGAATGGGCCTCCCCATTCTTTTTTATTCAACACCAAATAAGGCTTTGGCATTCTTTGTTGTTACTTGTGCTACTTCGTCATAAGAAATTCCTTTTAAATTCGCAATTTCTTCTGCTACCAGTTTTACATAACTAGGTTCATTTCGTTTCCCTCGAAATGGATGTGGTGTTAAATACGGGCAATCTGTCTCTATCAATAATTTTTCTAACGGAATCTCCATAGCAACTTCTTTCGGTTTCTTGGCATTTTTAAATGTTACTGGCCCACCTAATGAAATTAAAAAGTTCATATCGACACATCGCTGCGCTACTTCTACACTACCGCTAAAGCAATGCATAATGCCCCCTACTTCAGCTGCATTCTCTTCCTCTAGGATATCAACAATATCTTGAGTTGCATCGCGGTTATGTATAATAATCGGTAATTTCACCTTTTTCGCTAATGCAATTTGTTTACGGAATACTTCCTTCTGTATTTCCTTTGGAGACTTATCCCAGTGATAATCTAATCCCATTTCCCCAATTGCAACTACTTTAGGATGAGCCGCTAATTCTTCTAACCAAGCTAAATGTTCTTCTTTCATATCGATTGCATCAACAGGATGCCATCCAACTGCAGCGTAAATAAAATCATAAGCCTCTGCTAATTCAATTGCTTTCTTTATCGTTACTTCATCAAATCCAACAACAACTGTATATGTAACTCCCGCTTCTTTCATTCTCGCGATAACTTCTTGTAAATCTTCTTCAAATTGCTCTGCATTTAAATGTGAATGTGTATCAAACAACATAATAAATAACTCCTTTTATATTGAAATCAATTCTCTCATAGAAAAACTACACTCTTTCTAACTTAACGATAACAATACTTCAATTTTAATGCAAAAAACGGAATGTAAAAAGAAAAAAGACGCTTCACTAATGTTACACGTGAAACATCTCTTTTCTTGTCTCAATTACTTGATTTTTGTACCATTTGGTAAATTCTGGTCAATTGATGCTAATGACAATACGCCATTCTCTTCACCTGCTAAAATCATACCTTGTGATAATTCACCACGTAATTTTACAGGTTTTAAATTCGTTACACAAATAACCTTTTTACCTTTTAGTTCTTCTGGGGAATAGAATTTAGCAATCCCAGAAACCACTTGGCGCTTCTCTGTACCTAAATCAAGCTGAATTTTTAACAACTTATCTGCTTTTTTCACAGGTTCAGCGGATATTACTTCAGCTACTCGTAATTCTACTTTAAAGAAATCATCAATTGTAATTTCTTCTGCCTTTGGTTCTTCTGCTTTTTTCTCTTCTACTTTAGGAGCAGAACCTTGCATTTGTTCTTTAATATATCCCACTTCTACTTCCATTTCCAAACGAGGGAAAATTGGGTTTCCTTTTTCTACTTTTGTTCCAGCTGGAATACATCCAATTGTAGATAGGCTTTCCCAAGATTTATGCGCCTCTTCAGTAAGTCCAAGTTGAGCAAACATCTTACTTGGTGCTACTGTTAGGAATGGCATAAGCATAATACCTGTTTGACGAAGTACCTCAGCTAAGTGGGACATTACAGACGCAAGTTTTTCACGATCATTCTCATCCTTCGCTAATACCCACGGCTGCGTTTCATCAATATATTTGTTCGTACGGCTAACTAATTGCCAAATGGAACTTAGCGCTACAGAGAATTCCATATTCTCCATTGCCTCTTCTACTTTTTTCAATGTATCTTCGGCAAATGTCACTAGCGTTTCATCGAACTCAGTTACATTTGCTTTAAATGCAGGGATTTCCCCGTTAAAGTATTTATCAATCATAGCTACTGTACGATTTAATAAGTTACCTAAATCATTCGCTAAATCAAAGTTGATTCGTTCAACAAATCCTTCTGGTGTGAATACTCCATCAGATCCAAATGGAACTTCGCGAAGTAAGTAGTAACGCAATGCATCTAATCCGTAACGATCAATTAATGTAACTGGATCTACTACGTTTCCTTTTGACTTACTCATTTTTCCATCCTTCATTAAAATCCAGCCATGAGCAAAGACTTTCTTCGGAAGTGGTAAATCTAAAGCCATTAAAATAATTGGCCAATAAATTGTGTGGAAACGAACGATTTCTTTCCCAACTAAATGGACATCTGCTGGCCAGAATTTTTTATACTTCTCTTCATTTTCTGTTCCATATCCTAATGCAGTAATGTAATTAGACAACGCATCTACCCATACGTAAATAACGTGTTTTGGGTTACCTGGAACACGAACTCCCCAGTCAAATGAAGTACGAGAAACCGCTAAATCTTCTAATCCTGGTTTAATGAAGTTATTAATCATTTCATTTTTACGGGACTCCGGCTGAATGAAATGAGGGTTATCCTCATAGAACTTTAATAGTCGGTCTACATATTTACCCATTCTAAAGAAATAAGACTCTTCGCGAACAAGTTCTACAGCGTGACCACTATCTGGGCTTTTTCCACCAACTACTTTGTCACCTTCCATAATTGGATCTACTAATTGATGCGCTGTATAGAATGTTTCATCTTGTACAGAATACCAACCTTCATATTCATCAAGATAAATATCGCCTTGATCTACTAGCTGCTTGAAGATTTTCTCAACAACATCTTTATGACGATCTTCAGTTGTACGAATAAAATCATCATAAGAGATATCCATCTTCTCCCAAAGTTCTTTAATCCCTGATACAATGTTATCCACATATGCCTGTGGTGTAACATTTAGTTCTTCTGCTTTCTTTTGGATCTTCTGTCCATGCTCATCAGTTCCTGTTAAATAATGAACATTGTATCCTTGCATACGCTTATATCGTGCCATCGCATCTCCTGCTACTGTCGTATAAGCATGTCCAATGTGTAACTTTCCACTTGGATAATAAATTGGGGTAGTAATATAAAAGGACTTATTTTCCTCTTTCATCGTTTTGGACCTCCCGAATAACCTCATATGTATTTATAAACAGTATATCAAAAACTCATATATAAAGTGAAACTTTAATCCGTGGAGAGGGTTCATCCCCCATGGATTATTAGCCCACACCAATCGGGCTTTTACGAGCAGCCCGACTCCCACTTAACTTCTTTGCTCCGGCTAAATTTTGAAGTGGGAGTCTTACTGCTCGCAAATAGCGGGATAAAACGAGTTAATGCTCGATATCTTTATCATCTATTACTCATATTCAAAAAAAATATACAATATATTTCCCGAAAAGTATAAATATTACAAAAAATAATACAAAACAATTGTAGAAATGACTTACATTCTATCATATATAAGAAGTATAAAAATCTATAAATCTTTTTTTAAAATATAGAATTTAATAATTGACGGAAATGTAAATGATTGGTATCATATGTCCATAGGGTATTTTGTCGAAAAATGACGAATCAAAAAAATAGACTCGAAACTTATAAACTATTTATTTAGGAGGAAAAGAATTATGAAATCTACTGGTATCGTTCGTAAAGTTGATGAATTGGGTCGTGTAGTAATTCCAATCGAATTACGCCGTACTTTAGGTATTGCAGAAAAGGATGCTCTTGAAATCTACGTTGATGATGAAAAAATCATCTTAAAGAAATATAAACCAAACATGACTTGCCAAGTAACTGGTGAAGTATCTGATGGTAACCTATCTTTAGCTGAAGGTAAAATTATCTTAAGTAAAGAAGGCGCTGAACAAGTCTTAAACGAACTTCAAGATTATATCGAAACAGCAAAATAAGCTTCTCAATTATGAGAAGCTTATTTTTTATCCACATGATAGATTTGATATACGTCTCGTTTCGACAAATCTCGATCTTTAGCGACTGTTTTTATCGCTTCTTTTGAATTCATACCTTTTTCATTTATATAATGTTCAATATGATTATATACTGAAATAGCTTCCCACCATTGTTCTTCTGGAGTAGGTTCTTCTGTTGAACCTGCTACTAAAATACAAAACTCACCACGAACTTCATTTTGCTTCGTCCACTCAATCGCTTCTTCAATTGTTCCACGAATAAATTCTTCAAATTTTTTCGTTAGCTCACGACATAATACGATTTCCCTATTTCCTAATACTTCTTGCATAGAGATTAAAGTGTCATCTAAACGATGTGGCGCCTCATAAAACATCATTGTAGTTGGAATATAGCGTAGTTTTTCTAATTCAAGCTTACGTCCCTTTTTATTTCTTTGCAGGAAACCATAGAAATAAAAATGTTTTGTCTCAAGTCCTGATGCAATCAATGCTGTAAGGGCTGCATTTGCCCCAGGAAGCGGGATAACATGATATTGTTCTGCTACAGCCTCTACAACGATATCATAACCAGGATCTGAAATACATGGCATACCAGCATCGCTCACAATGGCTACAGTCTTACCTTCTTCTAACTTATCTAAAATTTTCCGTCCACTTACTCCTTTATTATGCTCATGATAACTCATAACTGGTGTTTCAATTTCAAAGTAATTACAAAGTTTCTTTGTTTGCCTTGTATCTTCCGCTGCAATAATGTCTGCCTCTTTTAAAATTCGGATTGCACGAAATGTCATATCCTCTAAATTTCCGATTGGAGTCGGTACTAAATATAAAACTCCCTTTTCATTTTGCTGAAAGCTTTTTTGCTGCCACATAGCGTTCTCCTTTTTGCATATATTCTTCTTTTTTTTTCCTCGTTAACTGCTTAAAGTGATACTCAGCTTGCATAGCCGTTCGTTTATCCTCGTGATCCTCTACATATTTTAAAACAACTGGAAGTCTAGCGCGTGTATATCTAGCACCTTTTCCACTATTATGGGTCTGAATCCGTTTTTCTATATGATTCGTGTATCCAGCATAATAACTTCCATCAGAACACTCCACCACATAAAAACAATGCTTATTCTTCTCCATATAAAATTGAACGAAGCTCCTTTGTATATTCATTGTTTTCTTCATATACAAAAAGAGGTGGTAAGATTTTTAAATCAGCATTCCCATCCTTAATTCCTTCAATTAACAATGTATTCGCTTCTTTACCAGCCTTAGGATAAACAAATCGCACACGTTTCGGTTCAATTTTATATTTACGCATTAATGTGACGATGTCGAGCAAACGACCTGGACGATGTACAAATGCTACTTTCCCACCCTGTTTCACTAGCTGGCTACTTGCGTATACAACATCTTCTAGTGTGCACATAATTTCATGACGAGCTATCGCTAAATGTTCATTCATATTCTTCTCAGAAGTTTGTGGTGTTTGAAAATAAGGAGGATTACATGTTACAACATCATATTGATGACGTCCAAGTTTCTCCGGCATATCTTTCAAATCTCCATGGATTAAATGAATTCTTTCTTCTAAATTATTGTATTGAACGCTTCTTATTCCCATATCATATAAGCGCTCTTGAATTTCTACACCTGTAATTTTCCCTTTTGTCCTTGTACTTAATAAAAGAGGGATAACTGCGTTACCTGTACACAAATCAAGTAAATTACCTTTTTGAATTGGCACCCAAGCAAAATCTGCAAGTAAAACAGCATCCAAAGAAAAATTAAATACTGATGGACTTTGTACAATCTTCATATCTTGCGCTAATAAGTAATCTAAACGCTCATCTTCATATAAATTCATATATTGCTCCCTTTCTTACACTTAACCTATCCTATTTCATCTTCTATTAATGTAAAAATAAATTTCATTCTACTCTCATGTATAAAAAATTACCTTTCCAATTATATTGGAAAGGTAATCTCACTTTTTATTTAAAAATGACAGACAGAATAAACAATCTCCCTCTTTACGTACACTTCCATAATGTAGATTGCAAATATGAAAACCTTCTTGATATAGTCTCGCTAGATTATCGTAGCCTTCACCAATATCTGTCTTCGCCTTCATTTCTTTGCGTTTTTGAGTTTTTTGTTTTTCCTTGTTCTGCACTTCTTCAAAACGATGTCGCAAATTTTCATTTTCCATTTTTATATGTTGGTTTTCTTCCAATAATTCTGCAAGATGTTGTTTTAATTCTCCCAACTGTTTGTATAAATGTCCAATTTGCTCTTCCATACTAGAAACCGATGCAAAAATATCCTTTTTCTCCACAAGCACCCACCTCATTAATCTGTGGTTTGACTCGAAACGACCCCTTTATTCATTAATTCATCTAACGTATATTCTACTATCCGTTCCTTGTCTACTAGTTCCACTTGAATTAATCTTTCTAAAATATTTAATCCGATAACACGGCCAGTACCGTGCGGTGTTTGTATACGTTGATCTAAATCAGGAAGTTGTTCCTTTGCTGCCTCATATTCATCATTCTCATATTTTAAGCAACACATTAAGCGACCACATAAACCAGAGATTTTTGCAGGATTTAATGATAAATTTTGATCCTTTGCCATTTTAATGGATACAGGTTCAAAATCTCCTAAAAAAGTAGAACAACAAAGCATACGACCACATGGACCAATACCACCAAGCATTTTTGCTTCGTCACGAACGCCGATCTGTCTCAGCTCAATTCTTGTCCTAAAAATTGCCGCTAAGTCTTTCACTAGTTCCCGGAAATCAATCCGGCCATCCGCAGTAAAGTAAAAAATAATCTTATTACGATCGAACGTATACTCTACATCTACAAGCTTCATATCAAGATTATGTTCTCCTACCTTTTGTTGACAAACTTGATATGCTTCTTTCGCAGCATGCCTATTCTCTTCAACAATAGTACGATCATTTTCATTTGCAATACGAATAACTTTTTTTAGCGGTAATACAACGTCATTTTCATCAACTTGCTTTTTGGTAATAACTACTTTTCCGTACTCAATACCTCTTACCGTTTCTACAATTACAAACTCATTTTCTGAGATATCGAACTGATTTGGATCAAAGTAATATACCTTTCCGGCCTTCTTAAAGCGAACACCTACTACATCATACAAAACGGTCATCCCTCCTGCAACCGCAACACTAACTGTTCGAACACAAGCTGCGCATTTACATTAGCGTTGATTCTATTTTTTGCCTCTAATATATTAAAGAGAGCTGATACAATGCGCTTCTGAGCATAAGAAAAGGATTCAAACATCTCTTTCTGCTCATGAAAAACAAGACGATCTTCTTCTCCAAGTTGAACATATAATAAATCCTTATAAATAAGGAGTAACATATCTAAGCCTTGCTGTAATTGTTCTTTCTCTCCAAAGTGCTTCCCCCATTTTTCTTGTACAAAAAAAATAGAGGCCTTATCTTTTTCGAGCGCTTCACATAATTTTATCACTAAAGCTCTCGCTTGTGCAAACCATTCATCATTACACATTAATAAAGCTTCTTCAAAACTATTTGTAAGCTGCGCAGCAAGTGTAGATAAAGAAACTGTAATACCTTCTTCCTCTAACCTCTTAATTAAAGATTCTGTAGGCAACGGCCTAAACGTAACAACTTGACAACGAGATAAGATTGTATTTAAAATCTGATGACTTTGTTCAGTAAGTAAAATAGCTGTTGTATCACTACTTGGTTCTTCTAAAAACTTTAAGAGCGTATTCGCTGCATTTGCTGTCATACGATCTGCATGCTCAATAATATATACTTTTTTATTTGCTTCTAATCCTGTTTTTGAAAACTCTTCTTGTAAATCATGAATTTGCTGTTTTTTAATAGATAATCCATCTGGTTTTACAATATGTAAGTTTGGGTAGTTACCTGAATCAATTCGGCGACAATTCGTACATACATGACAAGGCTCTACACCATTTCTTTGTGAACAGAGAAAACTTTTTGCCATTTGAATTGCTGTGGCGAACTTCCCAGTCCCTTTCCCTCCCTCTAACAAGTAAGCGTGGGATATACGCTCTTTTGCAATGCTATTCATCAACATTTTGACACCGATGGGCTGTATAACAGAAAGCTGCTCCCACGTATTTATCATACTGCATACCTCACTTATTTCATTCTTTCCTTCTATTATAACAATTTATCTTCTATAATCTGAACAACTTCTTCTATAAGTTTTTTCATTGGTTGATCAGCATTTACTAATACAATGCGATTAGAGAAACGCTCTACAACTTGTAAATACCCTTCACGCACACGTTTATGGAAAGAGATATCTTCCATATCTAGTCGATTTACTTCACGTCCTGCATCTTTTCCAATTCGTGCTAAACCTACCTCTGGCTCAATATCTAAATAGATTGTTAAACTAGGCATACAATCTTCCGTTGCGAAACGATTAATTTCAAATACTTTATCCATACCTAAGCCCCTTGCATATCCTTGATATGCTAAAGAGCTATCTATAAAACGATCACATAGTACAAGATAGTTTTCCTCAAGTGCTGGCATAACTTTTTCCACTAAATGTTGTCTACGTGCAGCAGCATATAAGAGCGCCTCTGTACGTGCTTCCATCATCGTATACTCTTGTTTATGTAAAATTGTTCTAATATCTTCAGAAATTGCAATACCACCCGGTTCTCTGGTCGCCATTACCTTTTGTTCCTTTTGCTCAAAATATGGTAATAAACTTTTAATTAATGTTGTTTTACCCGAACCTTCTGGCCCTTCAATTGTTACAAATAATCCCTTCATCCTAAAACCTACTTTCTATATCATACACGTTCATATATTTCGTACTACCTTGAAAACGAGCCCCTGTTTTCTCTAAATGAGTAATTTGCTTTGTATGTTCTTGAGTAATTCTCTCTCCATACATGATCAATGGAATTCCAGGTGGATACGGAATCACCATTTCTGCAGCTATCATACCAACGGCTTCTTCTATAGATACTAACTTCGTTTCGTATCTCTCTAATTGTTTATACGTATACGGTAAAGGGGAAATCTCCCCTTTATAAGTATAACGAATTGATGCTGTCTTGTCTTTTACCTTATATTGCTGCATAGCTAATCGAATGATCTCTATAGCTTTCATATACCCCTCATTTACTTGTAACGGTAATATAAGTAGGACGTTATATGGATCTGCCATTTCCGTATATATACCGACTTTTTCAAATACAGACTGTAATCCATACCCCGATAACTGACAGCGAGTTTGCACCGTAACTTTTAATTCATCTTGCGATGGATATTGCAAAATGGCTATTTGTGGGATAGATCGCAATCCTTCTTTAAATCGGCGTAAAAACTCAACGATTTCATCATGACCCTCTTCCTTTATAACTGCTATTGCAAAGCGTGCTATATCAAGAGAAGCCATAATTGGATACGATGGGCTACTAGATTGTAGCATACTTAAATAGGAGGAAACTTTTTCTTCGCTCACCAAATGGCTATTTATATGTAAATAAGATCCCATTGTCATCGCAGGTAATGTTTTATGTGCGGAATGAACCACAATATCCGCACCATAAACTAATGCTGACTTCGGGAAGGGGTCCCCTATACAAAAATGCGCCCCATGGGCTTCATCTACTAGAACAGGAATTTTATGTGCATGTGCGTAAGCGATACTTGCCTCTAAATCAATGCCCATACCATAGTAATTAGGATGTGTTAAAATAAGTGCTTTTGCATTTGGATACTTTGTAATTGCCTCCTTAATAACTTCATCACGAACACCTACTGGTACGTTATGTACTTCATCAATCCATGGATTTAAAAAGACCGGATTCGCCCCTGCTAATTTCAAACCATTAATGATCGATTTATGACAATTTCTTTGTACGAGGACAATATCATGTTCGCCGCAGCAAGATAAAATCATTGCTAAATTTCCAACTGTTGAGCCATTAATTAAAAAATAACTTTTGTGCACGCCGTATACTTCAGCTAATAATTGCTGTGCTTCATCTATACATTCAAACGGGCTATGTAAATCATCTAATCCTGTTAACTCTGTTACATCAATTGATAATATGTCCTTAAACGCCCCTGAAGCTTTCTGAGGGAAGCTTAAACCATTCTTATGACCCGGAACATGAAAAGATAGTAGTCGCCTTTCTTTAAATTCCATTAGCGCCTCATATAAAGGCATACGATTTTGATTCATATATATCTCTTCCTTATTATTCATTGTGTATCTATTATACAGATATTAGGGCAAAAAAAATAATAGGCATAATGCCTATTTAAAAATATGATACTTCTAATTTTCGCAGTTGTTTTAAATAATGTATATACTTCGGGTCATTTGTCTCAGTATTCACCAGATTTCTTTCGCACTCGTAACATATTAAATTATTATATACATATATTCCTTCCCCTCTTTTTGTCTCACAAACGATGCAAATTTCACTTGGTAATTTCATAATCTTTCCTCCCTTTTTAAATAAATATATTATATACATCTATTCCTTAACAAATTTCTGGAAAATATACATCAATTTCTTATATAATATGATTTATTCTTGGGCAACGTGTTTGTATTACTTATGTATTCCCTTTACTTCTTTCATGTACTGTTTAAAAACAAAAAAACACAAGTCAAAAGACTTGTGTTTTTATCTTGCTTGGCGACGTCCTACTCTCACAGGGACAAGGTCCCAACTACCATCGGCGCTAGAGAGCTTAACTTCCGTGTTCGGTATGGGAACGGGTGT
>NZ_JBIYDV010000029.1:0-58414 GCF_044909215.1 Bacillus sp. RC252 | reverse complement strand
CACACCCGTTCCCATACCGAACACGGAAGTTAAGCTCTCTAGCGCCGATGGTAGTTGGGACCTTGTCCCTGTGAGAGTAGGACGTCGCCAAGCAAGCTAAAAACACGAGTCATTTGACTCGTGTTTTTTCGTGTTTTCTTTTATAATTCATAGTAATTTAAAAAATCTTTATTTAAAGAATCGTCCTTTTGATTAAAGATTGTGAAATGTGGCTAGGATAGTGAATAAGCAAAAGAGTTGCAAATTTTTTTAATACGTATATAATTATAGTCAAAGATAGTCAAAGTCAATAAAGGTGGCGGATAAATGAGAAATATATCTGATATCATTGAGAAATATCTAAAGCAAGTTATTGACTTAAGCAATAATAATGCGATTGAAATCAAGAGGAATGAGGTCGCTGATCGATTCGATTGTGTGCCGTCTCAAATCAACTATGTAATCAATACCCGTTTTACGTTAGAAAGAGGATTTGTAGTAGAAAGTAAACGAGGTGGAGGAGGTTACATTCGCATTATAAAAGTCAAACTGCATGATGATATAGACATTATTGATCAAATGCTTCATATGATTGATCATAGCGTTGCACAAGGAAATGCTGAAAGTATGATTATACGTTTAATAGAAGAGGGGATTATAACAAATCGTGAAGCTAAACTTATGTTAAGCGTACTAGATCGTTCTGTATTATTAATGGATGTTCCTTCTCGAGATGAACTTAGGGCTCGAATATTATGCGCAATGTTAAGAACACTGAAATATAAATAAATATAACTTTTGTTAAGAATGATAACTAAGATAATGCAGTTTAATATTGTAGGAATTTTGAAAGATGACATGTGCTTTTACTAAATGGATTAAGGAAAGAGAACAATCTAGTAATGTATGAAAAGTATCATGAGATAGATCGTTCCTGTTGTAAAGGTGGGGGATAGCGATGACTTGTCAAAACTGTAATATAAGACCAGCAACTTTACATTATACAAAAGTAATCAACGGAAAAAAGGCGGAAGTTCATCTTTGCGAGCAATGTGCAGAACAAAGTGGCTATACGTCTTTCTTTCAATCACCGCAGTCTAATTTTTCATTCCATGACCTATTAGCCGGATTATTGCATAGTGAACCAGCAATGTTTGAAGAAGGGCAAGATACATTTTCAAATACAAATATATCAAGATGTCCGAATTGTAAGATGACATATGAACAATTTACAAAAGTGGGACGCTTTGGATGTGCTTCTTGTTACGATACATTTAAGGGGCATTTAAAACCATTGTTAAAACGTCTTCATGGTGGGCATACGGATCATTGTGGAAAAATTCCTGAACGTATAGAAGGAAATATCTACTTAAAGAAAGAATTAGATGAACTAAAACTCAATCTGAAACAATATGTACAGAAAGAGGAATTTGAGAAAGCGGCTGAAGTACGAGATAAAATTCGAGGTCTTGTAAATCAGCTTAGTGAGCATAGAGAGGGGGAATAGTTCTATGTCACTGGACAGAATCATGAATGAAGCGATTAGTCCGTGGATGAAGGGAGATGGCCCTGATTCTGATATTGTTTTAAGTAGTCGAATTCGTTTGGCTCGTAATTTTAAAAAATATCAATTCTCTACTATGCAAAACGAGGAAGAAGCTAAACAGATTCACGAGTTATTTAAGAAGAAGTTTATAAATAAACCTGTAGAACCTTTTGGGGAGTTTGAACTATTAAAAATGAATGAATTAAATCCTCTTCAAAGGAGAGTTTTAGTTGAGAAGCATTTAATTAGTCCAAATCTTGCAGGAACAGAATACGGAGCATGCCTACTATCAGAAAGTGAACATATAAGTATCATGCTTAATGAAGAGGATCATGTTAGGATTCAGTGCCTATTTTCAGGTTTACAGTTATCAGAGGCGCTTCAAAGTGCCAATCAAATAGATAATTGGATCGAGGAACAGGTTGAATATGCTTTTGATGAATCGCTTGGATATATTACGAGTTGCCCGACTAACGTCGGTACAGGATTAAGGGCTTCGGTAATGATTCATTTGCCGGGACTGGTTTTAACGAAAAGAATTAACCGTATTATACAAGTAATTCAAAAATTAGGGTTAGTAGTAAGAGGAATATACGGTGAAG
This sequence comes from Bacillus sp. RC252, assembly GCF_044909215.1. Classification (NCBI taxonomy): domain Bacteria; kingdom Bacillati; phylum Bacillota; class Bacilli; order Caryophanales; family Bacillaceae; genus Bacillus; species Bacillus sp. RC252. The sequence goes on along the minus strand of NZ_JBIYDV010000029.1, from coordinate 56,287 downwards.
GTAGCGAAGCGTTAGGTAATATATTTCAAGTGTCAAATCAAATGACACTAGGGAAATCAGAAGAAGATATTATTGCAGATTTAAAGAGTGTCATTCAACAAATCATCCATCAAGAAAAAATGGCTAGAGAATTAATTGTACAAAATTCAAGTATCGAGCTTGAAGATAAAGTATATCGTTCTTACGGAATACTAGCTAACAGTCGTTTAATTCAATCTGCAGAGGCAGCCAATTGCTTATCAGATGTACGGCTTGGTATTGACTTAGGATATATACAAGGTATATCGAGAAATATTTTAACTGAGTTAATGGTTCTTACTCAGCCAGGCATTTTGCAACAATATGCAGGAGGACCTTTAGGACCAGAAGAAAGAGATTATCGAAGAGCAACCTTAATCCGTGAGCGATTACGAATTGAACAAAATTAAGCGCAAGTAGGAGGCGATTTCTATGATGTTTGGAAGATTTACAGAACGAGCACAGAAAGTATTAGCTTTATCTCAAGAGGAAGCAATTCGCATTGGGCATAATAATATTGGAACAGAACATATTTTACTTGGGCTTGTACGCGAAGGTGAAGGAATTGCAGCAAAGGCGTTAATTGCTCTTGGATTAAGTCCAGAGAAAGTTCAAAAAGAGGTAGAAGCATTAATTGGGCGTGGAACAGAAGCTTCTCAAACAGTACATTACACACCTCGTGCTAAAAAAGTTATTGAGTTGTCTATGGACGAAGCTCGTAAGCTAGGCCATTCCTACGTTGGAACAGAACATATTTTACTTGGTTTAATCCGTGAAGGTGAAGGTGTAGCAGCACGTGTTTTAAATAATTTAGGTGTAAGCCTAAATAAAGCAAGACAACAAGTGTTACAACTTCTTGGAAGTAATGAAGCTAGTTCAGGTCACCAGGGTGGTTCATCAACAAATGCGAATACACCTACACTTGACAGTCTAGCACGTGATTTAACAGTTGTTGCACGTGAAAATCGTTTAGATCCTGTTATTGGACGTAGTAAAGAAATTCAACGTGTAATTGAAGTGTTAAGCCGTAGAACAAAAAACAATCCAGTATTAATTGGAGAACCTGGTGTAGGTAAGACAGCAATTGCGGAAGGATTAGCACAGCAAATTGTAAATAATGAAGTTCCTGAAACTTTAAGAGATAAGCGTGTTATGACATTAGATATGGGTACAGTTGTTGCTGGAACAAAATATCGTGGTGAATTTGAGGATCGTTTAAAGAAAGTGATGGATGAGATTCGCCAAGCTGGTAACATCATTCTATTTATTGATGAGCTTCATACGTTAATTGGTGCAGGAGGGGCGGAAGGTGCAATTGATGCATCGAATATTTTAAAACCATCTTTAGCACGTGGTGAATTACAATGTATTGGTGCAACAACTTTAGACGAATATCGTAAATATATTGAAAAGGATGCGGCATTAGAAAGACGTTTCCAACCAATTCATGTTGATGAACCAAACTTAGAAGAATCAGTTCAGATTTTAAAAGGTTTACGTGACCGTTATGAGGCGCATCACCGCGTATCTATTACAGATGATGCAATCGATGCGGCTGTAAAACTTTCAGATCGTTACATTACAGACCGTTTTTTACCTGATAAAGCAATCGATTTAATTGATGAGGCTGCATCAAAAGTGCGCTTACGTTCTTATACAACACCGCCAAACTTAAAAGAGCTTGAAGTGAAGCTTGAGGAAATTAGAAAAGAAAAAGATGCAGCTGTACAAAGCCAAGAATTTGAAAAAGCTGCTTCCTTACGTGATATGGAACAACGTTTGCGTGAAAAGTTAGAAGATACAAAGCGTCAGTGGAAAGAGAAACAAGGACAAGAAAACTCAGAAGTAACAGTAGAAGATATTGCAAATGTCGTTTCCACATGGACGCGTATTCCAGTTTCTAAACTTGCACAAACAGAGACAGATAAATTATTAAACTTGGAATCAATTTTACATGATCGTTTAATTGGGCAGGATGAAGCAGTTGTAGCTGTGGCAAAAGCTGTTCGTCGTGCGAGAGCGGGATTAAAAGATCCGAAACGTCCAATTGGCTCATTTATTTTCCTAGGACCTACTGGTGTAGGTAAAACAGAACTAGCAAGGGCATTAGCGGAATCTATGTTCGGTGATGAGGATGCAATGATCCGCATCGATATGTCTGAGTACATGGAAAAGCATTCTACTTCTCGTTTAGTTGGATCTCCTCCAGGATATGTTGGATATGAAGAAGGTGGACAATTAACAGAGAAAGTTCGTCGTAAGCCATATTCAGTTGTCTTATTAGATGAAGTAGAGAAAGCTCATCCTGATGTGTTTAATATTTTACTACAAGTATTAGAAGATGGCCGTTTAACAGATTCTAAAGGACGTACAGTTGATTTCCGTAATACAATTGTTATTATGACGTCTAATGTTGGTGCAGACGCATTAAAACGTAATAAACATCTTGGATTTAACGTACAAGATGAGAGCCGCGATTATTCAGATATGAAAGGTAAAGTAATGGATGAATTGAAAAAAGCATTTCGTCCAGAATTCTTAAACCGTATTGATGAAATTATCGTGTTCCATATGCTTGAGAAAAAACATATTCAAGAAATTGTAACTCTCATGGTGAATCAGTTAGTGAATCGCTTAAAAGAACAAGAGATTGAATTGCATTTAACAGAAGGAGCAATTTCAGCAATTGCTGATAAAGGGTTTGATCGAGAGTACGGTGCTCGTCCGCTTCGTAGAGCAATTCAAAAACATGTAGAAGATAGACTATCAGAAGAACTGTTAAAAGGTGCTATTGAGAAAGGACAAAAAGTTATCTTTGATATAGAAGGAGAATCATTTGTCATTCATAGTGCGGAAAAGGTAAAATAAGTATAGACAAACAAAGAGGGCTACGCGATAGCCCTCTTTCTTGTACGAGAAGGATAAACGTTTGTAGATGAAAGTGAAGTGAACTATAAAAGATATGGCTAAAAAGAAAACAAAATTTACATGTCAAGAATGTGGTTATCAGTCGCCAAAATATATGGGGAAATGTCCTGGATGTGGTCAATGGAATACACTTGTTGAAGAGATGGAACCAGTTGTATCATCAAGACGCCTTAATTATGCCAATGCAATTCAATCAGAAGTAACAAAACCAAGACGCTTAACAGAGGTAGAAACAAAGTCTGAGGCGCGTATTGAAACGAAATTTCAAGAGTTTAACCGTGTACTTGGTGGCGGGATTGTAGATGGATCTTTAGTACTTATTGGTGGAGACCCTGGGATTGGGAAATCAACATTGTTATTACAAATTTCATCGCAATTAGCAGATTCTTTATATGATGTACTATACATATCAGGTGAGGAGTCAGCAAAGCAGATCAAACTTCGTGCAGATCGTTTGCATGTAAAGGGTAGTAATCTATTTGTTGTAGCAGAGACTGATTTACAGAGAATTGCAGCGCACATTGAGGAGATGAATCCAGCTTTTGTTGTTATTGACTCCATCCAGACGATACATTTACCTGAAGTGACGTCAGCCCCAGGGAGTGTAACGCAAGTACGTGAATGTACAGCGGAATTAATGAAACTTGCAAAGACGAAAGGGATTCCTATTTTTATCGTCGGACATGTGACAAAAGAAGGGGCAATTGCAGGACCACGTATGCTAGAACATATGGTTGATGCAGTTCTTTACTTTGAAGGAGATCGTCACCATACATATCGTATTTTGCGAGCTGTGAAGAACCGTTTTGGTTCCACAAATGAAATGGGTATCTTTGAAATGAAGGAACTAGGTCTTGCAGAAGTACTAAATCCTTCTGAAATTTTCCTTGAGGAACGTCCAGTTGGAGTTGCAGGATCCACAGTGGTTGCTTCAATGGAAGGAACAAGGCCGGTTTTAGTAGAAATACAAGCATTAATCTCCCCTACTAGTTTTGGAAATCCTCGAAGAATGGCGACGGGAATTGATCATAACCGCGTTTCACTTATTATGGCAGTGCTAGAAAAAAGAACAGGTTTATTGTTGCAAAATCAAGACGCATATTTAAAAGTTGCGGGTGGCTTGAAATTAGATGAACCAGCAATCGATTTAGCTGTCGCCTTAAGTATTGCTTCAAGTTTCAGAGATAAAGCTACTGCACCAGCCGATGCGGTAATAGGAGAAGTAGGCCTAACTGGAGAAATAAGAAGAGTATCAAGAATTGAACAACGTGTACAAGAAGCAGCGAAATTAGGATTTCAACGTGCTATTATTCCTAGAAAAAATTTGGGAGGATGGACAATTCCAGATGGGATTGAGGTAGTAGGTGTTTCTAATTTAGGAGAAGCGCTTCGTTTGACATTAGGAGGCTAGGCTATGGAGGAAAACAAGCAACGTGTCAAAAGTATGATTAATATTCTACAGCTTGTTGCCCCAGGAACACCACTACGCGAAGGGATAGATAACGTACTTCGTGCGCAAACTGGAGGGCTAATTGTTCTTGGGTATAATGAGCAGATTAAAAGTATTGTTGATGGAGGATTTCACATTAATTGTGCATTCTCGCCGGCTAGTTTATATGAATTAGCAAAAATGGATGGGGCACTTATTTTAAATGAAACTGGGAGCAAAATTTTAATTGCAAATGCACAATTAGTTCCAGATCCATCCATTGATTCTATTGAAACAGGTATGCGTCACCGAACGGCAGAGCGTGTAGCAAAGCAGACGGCTAGCCTTGTTGTGGCTATTTCACAAAGACGTAACGTAATTACACTATATCAAGGGAACTTACGTTATACACTAAAAGATATAGGTGTAATTTTAACAAAGGCAAACCAAGCTATTCAAACGTTAGAAAAATATAAAGCTGTATGGAATGATGGGATTACGAATTTGGGCATTCTAGAATTTGAAGAGGTCGTTACAATGTCCGAGGTAGTTCACGTTTTACATAGTGTTGAAATGGTACTGCGTATTAAAAATGAAATAGTGAGCTACATTCATGAGTTAGGAACGGAAGGAAGATTAATTCGTTTACAACTTACAGAATTACTAGCCGACTTAGAAGCAGAGGCAGCGTTATTAATTAAGGATTATTATCAAGAAAAAACGCAGGATCACCATCAAATTTTGAAAAAGTTACAAGATCTTGCAAATACACAGCTTTTAGAGGATAGCGATTTAGTTAAATTGCTCGGCTATCCAGGGCAAATGAGCTTAGAAGAAAGCGTGACACCGAGGGGATACCGAATCGCAAGCAAAATTTCTCGTGTTCCACCACTTATCATTGAAAATTTAATTAATCGATTTAAAACATTGCAAGGTGTTTGTCGTGCAACTATTAATGAATTGGATGATGTGGAAGGAATTGGGGAAGTTAGGGCGAAGAAAATACGAGAGGGCCTAAAAAGAATTCAAGAGCATCTCTATATGAGTAGACACAATTAAGAATATTACATTGATTCCATAATATAACGACACTAGAACATTTTTGTTATATGATATGGTATATTGGTAAATAAAACTATTTACAAAAAAACACGTCCGCTTTTGCATTCGGCGTTTTGATTAGCAAAACAATGGTTAATAATGAGTAGGAGGTGGTTGGATGTTAAAAAGGATCGTACAGCTCTTCTTTTTAGTGATCGGGGGAGCGTTAGGGATTTTTCTAATCCCAAAAGTTATTAATGTATTGGACGTTGGTGCTGTTCCTTTGCTTGAGGGATCGTACGTTCGTGCAATTATTGGTGCAATTATTTTATTTTTAACAACATTTTGGCTTGTGGATTATATTGTTCAACTTATTAAACATATCGAAGAAGCCCTTGTAAAGGCACCGGTAGCGGATGTTTTATTTGGTACATTAGGGTTGATCTCTGGTCTTATTGTTGCATATTTAATTTTGATACCAATTCGTGAATTCACGATTCCAGTCATTAGTACAGTATTACAAGTGTTCTTTACTCTTTTACTTGGTTATTTAGGATTCCAAGTAGGATTTAAAAAGAGAAATGAATTGCTAGGATTATTTACATTACCCCAGCGTGGAGGTAAGAAGAAAAACAATAGCGAGAACGAAGAGGTAGAGGTAGAAAAATCTACAACTCATTGGAAAATTCTCGATACAAGCGTAATTATTGATGGACGTATTGCGGATATTTGCCAAACGAAGTTTTTAGAAGGAACAATTGTGATTCCACAATTCGTATTAGAAGAGCTTCAGCATATTGCCGATTCTTCTGATGCATTAAAGCGTAATCGTGGTCGCAGAGGATTAGACATTTTAAATCGTATTCAAAAAGAGCTACCAATTCCGGTGGAAATTTATGAAGGCGATTTTGAGGATATCCAAGAGGTGGATAGCAAGCTTGTAAAGTTAGCTAAAATCACTGGTGGAACTGTTGTAACAAATGATTTCAACTTAAACAAAGTTTCTGAATTACAAGGAGTAACAGTATTAAATATTAACGATTTAGCAAATGCAATTAAACCAGTCGTACTCCCTGGCGAAGAATTAAGTGTTTATGTTGTGAAAGATGGTAAAGAACAAAATCAAGGTGTGGCATATTTAGATGATGGCACGATGATTGTAGTAGAAGACGGTAGAGAATATGTCGGTTCGCAACTTAATGTACTAGTTACAAGTGTGTTGCAAACATCGGCTGGTCGTATGATTTTCGCAAAACGTAAATTATTAGAAAAAGCATTATAAGTAGAGGATTATTAATATGTATACATTAATTATTCCGGCAGCGGGTCAAGGGAAACGGATGGGTGCTGGCAAAAATAAGTTGTTCTTACTTATAAATGGAGTACCTATCATTGTGCATACATTACGTGCTTTTGAAAAAGATAAAGCATGTAAACGCATTATCATGGCGATTAACGAAGAGGAACGCCCTTATTTTGAGGAGTTAATGCAGAAGTACCCGGTTGAAAAGCAGGTGCAATTTATTCAAGGCGGGGCCGAAAGACAAGATAGTGTGTATAATGCGCTTCAGTATGTGAGTGGTGTTGAATATGTTCTCGTACACGATGGTGCGCGCCCGTTCGTAACGAATAAGATGATGCAAGATGTATTAACTGCAGCAGAGAAATATGGTGCTTCCATTTGTGCGGTGCCAGTGAAGGATACCATTAAGAAAGTAGAACAGGGTGTTGTTGTTGAAACGGTAGAACGTTCTCAGCTTAAAGCGGTTCAAACACCGCAAGGATTTTCTGTTCCTCTTTTATTAGAAGCTCATAGAAGTGCAAAGCAAAGTTGTTTTCTTGGTACAGATGACGCAAGTCTCGTAGAACGTGTAGGGAAGAAAGTAGGCGTAGTAGAGGGGAGTTACTATAATATTAAAGTGACGACTCCAGAGGATTTACTAATTGCTGAAAGTTTCCTTCATGTTCAGAAGAAATAGAAGTGATGGTATTATAGTAAAGAAAAGCTCGGCAGTTGCCGGGCTTTTCTTTATAGAGATAGCAATATAATATAGAATTCATAAAGTAGTTTAGATTGAGGAGGATGTAAAGAATGTTTCGAATTGGACAAGGTTTTGATGTACATGAATTTGCGGAAGGTAGACCGTTAATTATCGGTGGAATTACAATTCCTCATGAAAAAGGATTAATCGGTCACTCGGATGCAGATGTATTGTTACATACGATTGCTGACGCATGTCTAGGAGCAATTGCAGCAGGAGATATTGGAAAACATTTTCCTGATACAGATCCTGCCTTTAAAGATGCGGATTCAGCTGTATTGTTACAAAAAGTTTGGGAATTTGTGCGTGAACAAGGTTATGAGCTAGGGAACCTAGATTGTACAATTATTGCCCAAAAGCCAAAAATGGCACCGCATATTGAAAGCATGCGTAAACGCATTAGTGAACTATTAGAAACGTCTATTGATAATATTAATGTAAAGGCAACAACAACAGAAAAATTAGGATTTACAGGTAGAGAAGAAGGGATTGCTTCTCAAGCGGTTGCTTTATTACAGAAAAAATAGTGGTTTTTAATTCGTAAGATGGATAATCACGTTTTTTTGGTGTACAATTATAGAATGTGTTGACATTAAGATTGGAAGGTGTACCAACTATGGAAAAGCAAGTGAGAGTGCGCTATGCGCCAAGTCCAACAGGACACTTACATATCGGAAATGCGCGTACGGCATTATTTAATTATTTATTTGCTCGTCATCAAGATGGTAAGTTTATTATTCGTATTGAAGATACTGATGTGAAACGTAATGTTGCTGGTGGAGAAGAAAGCCAATTAAAATACTTGAAATGGCTCGGTATGGACTGGGATGAAGGTGTTGATGTTGGTGGTGAATTTGGACCATATCGTCAAACAGAGCGTTTAGATATTTATAAAAAATTATATAAAGATTTATTAGAGCGTGATTTAGCTTACAAATGTTATATGACAGAAGAAGAGCTAGAAGCAGAGCGTGAAGGTCAAATCGCTCGTGGTGAAACACCGCGTTATGCAGGAAACCACCGTGATTTAACTGAGGAGCAAATTAAAGGATTTGAGGCTGAAGGCCGTATTCCAAGTATTCGCTTCCGTGTGCCGGCTGATAGCGACTACACGTTTAAAGATCTCGTAAAAGATGAAGTTGCATTCCATTCAAATGATTTTGGTGATTTCGTTATCGTGAAAAAAGATGGAATTCCAACTTATAACTTTGCGGTAGCGGTAGATGATCACTTAATGGAGATTACACACGTACTTCGTGGTGATGATCATATTTCAAACACGCCAAAACAAATGATGATTTATGAAGCTTTCGGTTGGGATATCCCGAAGTTCGGTCATATGACTTTAATTGTAAACGAAAGCCGTAAAAAGCTAAGTAAGCGTGACGAATCTATTATTCAATTTATTGAGCAATATAAAGAGCTTGGATATCTTCCAGAAGCAATCTTTAACTTTATTGCATTATTAGGTTGGTCACCAGTAGGTGAAGAAGAAGTCTTCTCTCAAGATGAGTTTATCAAAATGTTTGATGCAGCTCGTTTATCAAAATCACCTGCATTATTTGATTCCCAAAAACTAAAATGGATGAACAACCAATATATGAAAAAACAAGATTTAGATACGGTTGTTGAACTAAGCTTACCGCATTTAGTGAAGGCGGGTCGCGTAGGTGAAAACTTAAGCGAACAAGAACAAGCGTGGGTTCGTGATGTAATTGCTTTATATCATGACCAAATGAGCTTTGGAGCTGAAATTGTAGAGCTTTCTGAAATGTTCTTTAAAGATCATGTTGATCATGAAGAAGAGGGACAAGAAGTATTGAAAGGTGAACAAGTACCTGAAGTACTTCGTGCATTTGCCGATCAATTAGAAGCTTTAGAAGCAATGGAGCCAGCGGCAGTTAAGGCGGCTATTAAAGCAGTTCAAAAAGAAACAGGACATAAAGGTAAAAACCTATTTATGCCAATCCGTGTTGCTACTACTGGACAAACACATGGTCCAGAGCTTCCTAACGCTATTGCTCTTCTTGGAAAAGAAAAAGTTTTAAATCGTATTCAAAAAGTAATTGGTTAACATTTTCTAGGTTTAGCAATATAATAAGTATATCTAAAATCTAATAAGGAAAAGCGACGAGAAGGAGAAGTAGAAAATCAGGCTTTTTACAGAGAGAACCACCCTTAGGCTGGAAGTGGTTTATAAGCGGATTTTTGAAATGCCCCTTCGAGTCTTCTGTTGAACAGCGAAGTATTTCGCGGAACGTCTTAGGGCGCAAAGTAAACAGAAGCGGTGTAAACCGTTATCATGGATGAGTTTGAGGCTTCTTTAGCCTAAACAGAGTGGAACCGCGCTTAAAAGGCGTCTCTGTCTATATGACAGAGGCGTCTTTTTTTTATACCATGTAAATGGTGTGAGTATAAGTTTTATCCCCTTGTATAAAGATTTAGGGGGAAGTGGGGAGTTAGTTCACTCGAAAAAAGCAGCCCATAAAGGGGAGGGGACATCGATGTTTAAGAGGCTTCGGGAAGATATTGAAGTCGTTTTTGAACAGGATCCAGCGGCAAGAAGTTATTTCGAAGTCATTTTAACTTACTCTGGATTACATGCAGTTTGGGCCCATCGAATTGCACATGCTTTTTATAAAAGGGATTTTTTCTTTATGGCACGTTGGATTTCGCAAGTTAGTCGTTTTTTTACTGGCATTGAGATTCATCCAGGAGCAACTATTGGTCGTCGTTTTTTCATTGATCATGGAATGGGGGTTGTAATTGGAGAAACGTGTGAAATTGGCGAAAACGTAACAATTTATCAAGGTGTCACATTAGGTGGTACAGGTAAAGAAAAAGGAAAGAGGCACCCTACAATTCAGGATAATGTATTAATTGCAACAGGTGCTAAAGTACTAGGTTCTATTACTATTGGAGAGAATTCTAAAATTGGAGCAGGATCTGTCGTGTTAAAGGAAGTTCCTGCGCATTCTACAGTTGTAGGTATACCTGGCCGAGTCGTTATTCAAAATGGAGTAAAGATTGGTCAAGAATTAAATCATTCTGATCTTCCGGATCCGATTTTTGATAAATTAAAGGTTATGGAAGTAGAACTTGATAAATTGAGAAAGCAACTCGAAGTAAAGGTAGGAAGGAAGGATAAAAATGACTATTCACATTTATAATACGTTAACGCGTCAAAAAGAAGAGTTTATGCCACTAGAAGAAAATAAGGTAAAGATGTATGTGTGCGGACCTACAGTGTATAACTACATTCACATTGGGAATGCAAGACCACCTATGGTGTTTGATACAGTACGCCGTTACTTAGAATATAAAGGATATGATGTGCAGTATGTATCTAACTTTACTGACGTGGATGATAAATTAATTAAGGCGGCAAATGAATTAGGTGAAGATGTGCCAACAATTGCAGATCGTTTTGTTGAAGCTTACTTTGAAGATGTAACGGCACTAGGTTGCAAACATGCAACGGTTCATCCACGTGTAACGGAAAATATGGATATCATTATTGAATTTATTCAAGAACTTGTGAATAAAGGGTATGCATATGAATCAGAAGGTGATGTGTACTTTAAAACGAAAGAATTCGAAGGTTACGGTAAATTATCACATCAACCGATTGCAGACTTACGTCACGGTGCACGTATTGAAGTAGGAGAAAAGAAACAAGACCCTCTTGATTTTGCTTTATGGAAAGCTGCGAAAGAAGGAGAAATCTTCTGGGAAAGCCCTTGGGGGAAAGGACGCCCAGGGTGGCATATTGAATGCTCAGCAATGGCGCGTAAATATTTAGGGGATACAATTGATATTCATGCTGGTGGTCAAGATTTAGCGTTTCCTCATCATGAAAATGAAATTGCGCAGTCTGAGGCGTTGACAGGAAAAACATTTGCACGTTATTGGATGCATAACGGATATATTAATATTAATAACGAGAAGATGTCTAAGTCGCTTGGAAACTTCATTTTAGTTCACGATATCATTAAACAATATGATCCACAGTTAATCAGGTTCTTTATGCTATCGGTACATTACCGTCACCCAATTAACTTTAGCGAGGATTTATTGCAAAGTACTAATAATGGACTAGAAAGAATTAAAACAGCTTACGGTAACTTAAAGCATCGTATGGAAAGTAGTACGGATTTAACGGACCATAATGAAAAATGGTTAGCTGAAATGGAAAAGTTCCAGGTTGCATTCGAAGAAGCGATGGATGATGATTTCAATACGGCTAATGCGATTACTGAATTATATAACGTAGCAAATCACGCAAATCAATATTTGTTAGAAGAACATACTTCTAAAGTTGTAATTGAAGCGTATGTAAAACAACTTGAAACATTATTTAGTATTTTAGGATTAGAATTAGCGCAAGAAGAGTTGCTTGATGAAGAAATTGAAGCACTAATCCAAAAGCGTATTGAAGCTCGTCAAAATCGTGACTTCGCACTATCTGATCAAATTCGCGATGATTTAAAAGGACGTAATATTATTTTAGAAGATACCGCTCAAGGTACAAGATGGAAAAGAGGATAAGAATGATTGATGCAAAGCAATTAAACAGCTTAGCTTTAGCATATATGGGTGATGCGGTATATGAGCAATATATCCGCTATCACCTCCTTCAAAAGGGGAAAGTTCGCCCTAATCAATTACATCGCTTAGGGACGAGCTTTGTTTCGGCAAAAGCACAGGCGAAAGTTGTTTATCATTTATTAGAAACGGCATTTTTGACAGAAGAGGAAGAGGCGGTATTAAGAAGAGGGCGTAATGCGAATTCGGGTACTGTTCCAAAAAATACAGATGTACAAACATATCGACACAGTACAGCCTTTGAAGCGCTAATCGGTTATCATCACTTGTTGAATAATCGTGAAAGATTGGACGAGATTGTATATAAGGCGATTGACGTTTTGGAAGAAAAGGAAGGGAGCACATCATCATGAGTAGTGAATATATTATCGGACGTAACCCTGTAATTGAAGCTTTAAGAGCGGGGCGAGATATTAATAAAATTTTGGTAGCGGAAGGTGCTGCCAAAGGACAAGTGCAAATTGTACTAGCATTAGCAAAAGAGAATAAGGTTATCTTGCAACACGCACCAAAGAAGAAATTAGATCAATTGGTTGAGGGTAATCATCAAGGTGTAATTGCTCAAGTAGCTGCATATCAATATGCTGAGTTAGAGGATTTGTTTAAATTAGCAGAAAAACGCAATGAAGATCCGTTCTTCTTAATTTTAGATGAAATTGAAGACCCACATAACTTAGGCTCTATTATGCGTACTGCGGATGCAACAGGGGCTCATGGGGTTATTATTCCAAAAAGAAGAGCGGTGGGGCTTACAGCGTCAGTTGCGAAAGCGTCGACTGGGGCAATTGAATATATTCCTGTTGCACGTGTAACAAACTTATCGCGTACAATTGATGAATTAAAAGAACGTGGACTTTGGATTGCTGGTACAGATGCCAAAGGGAAAACAGATTACCGTAATTTAGATGGTAATATGCCAATCGGACTAGTAATTGGTAGTGAAGGAAAAGGTATGAGTCGTATTATTGGTGAAAAGTGTGATTTCCTAATTACTTTACCGATGGTCGGTAAAGTTACATCCTTAAATGCTTCAGTAGCCGCAAGTTTGTTAATGTATGAGGTATATCGTAAACGTCACGAAATTGGTAAATAAAAAATGAACGATATTTTAATCGTTGACGGTTACAACATTATCGGGGCTTGGGGAGACTTGAAGAAACTGCGGGATGTAGATTTACAGTCATCAAGAGACGCACTTATTGATAAGATGGCGGATTATCAAGGCTATACAGGCACAAAGGTAATGATTGTCTTTGATGCCTATACAGTCTATGGTATTGAAAAAAAGATGAAACAATCACGGGTGGAAGTAATATTCACGAGAAAAAATCAAACCGCAGATGAAAAGATAGAACAACTTGCGATTGAGCTTAGAAATATAAATACACAAATATACGTTGCAACTTCGGATTATACGGAGCAATGGATTATATTTGCGCAAGGTGCACTTCGAAAATCTGCGCGTGAATTAGAGTTAGAAGTGCAAGCGATGGAACAACAAGTAAGAAGGTGTACCAAAGACACGAAAGAAAAGCAACCCGCCATGCGAAAGATATTTAGTGAAGATATTACAGAAAAATTAGAAAAATTAAGAAGAGGAGAGCGTTGAAGCATTGACGCTCTTTATCTTTTTACTGTATAATATTGCTAAATATATAGCGGTCGGAGGGATCAGGGTGGAAGCAGGCTTCGTAAGTGTAGGTGACGTTACATTTCGTGATTTAGAGGATGAGGCAATCGTTGAGTTAGTTCGAAAAGGTAATACTGACGCTCTAGAATATTTAATTCACAAATATAAGAACTTTGTTCGCGCGAAATCAAGATCTTATTTCTTAGTGGGTGCCGATCGAGAAGATATTGTTCAAGAAGGCATGATTGGATTGTTTAAAGCTATTCGTGATTATAAAGGGGACAAGCTGTCTTCGTTCAAAGCATTTGCTGAACTGTGTATCACTCGACAAATTATTACCGCTATTAAAACAGCAACAAGGCAAAAACATATTCCGTTAAATTCGTATGTGTCTTTAGACAAGCCAATTTACGATGAGGAATCTGATCGAACATTATTAGATGTTATTTCGGAATCGAAAGTAACTGATCCAGAAGAGATGATTATAAGTCAGGAAGAATATACAGACATAGAATCTAAAATATCTGAATTATTAAGCGATTTAGAAAGGAAAGTGCTCTCTTTATACTTAGATGGTCGTTCCTATCAAGAAATTTCAGAACAGTTAAACAGGCACGTGAAATCTATTGATAACGCATTGCAGCGTGTAAAAAGGAAATTAGAAAGATATATGGAGATGAGAGAAAGCACAACTTTAAATTCATAGCAAGTGCCGCAGGTGTAAAATAATTCACCTGTTTTCTTTTTGTTAAGAGAGTGAAAGTCATGACATTGACATTGTCTTTTGTTGTATGATACATTTTTAGGGACAATGTTACAAGGTTGGTGTAACTAATGAGGAAAAAAGTTGTACTCTCATGTGAAGAGTGTAAAAATCGAAACTACTCTACGATGAAAGATACGAGCTCAGTAGAGCGACTTGAGATAAAGAAGTTTTGTAAAACATGCAATAAGCATACAGTTCACAAAGAAACAAAATAAATAATTGAAATAATAAACTGGAGGTCCCGTAGATGCGTTTAACGAACTTTTTCGGCGATGTAGGTCGCGAAATGAAAAAAGTAAGTTGGCCTAAAAAAGATGAATTACTCCGATCAACAACGACTGTTATCGCGACAGTTGTGTTCTTTGCGATTTTCTTCGCAGTGGTTGATATGGGCATTTCTTCTTTAATTCGGTTAATTCTTGGTTAATTCTTGAATAAGAAGCACTTATCCATGATATAATGTTATTTATAAGAACTGTGTAAAAGCCCGGTGAACGGGTTTTTTCATTTGCGCAAAAAAATGTACGTCAGGGAGGGAAGGACGCTCGTCCTAAATGAATGGAAAAAAGTTGGTATGTTGTCCATACTTATTCTGGATATGAAAATAAAGTAAAAGCAAACCTAGAGAAACGTGTAGAATCAATGGGTATGCAAGATAAAATTTTCCGTGTTGTTGTCCCGGAAGAAGTAGAAGTAGAAATGAAAAATGGTAAAGAAAAAATAACGAAAAGAAAAGTGTTCCCAGGTTACGTATTAGTAGAACTAATCATGACTGACGATTCTTGGTATGTTGTTCGTAACACGCCAGGTGTAACAGGTTTTGTCGGTTCTTCTGGTTCAGGATCTAAACCATCGCCTCTATTAGAAGAGGAAGTTGTTACCATCATGAAGCATATGGGAATGGACAATGAAGTGGTTGATTTCGAATTTGAACTTCATGAAACAGTGCGTGTAAATGAGGGACCATTCGCGGATTATACAGGTGCGATTGAAGAAATTGATGTGGAAAAGAAAAAAGTTAGCGTGCTTGTAGACATGTTCGGTCGCGAGACTCCGGTTGAACTTGATTTCCATCAAATCGAAAAATTATAAAATGAAACTTGAAATGAATTGTAAAAAGTGATAATATCTTTTAAGTCAGTACGTCTTCGGTAACGGAGACGTTTTTTGAAAAAGATTTTATCATTATGATAAAATATGAAGTGGGAGGGCAAATCACTGCCCAATTGACCACATCACGGACTTAAGGAGGTGTGTCTCGTGGCTAAAAAGGTAATTAAAATGGTAAAACTTCAGATTCCTGCAGGTAAAGCTAATCCAGCTCCGCCGGTTGGTCCAGCATTAGGACAAGCAGGTGTTAACATCATGGGCTTCTGTAAAGAGTTTAACGCTCGTACAGCTGATCAAGCTGGTCTTATCATCCCTGTTGAAATTACGGTATTTGAGGACCGTTCATTCACTTTCATTACTAAAACTCCTCCTGCTGCTGTTCTTCTTAAGAAAGTAGCTGGTATTGAGTCTGGTTCTGGTGAACCAAACCGTAATAAAGTGGCAACTGTTAAGCGTGATAAAGTACGCGAAATCGCTGAAACTAAAATGCCTGACCTAAACGCTGCTAGCGTAGAAGCTGCAATGCGTATGGTTGAAGGTACTGCGCGCAGTATGGGCATCGTTATCGAAGACTAATTCGATTTGTTTTTTGTAAAAAAGGTTGCGGGTCTGGAATTCCAATTCGCAACCTTTATTATCGTAAATGATCATCATTTTTAAATAAATGGATGGGCGCACATCCTCGGGGGTTCCCGGAATGAAGGCGTAAACGTGGGAGGTTATTCCGCTAAAACCACATTCAAGGAGGAAACAAACATGGCTAAAAGAGGTAAAAAGTACGTTGAAGCTGCGAAGCTTGTTGATCGTGCATCTGCTTACTCTGCAACAGAAGCAGTAGAATTAGTAAAGAAAACAAACACAGCTAAATTTGATGCAACTGTAGAAGCTGCATTCCGTTTAGGTGTTGACCCTAAGAAAGCTGACCAACAAATTCGTGGTGCAGTTGTTCTTCCACACGGTACTGGTAAAGTACAACGTGTATTAGTATTCGCTAAAGGCGAAAAAGCAAAAGAAGCTGAAGCTGCTGGCGCTGAATTCGTAGGCGATGCTGATTACATCGGTAAAATCCAAAAAGGTTGGTTCGATTTCGATGTAGTAGTAGCAACTCCTGACATGATGGGTGAAGTTGGTAAACTTGGTCGTGTATTAGGACCTAAAGGTTTAATGCCAAACCCTAAAACTGGAACAGTTACTTTCGATGTAACTAAAGCTGTTAACGAAATCAAAGCTGGTAAAGTTGAATACCGCGTTGATAAAGCTGGTAACATCCACGTTCCAATCGGTAAAGTATCTTTCGAAGATGCTAAATTAGTAGAAAACTTCAAAACAATTGCTGACACGCTACAAAAAGCTAAGCCAGCTGCTGCAAAAGGTACTTACATGAAGAACGCAACTGTTGCTTCTACAATGGGACCTGGCGTACGCGTAGACATTTCTACACTTGCGTAAAAATTGGAAGTTGACTTCATAAAGAAGTTTTAATATAATCATTTATGTTGTGAATTTTAATAGTGTACCGTAGACAGTAGGAGTCGATTCGACTTAATTTCCTACCTAGGTGTTAATATACGAAGCGGAATCTTTTTTCTGTGACTATATGCCTCCATGTCTACAAGTTGGGCATGGAGGTTTTTAGTGCACTTTCGGTACATCTTCTATATAATCTACAGGAGGTGTAATAACATGAGCAAAGTAATCGAAACTAAACAACAAGTTGTAACTGAAATCGCTGAAAAACTTCGCGCGAGTAAATCTACAATTGTTGTTGACTACCGTGGTTTAACAGTTTCTGAAGCAACAGAATTACGTAAAAACTTACGTGAAGCTGGCGTTGAGTTCAAAGTTTACAAAAACTCTTTAACTCGTCGTGCTGCAGAGTCTGCTGAAATGGCTGAGTTAAACGAATTCTTAACAGGACCAAACGCAATCGCGTTCAGTAACGAGGATGTAGTTGCTCCTGCGAAAGTATTAAACGACTTCGCTAAAAATCATGAAGCTTTAGAAATTAAAGCGGGCGTAATCGAAGGTAAACTTGTAACACTTGATGAGGTTAAAGCTATCGCTACTCTTCCATCACGTGAAGGCTTACTTTCTATGCTTCTTAGCGTTCTTCAAGCTCCAATCCGTAACCTTGCACTTGCTACTAAAGCAGTTGCAGATCAAAAGGAAGAGCAAGGCGCTTAATTTTTTAAAAGATAATTACTTGTTATCTATAAAACAATACAAACCTATTTAAGGGAGGATATTTACAATGACTAAAGAACAAATCATTGAAGCAGTTAAATCTATGACTGTATTAGAACTTAACGACTTAGTAAAAGCTATCGAGGAAGAATTCGGCGTAACTGCTGCTGCTCCTGTAGCTGTAGCTGGTGGCGCTGGTGAAGCTGCTGCTGAGCAAACTGAATTTGACGTAGTACTTGCAAGTGCTGGCGCTCAAAAAATCAAAGTTATCAAAGCTGTACGTGAAATCACTGGTCTTGGCTTAAAAGAAGCTAAAGAATTAGTTGACAACACTCCAAAAGCAATCAAAGAAGGCGTTACTAAAGAGGAAGCTGAAGAAATGAAAGCTAAACTTGAAGAAGTTGGCGCTGCTGTAGAAGTTAAGTAATTAACTTTTGGTGCTTTAAAAAAAGCTCGCTCTTATGCGAGCTTTTTTTTTAACTGTAAAGAAAAGAGGTGGCCATATGGCAGACCATTATTTTTCTAACGACCCTTCTAGTAAAAGTGATCGTAAACGATGGGAAGTTACACTTCGTGAATCTCGATTTACTTTTTTATCTGACCATGGGGTGTTCTCGAAAAACGAAGTGGACTTTGGTTCTCGTCTTTTAATTGAAGCGTTTCAAATGCCAGATGTTAAAGGTAATGTGTTAGACGTAGGATGTGGGTACGGTCCAATCGGTTTGTCGTTAGCGAAAGAGTTTCAAAATCGTGAAATTCACATGGTGGATGTGAATGAAAGGGCCTTGGGACTTGCAAAAGAAAATGCCGCTAATAACAGAATTGAAAATATACGTATTTTGCAAAGTAGTGTCTATGAAAATGTAGATGGCAAGTATGCTGTTATTCTATCTAATCCTCCAATTCGTGCTGGTAAAGATATCGTGCATGAGATTTTAGAAAAGGCTGCGGAGTATTTAGTTTCAGGTGGAGAATTGTGGATTGTTATTCAAAAGAAACAAGGTGCGCCATCTGCGATGAAAAAACTAGAAGAAGTATTTTCTGAAGTTGAAGTTGTAGAAAAGAAAAAAGGATATTATATCATAAAATCAAAAAAGCGTTGACGGTTATTTTTGGCTATGTTAACATTATACAATGCCAATATATGATTTTCTGCGTTGAGAAAGATGTATATTTTTGCTTCTCTTGGAAAAGATAGTAAAATCAGCAGATTATGAAACAGAATGATGGTTTTCTTATAGAAGCCATTTTTCTTTTTTGAGCAGGTAGAAAGACTCAACGTATCTATCTTTAAGAGAAAAAAACTACGCTAATAGCAGTAGTTGTATTTATTTGTGATTTTGCACAAATTTTTTTGTGCATTTATAATACTCATGATTTGAGGGGTGAAGCAGTTGACAGGTCAACTAGTTCAATACGGACGCCACCGCCAACGAAGAAGTTATGCCCGTATTAGTGAAGTATTAGAGTTACCAAATCTTATCGAAATTCAAACCTCTTCTTATCAGTGGTTTCTTGATGAGGGTTTGCGAGAAATGTTCCAAGACATTTCTCCGATCGAAGACTTTACGGGAAATCTATCGCTTGAATTTATCGACTACAGCTTGGGTGAACCTAAATACTCTGTAGAAGAATGCAAAGAGCGTGATGTGACGTATGCAGCACCACTTCGTGTAAAAGTGCGTCTAATCAACAAGGAAACTGGTGAAGTAAAAGAACAAGATGTGTTCATGGGAGATTTCCCACTCATGACAGAGACTGGAACATTCGTAATTAACGGTGCAGAACGTGTTATCGTTTCCCAGTTAGTTCGCTCTCCAAGCGTATACTATAGTGGCAAAGTGGATAAAAACGGAAAACGTGGTTTTACTGCTACTGTAATTCCAAACCGCGGAGCTTGGTTAGAGTATGAAACAGATGCTAAGGATGTTGTATATGTGCGTATTGACCGTACGCGTAAACTTCCTGTAACTGTTTTGTTACGCGCATTAGGGTTTGGCTCTGATCAAGAAATCACCGAGCTTTTAGGTGATAACGAATACTTAAGCAATACGTTAGAAAAAGACAACACAGATAGCACTGAGAAGGCATTGCTTGAAATTTATGAGCGTCTACGCCCTGGTGAACCACCAACAGTAGAAAATGCAAAGAGCTTACTTGTGTCTCGTTTCTTTGATCCGAAGCGCTACGATTTAGCAAATGTAGGTCGCTATAAGATCAACAAAAAGCTACACATTAAAAACAGATTGTTTAACCAACGTTTAGCTGAAACACTGGTGGATCCAGAAACTGGTGAAATTTTAGCGGCAGAAGGAACAGTCTTAGATCGTCGTACACTGGATCGCATTCTACCTTACTTAGAGAAAAACATTGGATTCAAAACAGCGAAACCAATGGGTGGAGTGGTAGCAGGCGATGTTGAGCTGCAATCTATTAAGATTTATGCTCCAGAATCAGAAGGCGAACGATCTATAAACGTAATTGGGAATGCAAATATTACTCGTGATATAAAACACATCACACCAGGTGATATTCTTGCTTCTATTAGCTACTTCTTTAACTTGCTATATAAAGTAGGGGATACAGATGATATTGACCACTTAGGAAATCGTCGTCTGCGTTCTGTAGGAGAGTTACTACAAAACCAATTCCGTATCGGTCTTTCTCGTATGGAACGTGTTGTTCGTGAGAGAATGTCGATTCAAGATACAAATGCAATTACACCACAAGCGTTAATTAACATTCGCCCGGTTATTGCATCTATTAAAGAGTTCTTCGGAAGTTCTCAGTTATCTCAGTTCATGGATCAAACAAACCCATTAGCAGAGTTAACTCACAAACGAAGACTATCTGCATTAGGACCCGGTGGTTTAACGCGTGAGCGCGCAGGCTTTGAAGTACGTGACGTTCACTACTCTCACTATGGTCGTATGTGTCCAATTGAAACACCAGAGGGACCAAACATCGGTTTGATTAACTCATTATCTTCGTTTGCGAAAGTAAATGAGTTTGGTTTCATTGAAACGCCATACCGTCGTGTTGACCCAGAAACTGGTCTTGTAACAGGGCAGGTTGATTATTTAACAGCAGATGAAGAAGATAACTATGTTGTAGCCCAAGCGAATATGAAATTATCTGAAGTAGGGGAATTCCTTGATGAAGATATCGTAGCTCGTTTCCGTGGTGAAAACATTGTCACAAATAAAGAACGCATCGACTACATGGATGTATCTCCAAAACAAGTAGTGTCGGCAGCGACAGCTTGTATTCCGTTCTTAGAAAACGATGACTCTAACCGCGCACTTATGGGAGCGAACATGCAACGTCAGGCGGTTCCGTTAATAAATCCGGAATCTCCGATTGTAGGTACAGGTATGGAGTACGTATCAGCAAAAGACTCAGGTGCTGCAGTAATCTGTAAACAGCCTGGTGTTGTTGAGCGCGTAGAAGCACGTGAAGTTTGGGTACGTCGCTATGTAGACGTTGACGGTCAAACAGTAAAAGGCGACTTAGATCGCTACAAAATGCAAAAATTCATTCGTTCTAACCAAGGAACTTGCTACAACCAACGTCCAATCGTAAGTGTTGGAGACCAAGTTGTAAAAGGTGAAATCCTTGCGGATGGTCCTTCTATGGAACTAGGTGAACTGGCGCTTGGACGTAACGTGCTTGTTGGCTTTATGACATGGGACGGTTATAACTATGAGGATGCGATCATCATGAGTGAGCGCCTTGTAAAAGATGATGTGTACACTTCTATCCATATTGAAGAATATGAATCAGAAGCTCGTGATACGAAGCTTGGACCAGAAGAAATTACACGTGATATCCCGAATGTTGGAGAAGATGCACTTCGTAATCTTGACGAGCGCGGTATTATTCGCGTCGGTGCTGAAGTAAAAGATGGAGATCTACTTGTTGGTAAAGTAACGCCAAAAGGTGTAACAGAATTAACGGCAGAAGAACGTCTATTACATGCAATCTTCGGTGAAAAAGCACGTGAAGTACGTGATACATCACTACGTGTACCACACGGTGGTGGCGGTATTATCTTAGACGTAAAAGTGTTTAACCGTGAAGATGGCGATGAATTGCCACCAGGCGTGAATCAACTTGTACGTGCATATATCGTTCAAAAGCGTAAAATTTCTGAAGGTGACAAAATGGCCGGTCGTCATGGTAACAAAGGTGTTATCTCCCGTATTTTACCGGAAGAAGATATGCCTTACTTACCAGATGGTACGCCAATCGATATCATGTTAAACCCATTAGGGGTACCATCTCGTATGAATATCGGTCAGGTATTAGAGCTTCATCTTGGTATGGCAGCAAGATACCTTGGTATTCACATTGCAACACCGGTATTCGATGGTGCTCGTGAGGAAGATGTATGGGGCACAATTGAAGAAGCTGGTATGGCAAATGACGCGAAAACAATCCTGTATGACGGACGTACTGGTGAGCCATTCGATAACCGTGTATCTGTTGGTGTCATGTATATGATCAAACTTGCGCACATGGTTGACGATAAACTTCATGCTCGTTCTACTGGACCATACTCACTTGTAACGCAGCAACCTCTTGGAGGTAAAGCTCAGTTCGGTGGACAGCGTTTCGGTGAGATGGAGGTTTGGGCACTTGAAGCTTATGGTGCTGCTTATACTCTTCAAGAAATCTTAACAGTGAAGTCTGATGATGTTATTGGACGTGTTAAGACGTATGAAGCAATTGTTAAAGGTGAAAATGTTCCAGAACCAGGCGTTCCTGAATCATTCAAAGTATTGATTAAAGAACTGCAAAGTTTAGGTATGGACGTTAAAATGATGTCTATCAACGATACAGAAATTGAAATGCGTGATACGGAAGATGACGATGATCATCAATCAGCAGATAAATTGAATGTTGAAGTTGAGACAACTAAGGAATAATTGGGATAACCTGTAGACTAAAAGGGAGGTAGGCCCCTTGATAGATGTAAATAACTTTGAATATATGAAGATTGGACTTGCTTCACCTGACAAGATTCGTTCTTGGTCATACGGTGAAGTTAAGAAACCAGAAACAATTAACTATCGTACGTTAAAGCCTGAAAAAGATGGCTTGTTCTGTGAGCGTATTTTCGGACCACAAAAGGACTGGGAATGTCATTGCGGGAAATATAAACGTGTACGTTATAAAGGTGTAGTTTGTGATCGATGTGGCGTTGAAGTAACGCGTGCAAAAGTTCGTCGTGAACGTATGGGTCATATCGAATTAGCTGCTCCTGTATCTCATATTTGGTATTTCAAAGGTATCCCGAGCCGCATGGGACTTGTCTTAGACATGTCCCCTCGCGCGCTTGAAGAAGTAATTTATTTCGCTTCTTATGTTGTAACAGAAAGTGGAGATACACCACTTGATAAGAAGCAATTACTTTCTGAAAAAGAATACCGTGCATATCGTGATCGATATGGCAGTACATTCCATGCTGCTATGGGTGCAGAAGCGATTAAGAAATTACTGCAAGACATCGATTTAGATAAAGAAGTAGACTTCTTAAAAGAAGAATTAAAAACAGCACAAGGACAACGCCGTACTCGTGCTATTAAACGTCTAGAAGTATTAGAAGCATTCCGTAACTCTGGAAATCACCCATCTTGGATGATCTTAGAGGTTCTTCCAGTTATCCCACCAGAACTACGCCCGATGGTACAGTTAGATGGTGGACGTTTTGCTACTTCTGACTTAAACGACTTATATCGTCGTGTAATTAACCGTAACAACCGTTTAAAACGTCTATTGGACTTAGGTGCACCAAGCATTATCGTTCAAAACGAAAAACGTATGTTACAAGAAGCTGTAGACGCATTAATCGATAATGGTCGCCGTGGCCGTCCAGTTACTGGACCAGGTAACCGTCCATTAAAATCACTATCTCACATGCTTAAAGGTAAACAAGGACGTTTCCGTCAAAACTTATTAGGTAAACGTGTTGACTACTCTGGCCGTTCTGTAATCGTCGTAGGACCGAACTTAAAGATGTACCAATGTGGATTGCCGAAAGAAATGGCACTTGAATTGTTTAAACCTTTCGTTATGAAAGAGTTAGTTGGAAAAGGATTAGCACACAACATTAAGAGTGCTAAACGTAAAATCGAGCGTGTACACCCTGAAGTTTGGGACGTTTTAGAATCTGTGATTAAAGAGCATCCAGTACTTCTAAACCGCGCACCAACACTTCACCGTCTTGGTATCCAGGCGTTTGAACCTACACTAGTAGAAGGTCGTGCAATCCGTCTTCACCCACTTGTATGTACTGCATACAACGCGGACTTTGACGGTGACCAAATGGCGGTTCACGTTCCGTTATCATCAGAGGCACAAGCAGAAGCTCGTATCCTTATGTTAGCGGCACAAAACATCTTGAATCCAAAAGACGGAAAACCAGTTGTTACTCCATCTCAGGATATGGTATTAGGTAACTATTACTTAACACTTGAGCGCGAGGGTGCAATCGGTGAAGGTATGGTCTTCAAAGATGCAAACGAAGCAATACTTGCATACCAAAATGGATATGTACATCTGCACACACGTGTTGCAGTTGCTGCGAGTTCGGTAAATAATGTAACGTTTACTGAAGAGCAAAAGAGTAAGCTTCTATTAACAACAGTTGGTAAATTAATATTTAACGAAATCTTACCAGAGTCGTTCCCTTATATTAATGAACCAACAAACTCAAACCTTGAAAAAGAAACACCAGCGGAATATTTCGTTGAAAAAGGTGCGAACATTAAAGAAATTATTGCTAGTCGCGAAGAAGTGGCACCATTTAGCAAGAAAATCCTTGGTAATATTATTGCGGAAGTATTCAAACGTTTCCAAATTACAGAAACGTCTCGCATGCTTGACCGTATGAAAAACTTAGGATTTAAATACTCTACAAAAGCTGGCATTACAGTTGGGGTATCAGATATTCTTGTATTAGGTGAAAAAGATGAAATTCTCCATGAAGCACAAGCAAAAGTAGATAATGTAATTAAACAATTCCGTCGCGGTTTAATCACGGAAGAAGAACGTTACGATCGTGTTATCTCTATTTGGAGTAATGCAAAAGATGTTATCCAAGGAAAGCTGATGAAATCCTTGAATAAACGCAACCCAATCTTCATGATGAGTGATTCCGGTGCCCGTGGTAACGCATCGAACTTTACTCAGCTTGCTGGTATGCGTGGTCTGATGGCCAATCCATCTGGTCGTATCATTGAGCTTCCGATCAAATCGAGTTTCCGTGAAGGTTTAACAGTACTTGAGTACTTCATCTCTACGCATGGTGCGCGTAAAGGTCTTGCCGATACAGCACTTAAAACTGCCGATTCTGGTTACTTAACACGTCGTCTTGTAGACGTTGCACAAGATGTAATTGTTCGTCAAGATGATTGTGGAACAGATCGCGGTTTACTAATTGGTGCGATTAAAGAGGGTAATGAAGTTATTGAGTCACTATATGATCGTCTTGTTGGACGTTTTGCAAGAAAAACTGTAAAACATCCTGAAACAGGTGAAGTATTAGTTGTTGAAAATCAATTAATTACTGAAGATATTGCTCATATCGTTGAAAAGTCGGGTGTTGAAACTGTAAACATTCGTTCAGCGTTTACGTGTAATACTCGCCATGGTGTATGTAAGAAGTGTTACGGTCGTAACTTAGCAACTGGTACAGACGTAGAAGTAGGAGAAGCGGTAGGTATTATCGCAGCTCAATCTATCGGTGAGCCAGGTACACAGTTAACGATGCGTACGTTCCATACAGGTGGGGTTGCCGGGGATGATATCACACAAGGTTTACCTCGTATCCAAGAGATCTTCGAAGCTCGTAATCCGAAGGGTCAGGCAGTTATCAGTGAAATTGACGGTGTTATCGCAGCGATCAACGATGTTAAAGATCGCCAAGAAGTAGTTGTACAGGGTGAAGTTGAAGCTCGTACGTATGCTATTCCTTACGGTGCTCGTCTGAAAGTAACTCTAGGACAGCCAATTAGCCACGGTAAAGAGTTAACAGAAGGTTCTATTGATCCGAAGGAATTACTAAAAGTAACGGACATTACAGCAGTTCAAGAATACTTATTACGTGAAGTTCAAAAAGTATACCGTATGCAAGGGGTAGAAATTGGTGACAAACACGTAGAAGTAATGGTACGTCAAATGCTACGTAAAGTTCGTGTAAGTGATGCGGGTGAAACAGATGTATTACCAGGAACATTACTAGATATCCATCAGTTTACTGATGCGAATGCGAAGGTGTTACTGAAAGGTAAACAACCAGCAACGGCTAGACCGGTTCTACTTGGTATTACAAAAGCTTCACTTGAGACAGATTCGTTCTTATCTGCGGCGTCATTCCAAGAAACAACTCGTGTTCTAACAGATGCAGCAATTAAGGGTAAACGCGATGAGCTTCTAGGATTGAAAGAGAATGTTATTATCGGTAAGCTTGTTCCTGCTGGAACAGGTATGAATCGTTATCGCAAAGTGGATCTTGTAAAAACAACACAAGATAACATGAATGTAGAAAACGATGAAGTTTATGTGGAACAGTAAAATTTTCCGTCGTAAATTTTGTATAAAAACAGCTGATCCTAGTTGACATTGTATGAGACAAAATGTTACTATAATCAAGGTTGCTCCTGAACGATGCTTTGGAGGATATTTAAATGTCTTATCAAAAAGTGTCAAATGCTGAAAATGTAGTCGTTGGTCATAAACGAACATTGGAAGCAATCAAAAATGGTATAGTTAAAGAAGTTGTTATTGCGGAAGATGCTGATGTGCGGTTAACCCATGTTATCATTCGTACTGCCTTGCAACATAACATACCCATAACCAAAGTTGAATCAGTTCGTAAGCTTGGAAAAGTTTCGGGGATTCAAGTGGGAGCTTCAGCAATAGGAATAATAAGTTAAAACTGTTTTTGTGAGGAGAGAGCATTTGCTCTTCCTTGCAAAAACTTTGTTTTCAACTAATAATGAACCACCTGGATATGTGGTCATACAAACATGCGAAGGGAGGATAATCAAATGCCTACTATTAACCAATTAGTGAGAAATGGTCGTACTGATAAAGTATGGAAGTCTAAATCACCTGCGTTAAACAAAGGTTTTAATTCTTTAAAGAAAAAATCAACTGATATCTCTGCACCTCAAAAACGTGGTGTGTGTACTCGTGTTGGTACAATGACTCCGAAGAAACCGAACTCAGCGTTACGTAAATACGCTCGTGTACGTTTAACAAACGGTATTGAAGTTACAGCTTACATCCCAGGTATCGGTCATAACCTACAAGAGCATAGCGTAGTATTAATTCGCGGTGGTCGAGTAAAGGATTTACCAGGGGTACGTTACCACATCGTTCGTGGTGCGCTTGATACAGCTGGTGTTGACAAACGTATGCAAGGACGTTCTAAATATGGTACTAAGCGACCAAAACCTGCTAAAAAATAATAAACTTATAATGAAAGGAGGAACTCAATATGCCTCGTAAAGGACCTGTTGCAAAACGTGACGTGTTACCAGATCCAATGTACAATTCTAAACTTGTAACACGCCTAATCAACAAAATGATGGTTGACGGTAAAAAAGGTAAATCTCAAACAATTCTTTATAACGCTTTCGATATCGTTCGTGAACGTTCAGATAAAGAACCAATGGAAGTATTCGAGCAAGCTCTTAAGAACATCATGCCTGTTCTTGAAGTACGCGCTCGTCGTGTTGGTGGTGCTAACTACCAAGTTCCAGTTGAGGTTCGTCCAGAACGCCGTACAACTTTAGGTCTTCGCTGGTTAGTAAACTATGCTCGTCTTCGTGGTGAAAAAACTATGGAAGAGCGTCTAGCTTACGAAATCTTAGATGCAGCTAACAACGCTGGTGCATCTGTTAAGAAACGTGAAGACACTCATAAAATGGCAGAAGCTAACAAAGCATTTGCTCATTACCGTTGGTAGGATTCAACGTAAAATAAATTGTAAGCATAAACCGCTTTATTTGTCGCTTATGGAAGTGTGGAGAGGGAGAATGCCTCTCCCTTTCGTTGGGCGCTCGTTTTACATAATGAGGGTACTGGACACTGGCATATGTAACAATATAAAGTGGCTTTTTTGCTACTTAAAATAAAATAATCCAATCCATATATGGAAGGAGCAAGACACCAAATGACTAGAGAGTTCTCTTTAGAAAACACTCGTAATATTGGTATCATGGCTCACATCGATGCTGGTAAAACAACAGCAACTGAGCGTATTCTGTATTACACAGGACGTATTCATAAAATCGGTGAAACTCATGAAGGTGCATCTCAGATGGACTGGATGGAGCAAGAGCAAGAACGTGGTATCACAATTACTTCTGCTGCAACTACAGCACAATGGAAAGGTCACCGTGTAAATATCATTGACACTCCAGGACACGTAGATTTCACAGTAGAAGTAGAACGTTCTTTACGCGTACTTGATGGCGCAGTAGCAGTACTTGATGCACAATCTGGTGTAGAACCACAAACAGAAACTGTTTGGCGTCAGGCTACTACTTATGGTGTACCTCGTATCGTATTCGTTAACAAAATGGATAAGATTGGTGCAGATTTCTTATACTCTGTAGGAACAATCCACGATCGTTTACAAGCAAACGCACATCCAATTCAGTTACCAATCGGTGCTGAAGATGAGTTCAATGGTATCATTGACCTTGTTGAAGAGTGTGCTTACATGTACTCTAACGATTTAGGAACAGACATCGAGCGTGTCGAAATTCCTGAAGAGCATAAAGAATTAGCTGAAGAATACCGTGGAAAACTTATTGAAGCGGTAGCTGAGCTTGATGAAGAAATGATGATGAAGTACCTAGAAGGTGAAGAAATCACTGTAGAAGAGCTTAAAGCTGGTATCCGTAAGGCTACAACTTCTGTAGAATTCTTCCCAGTAATCTGTGGTTCTGCATTCAAAAATAAAGGTGTTCAAATTCTGTTAGACGCAGTTATCGACTACCTACCATCTCCATTAGATGTACCTGCTATTAAAGGTACTCTTCCGGATACAGATGAAGCTATCGAGCGTAAGTCTAGCGATGAAGAACCATTCGCAGCTTTAGCATTCAAAATCATGACTGATCCTTATGTTGGTAAGTTAACGTTCTTCCGTGTGTACTCTGGTGTGTTAAACTCTGGATCATACGTGAAAAACTCAACTAAAGGTAAGCGTGAGCGTGTAGGTCGTATCCTACAAATGCACGCTAACAGCCGTGAAGAGATTTCAACAGTTTACGCTGGTGATATCGCTGCTGCTGTAGGTTTAAAAGATACTACTACTGGTGATACTCTTTGTGACGAGAAGAGCCTTGTTATCCTTGAGTCTATGGAATTCCCAGAACCAGTTATCTCTGTAGCTATCGAACCAAAATCTAAAGCTGACCAAGATAAAATGGGTACAGCATTATCTAAGCTTTCTGAAGAAGATCCAACATTCCGTGCTCACACTGACCAAGAAACTGGCCAAACAATCATCGCTGGTATGGGTGAACTTCACCTTGATATCATCGTTGACCGTATGCGCCGTGAATTCAAAGTGGAAGCAAACGTTGGTGCTCCTCAGGTAGCATACCGTGAGACTTTCCGCGCTGCTGCGAAAGTTGAAGGTAAGTTCGCTCGTCAATCTGGTGGTCGTGGACAATTCGGTCACGTTTGGATTGAGTTTGAACCTAATGAAGAAGGTAAAGGTTTTGAATTCCAAAACAAAATCGTCGGCGGTGTAGTTCCACGTGAATACATCCCAGCTGTTGGAGCGGGTCTTGAAGACTCACTTAAAAATGGTGTACTAGCTGGTTATCCACTAGTTGACATCAAAGCTGCGTTAGTTGACGGATCTTACCATGATGTCGATTCATCTGAGATGGCGTTCAAAATCGCTGCATCTATGGCGCTTAAAGCTGCGGTTTCTAAATGTAGCCCAGTAATTCTTGAGCCAATGATGAAAGTTGAAGTTGTAATTCCTGAAGAGTACATGGGTGACATTATGGGCGACGTAACATCTCGTCGTGGACGTGTAGAAGGTATGGAAGCTCGCGGTAACGCTCAAGTTGTTCGCGCTATGGTTCCACTTTCTGAAATGTTCGGTTATGCAACGGCATTACGTTCTAACACTCAAGGACGCGGAACATTCTCAATGACATTTGATCATTATGAAGAAGTACCGAAGTCTGTTTCTGAAGAAATTATTAAAAAAAATAAAGGTGAATAATTGATTTTTATCGATTGTTCAAGTATAACTACTTATGTAAGCTTAGAAAGTGAGACGCAAGTTTCACTTTCTAGTCTAAATATAAAATAACCCATATAAACTAAGGAGGAATTTAGAATGGCTAAAGCTAAATTCGAACGTTCTAAACCCCATGTTAACATCGGTACAATCGGCCACGTTGACCATGGTAAAACTACATTAACTGCTGCGATCACTACAGTTCTTGCAAAAGCTGGTGGTGCTGAAGCACGCGGATACGATCAAATCGACGCTGCTCCAGAAGAAAGAGAGCGCGGAATCACAATCTCAACTGCACACGTTGAGTACGAAACTGAAACTCGTCACTATGCACACGTTGACTGCCCAGGTCATGCTGACTATGTTAAAAACATGATCACTGGTGCTGCTCAAATGGACGGCGGTATCTTAGTAGTATCTGCTGCTGATGGTCCAATGCCTCAAACACGTGAGCACATCCTTCTTTCTCGTCAAGTAGGTGTTCCTTACATCGTTGTATTCTTAAACAAATGCGACATGGTAGATGACGAAGAATTATTAGAATTAGTAGAAATGGAAGTTCGCGACCTATTATCTGAATACGGATTCCCAGGCGATGATATTCCTGTAATTAAAGGTTCTGCTCTTAAAGCTCTTCAAGGAGAAGCTGAGTGGGAAGAAAAAATCATCGAATTAATGACTGAAGTTGATGCTTACATCCCAACTCCAGAACGTGAAACTGACAAACCATTCTTAATGCCTATCGAGGATGTATTCTCTATCACAGGTCGTGGTACAGTTGCAACTGGTCGTGTTGAGCGTGGAATCGTTAAAGTTGGTGACGTAGTAGAAATCATCGGTCTTGCTGAAGAGAATGCTACTACAACTGTAACTGGTGTAGAAATGTTCCGTAAGCTTCTTGACCAAGCTCAAGCTGGAGACAACATCGGTGCTCTACTTCGTGGGGTTGCTCGTGAAGACATCCAACGTGGACAAGTTCTTGCTAAAACTGGCTCTGTAAAAGCACACGCTAAATTCAAAGCTGAGGTTTTCGTATTATCTAAAGAAGAAGGTGGACGTCATACTCCATTCTTCGCTAACTACCGTCCACAGTTCTACTTCCGTACAACTGACGTAACTGGTATCATCCAATTACCAGAAGGTACTGAAATGGTAATGCCTGGTGACAACATCGAAATGACTATCGAACTTATCGCTCCAATCGCTATCGAAGAGGGAACTAAATTCTCTATTCGTGAAGGTGGACGTACAGTAGGTTACGGTGTAGTTGCTACAATCGTTGCTGAGTAGTCTTTAATTAGATTATTAAAAACTCAAGGGATTCTCCCTTGAGTTTTTTTATTGCTTATTACTATAGAAGAAAGAGATGTATTTTCTATTTTTGGATGAGTTTCTTCTATAGTATATAAAACGAAAACAACACCCAAAAACTGTAAGGTGAATAAGAGTAGATGAAAACTTGATATTCTTTAAAGTGCCATGTATAATAGCAAAAGTAGAGAAAAGCAGATGCAAACAAAAAGATGCTTGCATCTAGACGAATAACATTGTATAATAGACAATGTTGGTCTTTGACTGCGATGAAGTGGAAGGTTGCTGACACACCCGGCCGCTTTGCCATGGCATGGTGTGGGGAAATTTCCATGGAGAAGGTCTATTTTAGAAATAGGCGAACGAAGGAGGGAAAATAATGGCAAAAGAAAAAATTCGTATCCGTTTAAAAGCTTATGATCACCGTATTCTTGATCAATCAGCTGAGAAAATTGTAGAAACAGCTAAGCGTTCTGGGGCAACAGTTTCTGGTCCGATCCCATTACCAACTGAGAAGACTATTTACACAATTCTTCGTGCTGTTCATAAGTACAAAGATTCTCGTGAACAATTCGAAATGCGCACACACAAACGTCTAATCGACATCGTGAGTCCTACTCCGCAAACAGTAGATTCATTAATGCGTTTAGATTTACCATCTGGTGTAGATATCGAAATCAAACTATAATTCATATAACTTAAAAATGTAGGAGGTGTAACTCATGACCAAAGGAATCTTAGGAAGAAAGATCGGTATGACTCAAGTATTTGCTGAGAACGGTGAGTTAATCCCAGTAACAGTAATCGCTGCTAATCCAAACGTTGTTCTTCAAAAGAAAACAACTGAAACTGATGGCTACAACGCAATTCAGTTAGGATTTGAAGATAAACGTGAAAAGTTAACTAACAAACCTGAACAAGGCCACACTGCTAAAGCATCTACAACTCCTAAGCGCTTCATTCGCGAAATCCGCGATGCAGACGTGGACGGATTAGAGGTTGGTCAAGAGGTAAAAGTTGAAGTTTTCGCTGCAGGTGAAATCGTTGACGTAACAGGAATTTCTAAAGGTAAAGGTTTCCAAGGTGTTATTAAACGCCACGGACAATCTCGCGGACCTATGTCTCATGGTTCTCGCTATCACCGTCGTCCAGGTTCAATGGGGCCAGTTGCTCCGAACCGTGTATTCAAAGGCAAAAAACTTGCTGGACGTATGGGTGGAGACCAAGTTACTATCCAAAACTTAGAAATCGTTCAAGTTGACACTGAGCGCAACTTATTACTAGTAAAAGGTAACGTTCCAGGTGCTAAGAAATCTCTTGTAGTTGTTCAAGGCGCTGTGAAGGTTAGCAAATAATTCACAATAGGAAGGAGGAATTCCAATGCCAAAAGTTACTGTATATAACCAAACTGGTTCACAGGTTGGTGAAATCGAATTAGCTGAAGCTATTTTCGGTATCGAACCAAATGAAGCTGTACTATTTGAAGCTGTAATGATGCAACGTGCATCTTTACGTCAAGGTACACACAAAGTAAAAACTCGCTCTGAAGTTCGTGGTGGTGGTCGTAAACCATGGCGTCAAAAAGGAACTGGACGTGCTCGTCAAGGTTCTATCCGCTCTCCTCAATGGCGTGGTGGTGGTACGGTATTCGGACCTACACCAAGAAGCTATGCGTACAAACTTCCTAAGAAAGTTCGTCGTTTAGCAATCAAATCTGCATTAGCTACTAAAGTAGTTGAGAACAACATTGTAGTTCTTGAGGACCTAGTGTTAAATGCACCAAAAACAAAAGACATGGTAGCAGTACTTAAAGGATTAACTGTTGAGAAGAAAGCTCTTATCGTAACTGCTGATGCAAACGAATCTGTAGAGTTATCTGCTCGCAATATCCCTGGAGTAACAGTAATCACTGCTGATGGCGTAAACGTGCTAGATGTGCTTCATCATGATAAGCTAATCATGACAAAAGCGGCAGTGGAAAAAGTAGAGGAGGTGCTTGCATAATGAGAGATCCTCGTGATATCATTAAGCGCCCAGTTATCACTGAACGTTCTATGGAAATGATGGCTGAAAAAAAATACACGTTCGACGTGGACGTTAAATCTAATAAAACAGAGGTTAAAGACGCTATAGAAGCGATCTTTGGTGTTAATGTAGACAAAGTAAATATCATGAACTACAAGCCGAAAGCAAAACGTGTTGGTCGTCACGCTGGTTTTACTAGCCGTCGTCGTAAAGCAATCGTTAAGCTAACTGCTGACAGCAAAGAAATCGAAATCTTCCAAGGCGTTTAATTCTTACTAAAGAAGGAGGGAAATTGAGATGGGAATTAAAAAGTATAATCCAACTACTAACGGTCGTCGTAACATGACTACGAATGATTTCGCTGAAATCACGACCGACAGACCAGAAAAGTCTTTACTTGCTCCTTTAAGCAAAAAGGCTGGTCGTAATAACCAAGGTAAAATTACTGTACGTCATCAAGGTGGCGGACATAAGCGTCAATACCGTATCATCGACTTTAAGCGTAACAAAGATGGAATTCCAGGACGCGTTGCTACGATCGAATACGATCCAAACCGCTCTGCGAATATCGCATTAATTAACTACGTTGACGGTGAAAAACGTTACATTCTTGCTCCTAAAACTTTAGAAGTAGGTATGGAAGTTATGTCTGGCCCTGAAGCTGACATTAAAATCGGTAACGCATTACCATTAATCAACATTCCAGTAGGTACTGTTGTTCATAATATCGAGCTTAAGCCTGGTCGTGGAGGACAATTAGTCCGTTCTGCTGGTACATCTGCTCAAGTACTTGGTAAAGAAGGAAAATACGTACTTGTACGTTTAACTTCTGGTGAAGTACGTTTAGTATTATCTGCTTGTCGCGCTTCAATCGGTCAAGTTGGTAACGAACAACACGAACTTATCAAAATCGGTAAAGCAGGTCGCTCTCGCTGGTTAGGTAAGCGCCCAACAGTTCGTGGTTCTGTAATGAACCCGGTTGATCACCCACACGGTGGTGGTGAAGGACGCTCTCCAATCGGACGTAAGTCTCCAATGTCTCCATGGGGTAAACCAACTCTTGGATTCAAGACTCGTAAGAAAAACAAAGCGTCTGATAAATTTATCGTTCGTCGTCGTAAAAAATAATGGGATTGTAGTACGGTTCATTTCAAGAACCGTACGCCAATCACGAAGGGAGGCACCAAAATGGCTCGTAGCTTAAAAAAAGGACCATTTGTCGATGATCACTTAATGAACAAAATGGAAAAATTAGTTGCATCTGAGCAAAAACAAGTTGTTAAAACTTGGTCTCGCCGTTCAACAATCTTCCCTCAGTTCATCGGACATACAATTGCTGTATATGATGGTCGTAAACACGTACCTGTGTACATCACTGAGGATATGGTTGGCCATAAGTTAGGTGAATTCGCACCAACTCGTACGTATAAAGGTCACCTTGCTGACGATAAGAAAACTAGAAGATAATGAGAGGAGGCACTTCAATGCAAGCTAAAGCAGTAGTGAGAACAGTTCGTATTGCTCCTCGTAAGGTTCGTTTAGTAGTAGACTTAATCCGAGGTAAGCAAGTGGGTGAAGCGATTGCTATCCTTAACCACACACCAAAAACTGCTTCTCCAGTTGTAGAAAAAGTTTTAAAATCTGCAATCGCAAATGCAGAGCACAATTATGAGATGGATATTAACAACCTAGTTGTTGAAAAAGTCTTCGTTGACGAAGGTCCAACGTTGAAACGTTTCCGTCCACGTGCAATGGGTCGTGCAAGCCAAATTAACAAACGCACAAGCCACATCACAGTTGTGGTATCAGAAAAGAAGGAGGGATAATCGATGGGTCAGAAGGTTAATCCAATTGGTCTTCGTGTCGGTATTATCCGCGACTGGGAATCTCGTTGGTTCGCTGAGAAAGATTATGCTACGTTATTACATGAAGACATCAAAATCCGTGAGTACATTACTGTACGCTTAAAAGATTCTGCTGTTGCTAAAGTAGAAATCGAACGTGCAGCAAATCGTGTAAATGTTACAATTCACACTGCAAAACCTGGTATGGTAATTGGTAAAGGTGGTACTGAAGTTGAAGCACTTCGTAAAGCTCTTAACCAATTAACAGGCAAGCGTGTACACATTAACATTTTAGAAGTTAAGAGAGCTGATCTTAACGCTAAATTAGTGGGCGAAAACATCGCTCGTCAATTAGAAAACCGTGTATCATTCCGTCGTGCACAAAAGCAAGTTATTCAACGTGCTATGCGTGCAGGAGCAAAAGGTATTAAAACACAGGTTTCTGGTCGTCTTGGCGGGGCTGATATCGCTCGTGCAGAATCTTACAGTGAAGGAACTGTTCCACTTCATACACTTCGCGCTGATATTGACTATGCAGCAGTTGAAGCTGATACAACATACGGTAAATTAGGCGTAAAAGTATGGATCTACCGTGGAGAAGTCCTTCCTACAAAAAAGAAAGCTTCTGAGGAAGGAGGAAAATAATATGTTAATGCCAAAACGCGTAAAATATCGTAGAGAGCATCGTGGTAAAATGCGTGGTCGTGCAAAAGGTGGAACTGAAATTGCTTTCGGTGAATTCGGTTTACAAGCACAAGCTGCTTCATGGATTACAAACCGTCAAATCGAAGCTGCTCGTCGTGCAATGACTCGTTACATGAAACGTGGCGGTAAAGTATGGATTAAAATTTTCCCTTCTAAACCTTACACTGCAAAACCTCTAGAAGTACGTATGGGTTCCGGTAAAGGGGCACCAGAAGGCTGGGTAGCAGTAGTAAAACCTGGGAAAATTATGTTTGAAATCGCGGGTGTATCTGAAGAGGTAGCACGCGAAGCATTACGTCTTGCAGCTCACAAACTACCTGTGAAATGTAAGTTCGTAAAACGTGAAGAAAATGGTGGTGAATCTAATGAAAACTAATGATATTCGTGAATTAACCACTGCCGAAATCGAAACAAAAGTTAAAGCTTTAAAGGAAGAATTGTTCAATCTTCGCTTCCAACTTGCTACAGGACAATTAGAGAATCCAACTCGCATCCGTGAAGTGCGTAAAGCGATTGCTCGTATGAAAACTGTAGTTTGTGAAAGAGAGATCGGAATTAATCGATAAATTGAGGGGAGGTTTGCATAGTGAGCGAACGTAACCAACGCAAAGTTTATACTGGTCGTGTTGTGTCTGATAAAATGGACAAAACGATTACAGTTTTAGTTGAAACTTACAAAACTCATTCCTTGTACGGAAAACGTGTTAAGTATTCTAAAAAGTACAAAGCCCATGATGAGCAAAACCAAGCAAAACTTGGCGATATCGTTAAAATCATGGAAACTCGCCCGCTTTCTGCTACTAAGCGTTTCCGTTTAGTTGAAATCGTTGAAGAAGCGGTTGTTATCTAAATAGACGAATCGGAATTTTTAGTCCGAAGGGAGGTTTCATAACATGATCCAACAAGAATCTCGTTTGAAAGTTGCTGACAACTCTGGTGCACGTGAACTTTTAACAATTAAAGTATTAGGCGGCTCTGGTCGTAAATATGCTAATATTGGTGATATTATCGTTGCTACGGTAAAACAAGCAACACCAGGTGGCGTTGTTAAAAAAGGTGACGTTGTTAAGGCAGTAGTGGTACGTACGAAGAGCGGAGCTCGTCGTCCGGACGGTTCTTATATTAAATTTGATGAAAACGCAGCGGTTATCATCAAAGACGATAAGAGCCCACGTGGTACTCGTATCTTCGGACCAGTAGCTCGTGAATTACGTGATAGCAACTTCATGAAGATCGTTTCTTTAGCTCCAGAAGTTCTATAATTTAAGGTATTGCCTTGCTAAGGAGGTGCAGAATTAAGATGCATGTAAAAAAAGGTGATAAAGTTCAGGTAATCACTGGTAAAGACAAAGGAAAACAAGGCGTTATCCTTGTGGCTTTCCCAAAGCAAAACCGTGTTATCGTTGAGGGTGTTAACATCGTTAAAAAACACTCTAAGCCATCTCAATTAAATCCACAAGGTGGAATTATTACGAAAGAAGCACCTATTCACGTTTCTAATGTTATGGTATTAGATCCGAAAACAGGCGAACCTACTCGCGTAGGCTTCAAAGTAGAAGATGGTAAAAAAGTTCGTATTGCAAAAAAATCTGGTGAATTATTAGATAAATAATTTTCTTAAGAAAGGAGGTCACTTCATTGAATCGCCTTAAAGAGAAGTTCCAAAAGGAAATTACTCCTGCTCTAATGAGCAAGTTTAACTATAAATCTGTGATGGAAGTACCGAAAATCGAAAAGATCGTAATCAACACTGGTGTTGGTGACGCGGTATCTAACTCAAAAGCTTTAGACAATGCAGTAGAAGAATTAACGCAAATCGCAGGTCAAAAACCTGTTGTAACTCGCGCTAAAAAATCAATCGCTGGTTTCCGTCTTCGTGAAGGTATGCCAATCGGTGCGAAAGTAACTTTACGCGGACAACAAATGTATGAGTTCTTCGACAAATTAGTATCAGTTTCTTTACCACGTGTACGTGATTTCCGTGGTGTTTCTAAGAAATCATTCGATGGTCGTGGGAACTACACATTAGGTGTTAAAGAGCAACTAATTTTCCCTGAGATTGATTATGATAAAGTAAGTAAAGTCCGCGGTATGGACATCGTAATCGTTACTACAGCGAAAACTGATGAAGAAGCTCGTGAACTTTTAACACAATTCGGTATGCCATTCCAAAAATAATGGAAGCCAACGCTAAGTAGAGGAGGCGAAAACGTGGCTAAAAAATCTATGATCGCGAAACAAAAGCGTACTCCTAAGTTTAAAGTACAAGAGTATACACGTTGCGAACGCTGCGGTCGTCCGCATTCTGTATACCGCAAATTTAAGCTTTGCCGTATTTGTTTCCGTGAACTTGCATATAAAGGTCAAATTCCTGGTGTTAAAAAAGCTAGTTGGTAAAACCCACAAATGGGAAGGAGGTAAAACACATGGTGATGACAGATCCAATTGCAGACATGCTTACTCGCATCCGTAATGCGAACATGGTACGTCATGAGAAATTAGAGGTTCCTGCTTCTAAAATCAAAAAAGAGATCGCTGAACTTTTAAAACGTGAAGGTTTCATTCGTGATGTAGAATACATTGGGGATAACAAACAAGGTATCCTTCGTATTTTCCTGAAATATGGTGCAAACAATGAACGTGTAATCACTGGATTAAAACGTATCAGTAAACCTGGCTTACGCGTTTACGCAAAAGCTGATGAAGTACCACGTGTACTTAACGGATTAGGTATCGCTCTTGTTTCTACATCTAAGGGAGTAATGACAGACAAAGACGCTCGTCAATTACAAACTGGTGGAGAAGTAGTAGCATACGTTTGGTAATATATATTTAAAACGAACGGAGGTGTGACCACATGTCTCGTATTGGTAAAAAGATTCTTGAAATCCCTGCAGGTGTTACTATTACAGTTGCAGAAGACAATACTGTAACAGTAAAAGGCCCTAAAGGTGAATTAACTCGTACTTTCAAAACTGATATGTCTATCAAAATTGAAGAAAATACACTAACAGTTGAGCGTCCATCTGAACAGAAGGAACACCGTGCATTACACGGTACAACTCGTGCTTTAATCGGAAACATGGTTGAAGGTGTAACTACAGGTTTCGTACGCGGACTTGAATTAGTCGGTGTTGGTTACCGTGCTCAAAAACAAGGAGATAAACTTGTTTTAAGCGTAGGTTATTCTCATCCAGTAGAAATGACTCCAGAAGCAGGACTTGAAGTTGAAGTACCTGTACCAACTAAAATCGTAATTAAAGGTATCGACAAGCAACGTGTTGGCGAATTTGCTGCTAACATCCGCGCTGTACGTGCTCCTGAACCATATAAAGGTAAAGGTATTCGTTACGAAGGCGAAGTTGTTCGTCGTAAAGAAGGTAAAACTGCTAAGTAAACCCGTTAGGTGAAAGAAAGGAGTGACAAGAATGATCACTAAAGCTGCTAAAAATGCGACTCGTAAGAAAAGACATGCACGTGTACGTGCTAAACTTACTGGTACTGCAGAACGTCCACGTTTAAACGTGTACCGTTCTAACCAACATATTTACGCTCAAGTTATTGATGATGTAAATGGTGTAACATTAGTAAGTGCATCTACTCTTGATAAAGACCTTGCTCTTAACGGTACTAGCAATACTGAAGCTGCTACGAAAGTTGGAGAATCAGTTGCTAAGCGTGCTGTAGAGAAAGGCGTTAAAGAAGTAGTATTTGATCGCGGTGGTTACTTATACCATGGCCGTGTTAAAGCTCTAGCTGAAGCTGCTCGTGAGGCTGGATTACAATTTTAATGGTCAAAGGAGGGAAAATTGATGCAACGCATTGACCCAAGTAAATTAGAACTTGAAGAACGTGTAGTTACGATAAATCGTGTCGCGAAAGTTGTTAAGGGTGGTCGTCGTTTCCGCTTTGCTGCACTAGTTGTAGTTGGCGATAAAAACGGTCATGTTGGATTCGGTACTGGTAAAGCACAAGAGGTACCAGACGCAATCCGTAAAGCTATCGAAGACGCTAAGAAAAACCTAATCGCTGTACCATTAGTTGGTACAACAATTCCTCACACAATCAACGGTCATTTTGGAGCTGGTGAAGTATTCTTAAAACCTGCTGCTGAGGGTACTGGTGTTATTGCTGGTGGACCTGTTCGTGCGGTACTAGAATTAGCTGGTGTACAAGATATTCTTTCGAAATCTCTTGGTTCTAACACACCAATCAACATGATTCGCGCTACTGTGAACGGATTAAGCGAACTTAAGCGCGCTGAAGATGTTGCAAAATTACGCGGTAAATCTGTAGAAGAGCTACTAGGTTAAGGAGGGAAAACAAATGGCGAAAAAGTTAGAAATTACCCTCACTCGTAGTGTAATTGGTCGTCCACAAGATCAACGTGCGACGGTAGAAGCTTTAGGTCTTAAAAAGTTGAATTCAACTGTAGTTAAGGAAGAAACTCCTGCTATTCTTGGTATGATCAACAAAGTTTCTCACCTTATCTCTGTAAAAGAAGCTTAAGGATAACTCATTAATATAAGGAGGTGCCTGGGAATGAAACTTCATGAATTAAAACCTGCAGAAGGTTCTCGTAAAGTACGTAACCGTGTCGGTCGTGGTATCGGTTCTGGTAACGGTAAAACTGCTGGTAGAGGTCATAAAGGACAAAACGCACGTTCTGGCGGCGGTGTTCGTCTTGGCTTCGAAGGTGGTCAAACTCCACTATTCCGTCGTTTACCAAAACGCGGCTTCACAAACATTAACCGTAAAGAGTTTACTATTGTAAACTTATCAACGTTAAATCGTTTTGAAGATGGTACAGAAGTAACACCTGAATTATTGCTGGAAACTGGCGTTATCAGCAAATTAAACGACGGTGTTAAAATTCTTGCAAGCGGAGCAGTAGAGAAAAAATTAACTGTTAAAGCGCACAAGTTCTCTTCAAGTGCTAAAGAAGCAATTGAAGCAGCTGGCGGATCAGTTGAGGTGATCTAATGTTTCGTACAATCTCCAACTTTATGCGCGTTGCTGAGATAAGACGTAAAATATTATTCACTTTAGCGATGTTAGTCGTATTCAGGATTGGCACGTTTATCCCAGTGCCATTTACAAATGGAGACGTACTGAAAGCACAAGATCAATTAAATGCCTTAGGTATCCTAAATACATTTGGCGGTGGCGCCTTGAAAAACTTCTCCATCTTCGCGATGGGAATCATGCCGTATATTACAGCATCCATCATCGTGCAATTATTGCAGATGGATGTTGTTCCTAAATTTTCGGAATGGTCGAAGCAAGGCGAAATGGGCCGTCGTAAACTAACGCAATTCACGCGTTACTTTACAATTGTTCTTGCGTTTATTCAGGGGTTTGGTATGTCAATCGGTTTTAACGGTATGGTAGGTGGGCAATTAATTTTGAATCCAGGTTGGAGCACTTATTTATACATTGCTACGGTACTGACTGCTGGTACTGCATTTTTAATGTGGTTAGGTGAACAGATTACAGCTAAAGGTGTAGGTAATGGTATTTCCATTCTTATCTTTGGCGGTATTGCCGCAGCGATCCCAAGTGTTATATCTCAAGTGTATCAACAACAGTTTCAAAATATCGGAGATCAATT
The DNA here is from genome assembly GCF_044909215.1 of Bacillus sp. RC252. Lineage (NCBI taxonomy): Bacteria > Bacillati > Bacillota > Bacilli > Caryophanales > Bacillaceae > Bacillus > Bacillus sp. RC252. The sequence continues at coordinate 14,758 of NZ_JBIYDV010000029.1, read as the reverse complement.
GTTCATGAGTATCGTTAAAGTTGCATTGATTTTACTAGCTGTGCTAGCGGTTATTGTTGGTGTTATTTTCATTCAACAGGCTGTTAGAAAGATCCCAATTCAATACGCGAAGCGTGTAACAGGAGGGAATGGGAATCATGCTGGAGCACAAAACACTCATTTACCACTTAAGGTAAATAGTGCGGGTGTTATTCCAGTCATTTTTGCTGTTTCATTCTTAATTACGCCTCCAACTATTGCACAGTTCTTCCCGAAACATGATGTGTCGCAGTGGATTATTGCAAACTTTAACTATTCTCACCCAGTGGGAATGATCATATATGTTGCGCTCATTGTAGCCTTCACATATTTCTATGCATTTGTTCAGGTTAATCCAGAGCAAATGTCAGAGAATCTAAACAAGCAAGGTGGATATGTTCCAGGTATTCGTCCGGGTAAGAATACAGAACAATATCTAACAAAAATCTTGTATCGTTTGACCTTTGTGGGATCAATTTTCCTAGCAGCGATTGCAATCTTACCAGTTATCTTTACGAAATTGGGAAATCTTCCTCCATCTGCACAGATTGGTGGAACGAGTATGTTAATCGTTGTCGGCGTTGCTTTAGAAACAATGAAGCAGCTAGAAAGCCAATTGGTAAAACGCCATTACAAAGGGTTTATCAAGCAGTGAGTAAGTGGGAAGAACTGTCTTCCCTACATGCTCATGTACTGAGGGGGAACAAGGATGAACTTGATTTTAATGGGGCTTCCTGGTGCTGGTAAAGGTACACAAGCCGAACAGATTATTGCCAAGTATAACATCCCTCACATCTCAACAGGAGATATGTTCCGTGCAGCTATGAAGGCTGAAACTGAACTTGGTTTACAAGCAAAATCTTTTATTGATAAAGGTGCGCTTGTTCCAGATGAAGTTACAATTGGAATTGTTCGTGAACGTTTAAGCCAAGAAGACTGTATTAAAGGCTTCTTATTAGATGGTTTCCCACGAACTGTTGCACAAGCATCAGCTCTTGAAGAGATTATGAAAGATCTTGGCAAAAAAATCGACTATGTTTTAAACATTAATGTGGATTCAGGGTTGTTATTAACACGCCTTACAGGCCGTCGCATTTGTAAAGAATGCGGTGCGACTTACCACTTAGAATTCAATCCGCCAGCAAAAGCTGATGTGTGCGATAAATGTGGTGGCGAATTATATCAACGCTCTGATGACAATGAAGAAACTGTAGCAAATCGTTTAGATGTAAATATTAAGCAAACAAAACCTTTGCTTGATTTCTACGAGGAGCTTGGCTACTTACAAAGCATTAATGGTGAGCAAGATATCAATAAAGTATTTGCTGATATCGATGTTCTCATCGGAGACTTAGCGTAATGATCATCTGCAAAACTCCTCGCGAGATAGAAATCATGCGAGAAGCTGGCAGGATCGTTGCTTTAACTCATCAAGAGTTGAAACAACATATTACTCCAGGAATTACAACGAAAGAGCTCGATCAAATAGCGGAAAAGACGATTCGAAAATATGGTGCTACGCCATCTTTTAAAGGATACAACGGATTTCCGGGGAGCATTTGTGCTTCTGTAAATGAAGAGCTTGTACACGGGATTCCAGGGAAGCGTAAGCTCGAAGAGGGCGATATCATCAGTATCGATATTGGTGCGAAATACAATGGGTACCATGGTGATTCTGCATGGACGTATCCAGTTGGAAACATTTCTGAATCTGTTCAAAAGCTACTTGATGTCACAGAAAAATCGTTGTATCTTGGTCTAGAACAAGTAAAACCACGCGAAAGATTATCAAATATCTCGCATGCGGTTCAAACACATGCTGAAGAGAATGGGTTCTCGATCGTTAGGGAGTATGTTGGTCACGGAATCGGGCAAGACTTACATGAGGACCCTCAAATCCCGCACTATGGTCCACCAAATAGAGGCCCTAGATTAAAGCCGGGAATGGTCATCTGTGTTGAGCCGATGGTGAATCAAGGAAGACGATATGTAAAAACACTATCTGATGACTGGACAGTGGTAACGGTAGATGGTAAATGGTGTGCCCATTTTGAGCACACGATTGCTCTTACAGAAGCAGGATACGAAATCCTTACCACTTTATAAGTAGCTGGCTCTCCGGGATTTCAGAGCAGTGTAAAATGTTACTGATTTGAAGAAGGGAGAACTATTGAATGGCTAAAGATGATGTAATTGAAGTCGAAGGTACCGTTCTTGAAACGTTGCCAAATGCTATGTTCAAAGTAGAATTAGAGAATGGGCATGTCGTATTGGCTCACGTTTCTGGTAAAATCCGTATGAATTTCATTCGTATTTTACCAGGAGACAAAGTTACGGTAGAATTATCTCCGTACGATTTAAATCGTGGTCGTATTACGTACCGTTTTAAATAATATAGCACTCCGTAATCTTTAAGGAGGTTCGAGACATGAAAGTAAGACCGTCAGTTAAACCAATCTGCGAAAAATGTAAAGTTATTCGTAGACGTGGAAAAGTAATGGTTATTTGTGAAAACCCTAAACATAAACAAAAACAAGGTTAATCAGAAGGAGGTGCATTCAAAATGGCACGTATCGCAGGTGTAGATATTCCTCGTGACAAGCGCGTTGTTATTTCTTTAACTTACGTATTCGGCATTGGTCGCACAACTGCTGAAAAAATTCTTACAGAAGCTGGTATTTCTTCGGAAACACGAGTTCGTGATTTATCGGAAGATGAATTAGGACGTATCCGTGATATCATCGATCGTATTAAAGTTGAGGGAGACCTTCGTCGTGAAGTATCTCTTAACATTAAACGTCTAATGGAGATCGGTTCTTACCGTGGTCTTCGTCACCGTCGTGGTTTACCAGTTCGTGGTCAAAACTCTAAAAACAATGCTCGTACACGTAAAGGTCCACGTCGTACAGTAGCAAATAAAAAGAAATAATAAGTAAAGGAGGTTGAACTAACAATGGCACGTAAAACAAACACTCGTAAAAAACGTGTGAAAAAGAATATTGAAGCTGGTATAGCTCATATTCGTTCTACTTTCAACAACACAATCGTAACACTTACAGATACTCATGGTAACGCACTTTCTTGGTCTAGTGCTGGTGCACTTGGTTTCCGTGGATCTCGTAAATCTACTCCATTCGCTGCGCAAATGGCTGCTGAAGCTGCTTCTAAAGTTGCAATGGAGCATGGTTTAAAAACTTTAGAGGTTACTGTTAAAGGTCCTGGTGCTGGTCGTGAAGCTGCAATTCGTGCTCTTCAAGCGGCAGGTCTAGAAGTAACAGCAATTAGAGATGTTACTCCAGTTCCTCATAATGGATGTCGTCCACCAAAACGTCGTCGTGTGTAATTTTTCTGTATAGAATTTTCCCTTTTGTCTATAATGGATATGATGCATTATCGAGAAATTTCGTACAGAAACATCGCTTGTTGTGCACAATCGGGAACTGCCTAAGGGGGACTTTCGGTTAAACAGAGGTTCTTCCTTTGTTTAACCGGGGTTTCGACGTTTTGAAGGAGGGTTTAGTTAATGATTGAAATCGAAAAACCGAAAATCGAAACGGTTGAACTTAACGAAGATGCTAAGTATGGCAAATTCGTGATTGAACCGCTTGAGCGTGGATATGGTACTACTTTGGGTAACTCCTTACGTCGTATTCTTTTATCCTCACTCCCTGGTGCCGCTGTAACTGCTATCCAAATTGATGGCGTTTTACACGAATTTTCAACAGTTGAGGGCGTAGTAGAAGACGTTACGACGATGATCTTAAACTTGAAAAAGTTAGCTCTTAAAATCTACTCTGAAGAAGAGAAGACGTTGGAAATCGATGTACAGGGCGAAGGTATTGTCACAGCTGCTGATATTACTCACGATAGTGATGTTGAAATCTTAAATCCAGATTTACACATTGCGACGTTAGCAAAAAATGCGCATTTCCGCATGCGTTTAACTGCAAAGCGTGGCCGTGGGTATACGCCAGCTGATGCAAATAAAAGCGAAGATCAACCAATAGGAGTAATTCCTATTGATTCTATTTATACTCCAGTATCACGTGTGACTTACCAAGTGGAAAAGACACGTGTCGGACAAGTGGCTAATTATGATAAGCTTACGCTTGATGTATGGACGGATGGAAGCATCGGGCCAAAAGAAGCTATCTCTTTAGGTGCCAAAATCTTAACTGAGCATTTAAATATCTTTGTTGGTTTAACTGACGAAGCACAAAATGCTGAGATTATGGTCGAGAAGGAAGAAGATCAAAAAGAAAAAGTTCTTGAGATGACTATCGAAGAACTAGATCATTCTGTTCGTTCTTATAATTGCCTAAAACGTGCAGGAATTAATACTGTACAAGAGCTTGCGAACAAAACAGAAGAAGATATGATGAAAGTTCGTAACTTAGGACGTAAATCCTTAGAAGAAGTTAAACATAAACTTGAGGAATTAGGTTTAGGTTTACGTAAAGACGACTGAGGATTTAAACCCATCAACAAAGGAGGGAACTACGAATGGCATACAGAAAATTAGGCCGTACAAGTGCGCAACGTAAAGCTATGTTACGTGATTTAGCTACTGATTTAATTATCAACGAGCGCATCCAAACGACAGAAACTCGTGCAAAAGAACTTCGTTCTGTAGTGGAAAAAATGATCACTTTAGGTAAACGCGGAGATCTTCATGCTCGTCGTCAAGCAGCAGCTTTCATCCGTAATGAGGTTGCTAACGCTGAGACTGGTCAAGATGCACTTCAAAAATTATTCGCTGATGTAGCTCCACGCTATGCTGAGCGCCAAGGCGGATACACTCGTATTGCAAAAATTGGTCCACGTCGCGGAGACGCAGCACCAATGGTAATTATCGAGTTAGTATAATGATGATTAAAAGGGCAGGACAGTTCTTTTCAAGTAACTGGTCATGGCCCTTTTTTTTTAAGTATAAAAATAGGCTAACTTGACGAAAGAAAGGGTGCCTTGTATTGAAAAAAGAGAAACTTCGGACAGAAAATATATCATTTCAATATCCTGGGGCAGCCTCTTATGCATTAAAAGATGTTTCGTTTTCCTTATATGAAGGAGAATGGGTATCTGTTATTGGACAAAATGGTTCAGGGAAGTCTACACTTGCAAAATTATTGAATGGCTTATTTTTACCGGAATCAGGGAAAATTACTTTAAATGATACAATGATTTTATCAGAGGAAACAGTATGGGATGTTCGAAAGCAAATTGGCATGGTATTTCAAAATCCAGATAATCAATTTGTTGGAACGACAGTACAAGATGACGTTGTATTCGGCCTAGAGAACATCGGAATGCCAAGGGAGCAGATGATAGAAAGACTAGAACAAGCTCTGCAACTTGTCCGTATGGAAGATTTTTTAAATGAAGAACCCCATTCGTTATCTGGTGGACAAAAGCAGCGAGTCGCAATAGCAGGTGTTCTAGCACTTCAACCATCTATTTTAATACTAGATGAAGCAACTTCAATGTTAGACCCTCAGGGGAGACGTGAAGTAGTAGAAACGGTCAGACAACTTGTTGATCAAAAGGGTATTACGGTATTATCGATTACGCACGATTTAGAAGAAGCGGCACAGTCAGACCGTATTATTATTTTGAACAAGGGAGAAATATTAGAGGAAGGTACTCCAGAGCAAATTTTCAAATCCTCTCATATGCTCCAAGAGATTGGATTAGATGTACCTTTTTCGGTGAAAATAGCAGAATTATTAAAAAGAAATGAAATTCACTTGCAAAATACGCATCTTACAATGGAAAGCTTGGTGAACGAACTTTGGAGATTACATTCCAAAAAGTAGAACATCGTTATCAATATAAAACTCCATTTGAAAGACGCGCACTTTATGATGTAGACGTGTCGTTTCCAAGTGGGGGCTATTATGCCATTATCGGTCATACTGGTTCAGGTAAGTCGACGATGATTCAACATTTAAATGGTTTATTGCAGCCGACAAATGGTACGGTTCAAATTGGTGAACATTTAATTTCAGCAGGGAAGAAAGAGAAAAAGCTTAAGCCGCTACGAAAAAAAGTAGGGGTTGTCTTTCAGTTTCCAGAACATCAACTATTTGAAGAAACAGTTGAAAAGGACATTTGTTTTGGACCGACTAATTTTGGTGTATCTGAAGAAGAGGCAAAACAAAAGGCGAAAGATGCAATCCAGCTTGTTGGATTGGACATAGAGTTATTAGCACGTTCTCCGTTTGAATTAAGCGGTGGGCAAATGAGGCGTGTTGCAATAGCAGGCGTACTTGCGATGGAACCCGAAGTGCTTGTATTAGATGAACCTACAGCAGGGCTTGATCCAAAAGGACAGCACGAGCTCATGGAGATGTTTTACAATTTGCATAAGGAACAGGGGCTTACAGTCATTCTTGTTACCCATAATATGGAGGATGCCGCTAAGTATGCAGATCAAATAGTGGTCATGCATAAAGGAACGGTCTTTTTGCAAGGAAGAGCAGAGGAAGTATTTTCATATGCTGATGAATTAGAACAAATCGGTGTGGATCTTCCAATGTCTTTAAAGTATAAACGTGCAATTGAAGAGAAGTTTGGTATTTCAATTTCGAAGGCTACCTTATCTTTAGAGGATCTTACTCATGAAGTTGTACAGGTGTTACGAAAAGGTGGTCATGAATCATGCAGCAGTTGATTATTGGGAGATATATTCCAGGTCAGTCACTCATTCATCAACTGGATCCTCGTACGAAGCTGTTGATTGTCTTTTTATATGTATTTGTTGTTTTCTTAGCAAATAATGCGATTTCATATGGATTTTTATTTTTATATGCACTCATTGCTTTATTTTTTGCAAAAGTGCCGATTCGTTATGTACTTTCGGGCTTAAAACCAATTCTGTGGATTTTTCTTTTTACATTTTTCCTGCATATTTTTACAAATAAAGAAGGGGAAGTACTATTCCAGCTTGGTTGGTTTTCGATACATGAAAAAGGATTAGAGCAAGGAATATACATTTCTATACGATTCTTCGTTATTATTTTAATGACGACATTATTAACGTTAACGACGACACCTATTGAAATTACAGATGGGTTGGAGACGTTATTAAAGCCGTTCAAGCGTATAAAAGTTCCTGTTCATGAAATCGCATTAATGATGTCAATTTCACTACGTTTTATCCCGACATTAATGGATGAAACGAGTAAAATTATGAAAGCACAAGCGTCACGTGGCATTGATTTCGCCGGGGGACCGATAAAAGATAGGATGAAAGCTATTATCTCACTACTCGTTCCATTATTTATCAGTGCTTTTAAGCGTGCAGAGGACTTAGCGATTGCGATGGAATCTCGTGGATATAAAAGTGGCGAAGGACGTACTAAATTTAGGCAACTACGCTGGAAAATAAGTGATACAGTAACAATTGTAAGCTTACTTTGTTTAGCTTGTATTTTGGCATGGGTGCGGTCGTAATGGAGAATAGAGAAATGGAAAGAATAAAATGTACAGTTGCATATGATGGCATTCATTTTTGTGGTTACCAAATTCAACCACAGCATCGGACTGTTCAACAAGAAATAGAGAAAGCATTGCAGAAGTTGCATAAAGGAGAACTTGTTCGTGTGCAGGCATCAGGCAGAACGGATTCTACCGTTCACGCCAAAGGACAAGTGATACACTTTGATACACCTTTGTCTCTTGAAGAGTGGCAATGGAGTAATGCTTTAAATACAATGTTGCCGGATGATATTATTATCAGGCAGGTAGAGAAGAAAACAGAAGAATTTCATGCACGTTACGGTGTCGAGAAAAAAGAATATCGCTATCGTGTATTATTATCAAAGACTGCGGATGTATTCCGTAGAAATTATGTATATCAATATCCATATCCACTCGAAATAAACTCTATAAGAAAAGCGATTCCTTATTTTATTGGAACGCATGACTTTACTTCTTTTTGTTCGGCAAAAACTGACAAAAAAGATAAAGTACGAACAATTTATGAAATCGAATTAATTGAGCAAGACGATGAATTAATTTTTCGCTTTGTAGGTAATGGATTTTTATATAATATGGTCAGAATTATTGTTGGTACGTTACTTAGCGTAGGTCAAGGAAAGCTTGATCCAGATAGTATTCCAGAGATTTTAGCGAAACAAAATCGCCAGTTTGCTGGAAAGATGGCTCCAGGTCATGGACTTTACTTATGGCAGGTAAACTATAACAACTAATCCTGGTGTAACATTTGCTTGACATTAGAAACTCAAAAGTATATCATAACATATGGTATTGTTTCTAAAACCACGATTAGCCCCGGAAGGAAATCGTGTTTAAGATAAACAATAGATTTTTTCTATGGAAAAGATAACGAGGAGGGAAACACATGCGTACGACTTTTATGGCAAAAGCTAACGAAGTTGAGCGTAAATGGTATGTGGTTGATGCTGAAGGTCAAACTTTAGGTCGCCTATCTACTGAAGTAGCATCCATTTTACGTGGTAAACACAAACCAACATTTACACCACACGTTGACACGGGTGATCATGTAATTATTATTAACGCTGAGAAAATTCATTTAACAGGTAATAAATTAAACGATAAAATTTACTACCGTCACACTAACCACCCAGGTGGACTTAAGCAAAGAACAGCTCTAGAAATGCGTACAAACTACCCTGTACAAATGTTAGAGCTTGCAATTAAAGGCATGCTTCCAAAAGGACGTTTAGGACGTCAAGTTTCTAAGAAATTAAACGTGTATGCTGGAGCAGAGCATCCACACCAAGCACAACAACCAGAAGTTTACGAACTTCGCGGATAATTAATTAAAGGAGGGCTTACTTTGGCACAGGTTCAATACTATGGCACTGGACGTCGTAAGAGTTCAGTAGCGCGCGTACGCCTAGTTCCAGGCGAAGGACGCGTTATTATTAACGGTCGTGATTTTGAAAACTATATCCCATTTGCTGCATTACGTGAAGTAGTGAAACAACCTCTAGTTGCAACAGAAACTTTAGGTAACTACAATGTACTTGTAAACGTAAATGGTGGTGGATACACTGGTCAAGCTGGTGCTATTCGTCACGGTATTTCTCGCGCTTTATTAAAAGCTGATCCAGAATACCGTCTAACATTAAAACGTGCGGGTCTATTAACTCGTGACGCACGTATGAAAGAGCGTAAAAAATACGGTCTTAAAGGCGCACGTCGTGCACCTCAGTTCTCAAAACGTTAATTTTTGCGAACTACAAACCCCAACCATTTTGGTTGGGGTTTTTTTATGTTTAATTCTTCTTTTGTAATTTTTTTAGCTTGGAATATTTTAGTGCTACCGCCTCGCGTATGCTTCTTCTTTAGAAGTTTAGACTAATACGTATTAGGGAGGTTTATAAGTACTATGAATGTCATTGTCAGCTTACAAGAAAAACAAAAAGAAAAGCAGTTAAAATACGAGCGGAAGATGCTGCGAGAATTATCATTAAAAACATTGCGTTTAAATATTCGTGATGCCTTTCAGATGCAAGAACTTCATCGTCAGTATGAAGATTATTGTATTGAACTAGGGATAGAATCTTATTTATTAGGAGCGAGATACAGTAAATTTGGTTATCATGGTGAATCATTCTTTGATGTGAAATATAGGGCTTTAGAAGAAGAACAACAATTAACTGAAACGTTATTTCAATTTTTAACGAGTATGACTATACGTGAAATTAAGTTGCAAGACGAGGAATTGCTTTTTGAATCTTGCCAGCAGTTTATCGGCCTGTGGTGGCAGGAAGGGTATGAAAAAGGCGAAAGAAGATATCGATTAAAGCTACACTAAGACAAGCATAAACTTTCCTCTTGTCCCATATAAGTAATTAGAGGGACTAGCTGGAGGAGGAAAGGTATGAAGAGAATTCGAATTATCTCTTTTGCGCTCGCTGCGGTTGTTTTGTTTTTTTTAGTTAAACAAGAATTTCAAATTACAAAATCGTGGCGAGCTTGGAATTTACCCTTATCAGGGAAAGTGATTGTATTAGATGCTGGGCATGGTGGGCCAGACGGAGGGGCTGTTGGTGGAAAGGATATTGTAGAAAAAGATATTACACTTGAGATTACAAAAAAGGTACAAGATTATTTACAAGAACAAGGTGCTTTAGTTATTTTAACGCGTGAAGGAGATTATGATTTAGCTAATAAAGATACAAAGTCATATAGTAGACGTAAAGCAGAGGATTTAAAAAAGCGTGTTGAGATCATTAATAAGCCTGATGTAGACTTTTTTGCGAGTATTCATTTAAATGCCCTAACTAGTAGTGGATCTAAGGGCGCACAAACGTTCTACTATCGTTCTTCGATTGAAAATGAACGGGCTGCGAAATTTATACAAGCTGAATTGAGAACAAGCTTAGAAAATACGAATCGTTCTGCTAAAACAATTCCTCACGTGTATTTATTGAAGTATGCCAAAACACCAGGTGCTTTAATTGAGGCTGGCTTTTTATCGAATGTGAATGAAAGATATATGTTAAATTCGGAGAAATACCAACAAAAAGTAGCTGCTGCAATATATCGTGGTATATTACGTTATTTTACGGAAAAAGGAAATCCTCCAGAATAAGGAGGATTTTTTCGAGTTTCTCTCGTTAACGAAGTTTTCCGAAAATATGTTATACTGGAAATGTAAACGCATTTATTTCAAAAATAAAGAGAGATAAATTTAATTAACATTACGTTATTTTTTATACAGGGGGCTGGGCTAATTATGGTAACAAAAGAGCAGGTAGTGGAAGCATTGGAAGGGATTGTAGATCCGTTTATACATAAAACGTTAAAAGAAACAAATGCAATTAAAGAGGTGACAGTCAAGCCTGAGAAAGAACATGTAAGTGTTAAAATTGCAATTGTAAAGACGGGTACAGCGGAACAAATGCAGTTGCAGTCTGGAATTGTAAAGTTAGTAAAAGAACTTGGAGCAACAACAGTTGGACTTCGTTTTGCAGAATTTACAGAAGAGGAATTAGCTCAGTTTGCACCACCGCAAGAGGAAGAGAAAAGTGAATCCTTATTATCGCCGAACTCAAATACAACATTTTTAGCAGTGGCAAGTGGAAAAGGTGGAGTAGGGAAATCAACTGTTTCTGTTAACCTTGCAATTGCTTTAGCTCGTTTAGGCAAAAAGGTTGGTATCATTGACGCGGATATTTACGGTTTTAGTGTACCGGATATGATGGGTATAGAAAAACGTCCAATCGTAAGAGGTGATAAGATAATACCAGTGGAGCGTCTAGGCGTGAAAGTAATCTCAATGGGATTCTTTGTAGAAGATAACGCACCTGTTATTTGGAGAGGACCGATGCTTGGGAAAATGTTAAATCACTTTTTCACAGAAGTAGAGTGGGGTGATTTAGATTACTTAGTATTGGACCTACCACCAGGTACGGGTGATGTTGCTCTAGATGTACATTCGATGTTGCCGGCTTGTAAAGAGATTATTGTAACAACGCCGCATCCAACAGCGGCATTTGTAGCAGCGCGCGCTGGAGCCATGGCTTTACGTACAGAACATAGTATTCTTGGTGTTGTTGAAAATATGGCGTATTTTGAAAGTAAAGCAACTGGTGAAAAAGAGTATGTGTTTGGAAGAGGCGGAGGAGATAAATTGGCTACGGAACTCCAAACGGATGTACTTGGCCGAATTCCACTTCAACAACCTGATTGGAATAAAGAGGACTTTGCGCCGTCAGTATATGAAGATACACATACAACGGGTCTCATTTATCGTACGATAGCTGAGACAGTTATTGATAAAACAGCTGTCGCGCAAAAATAAAGTAGTAATGAGTGGACAATATATACATTGTCCACTCATTACTATAATTTTTATTATTGTTCTTTGTTCCCATCTTGAGAACCGCCTTCACCACCTGCGCCTTTCTTATCAGATCCACCTTTTTCGGCTTTTTGTACACCTTTACTAATGATGTCAATCATCTTAGCTTGGAAGAGTGGACTTTCGGCAGTTTCAGTTAGTACTTGCTGTAAATATTGACGATATTCTTTACTCTTCATTGTTTGTAACATAATTTTCTCTACTTCAGGATTTTTCATAATCTCTATAACACCTGATTGGTATTCAGGATCTTTTAGTAAAGTTTTCATTAAGTTTGTTTGTTCTTTTCCCATACTTTTAGCAAATTTCGATGAGAACTCAGGGTCTTTAAAGAGCTTTTCCCAGAATTGTTGCCCTTTTTCAGATACCAGTGCATCTTCAATCGTTTTCTTTACTACTGTTTCATCTAGTATGAGTGCTTGTTTCATTTTTTCATCAGTTAATACATCTTGGATCGCTTTTTTTCCTTGATCGGTTTTTAAAATATCAACAATCATTTTTTTTGTTTGATCATAATCAAGTTCGGATTTTGCTTCTTTTTCTTGTGCACATGCCGCTAGTGCTATAAATAGAAAAGAAGAAATCAAAACGAGCAGCATCCGTTTCATAAGTTGGAGCTCCTTTCAACAAAGTTCTCTTTTTTTAATATAAATCTCTTTAAGGAATTTATACATTAACATGGCTAGCTTTTTGAAATTGTCATTGTTACAATTTAATTAGAAATATAAGAATAATGGGGGATGTGTTGTGAATAGCCGCAAGTGGGTACGACTATTTTTTACGACGTTGTTTCTTGGTGGGATTAGCACAGTCTTTATTGGTTTTGTTTTAGAGTGGGACAAGTACGCTAAATTTTTTCAAAATTTCGACGGAAAAGAGATTTTAGCAATTTCCTTTTGGTTGATGGGCGTAGGGTTTATTTTTAGTGTTATAAGTCAAATGGGGTTCTTTGCGTATTTAACGATCCATCGTTTTGGATTAGGGATGTTTCGGTCATCTTCTTTATGGAATACAGTGCAACTGTTCTTTATTGCGTTCGTATTATTTGATTTCGTTTATTTAAGGTCAGTACTTGTTGCAAATGGGGAAGTTTCATTAGGGAATAACATACTTGTTGCTGGGATGTTATTTGTGTTTGGGGCAATTGTCGCTTATATAAAGAGTAAAGAAACGAATAAAAAAGCATTTGTTCCCGCTCTGTTCTTTATGGTTGTTGTAACAATTCTTGAATGGGTACCAGCGCTCCGGATTAATGATACAGATTGGTTATATTTAATGGTGATACCACTTTTATTATGTAATTCATATCAGTTACTTGTATTGCATCGTTTAATTGGACAAAAGAGTAAGTCAGCTTAATGAGGAGAGGGGATTTTTAATTATCCAGATTCTTATCGTCTGTAAATGCTAGGATAAAAAAGCTCTGCTATCTTAACAAAAGATAGCAGAGCTTTTTATGTGTGAAGGACCGTGTAGAAAGGAACTACTTAATATCTTCACTTTTTGTACTTGTGTTGGAAATAAGTTGTGATACAGATGTTTGTTCATATCCGTCGCTCTTTAATTTTTGTAAGAGTAATGGTAAAGCCTTATTTGTTTGAAGAGCAGAATCAGAAGCATGTAATAAGACGATATCTCCACCCTTTAAATTGCTAGAGACTGTGGAAATGATTTTATTTACGCCGGGATTTTTCCAGTCATTTGAATTGTTACTCCAATGAACGATGGTGTACCCGAGTGATTCCGCTATTTTAAGAGTTGTTTTGTTAAAATCGCCACTAGGTGGACGTAATAGCTTGACTTGTTTTACGCCAAGTTTCGTAAAAACATCTTGTGCCCGCAAAAGATCTCGTCGTATTTCATTTGCTTCTAGTGAATTGTAGGATGTGTAATTATAGCCCATACTACCAATCTCATGTCCATCTTTCATGATGCGTTCGACAATATCAGGGTGTCTTTCAGCCCATGCAGCAGAGAGAAAGAAGGTTGCATTCTTAATTTCTCTTTCTTTGAGTGTATTAAGGATTGGAATAGCTTTTTTGTCCCCCCAACTAATGTCAAACGTGAATGCAACTTGTTTTTTTGCAGTGTCCCCTTTGTAAATCACTTTAGGGCCAGTAGCAGTTGAAAAAGCAGATTCATGTGAATATGTTTTTAAAAAGAGTAGCCATGCTGTAAATAAGGAAAGTACGATTATTAAGCTAATGTGTTTAAATGTTCTTTTACTCGTAATAAAAAAGAAAAACATAATATTACGCCCCTTTGTCCAATCCTTTTCAGTTACATATATGCTTTAAATTAAAAAAAGAGAACAAAGGATTAATATCGTAAGTGGTGGATATAATGAGTGATAGAATTTTGTTTTTTGATGATACATTATTAATAATTGAAAATGAGTGGGGCGTTTATAGGTACACGTAAGGAGTTATTGGGGTGATAATTTGCTTGGGATTATGTTGACGAAGGAAGAGAAAAAAGAAATGGAATACATACTGAAGAGAGAGTTAGAGGAACTTTTATTTGATTTTGAAGATGAGCGTATACATAGCGTTGTAAAAAAGGCGATGGAAGAAAGGTATAAAATCATTTTTTGTTTATTTCGGAGAGTTGCTAATAGGGAAGAATGTATTCGTTATGTAAGAAAAAGAATTTTTTATTAAAAAGTATTGACGTTAAGAATAAGTATATGATAAATTAATAAACGTCGCTGATGCAGAAACGCAGAAAACGGCAAAAAAGAAATTGAAAAACTTAGTTGACATCGAAAAATGAAGATGTTAACATAAGGAAGTCGCAAATGAGCGACCAAGTAGTTCTTTGAAAACTGAACGAAACAAACAACGTGAACGTCAATTTTTATTTTTAGATGCTAGACAAACTAAC
>NZ_JBIYDV010000028.1:0-62008 GCF_044909215.1 Bacillus sp. RC252 | reverse complement strand
ATTCAAGAAAAATTAAACCACCTATCCCCTAAAGAATTTAGGGAACAGATGGTTTAGGTGTTTTGATATGTGTCCCGTTTTCGGGGTTCACTTCAGTTTCCCCGGCTTTTTATTATAATTAAGATCTTTCTTTATTTTTGTTCTTTAATTTTAATTTGTGCATCTTTATAAAATGCTAATTTATTATCATTATACTCTTTTGTATGTTTATTAAATTGTTCTTTCGCCTTTTGCGCTTCCACATTTAACTCATTAACAGTTTTAACTTTTTCACCAATTTCTTTTAACTTCGTTTCTTTTACTTTTAATTTTTCATACAGTTCTTTTTCAGTCGCTAACGCCTTCGTGTAATTCTCATTCATCTTTTGGAAGGCATCATAACGATTTTTATACGATTCTTCTACTGTTTTTGCTTGTTTTTGTAATTTCTTATCTTCGAGTTTTTCAATATTATTTTGAACGGATGTCGTTTCTTTCTGCGCTTTTTCTAACTGTTCCTTCTCGTTTTTCAATACTTTTTCACGCTCGTCTACATTTGCAGTAGCTTGCTCTATTTTCTTTGAAACTGCTTCATTATGCTCTTTACCTTCTTGTAAAATTTGAGAATAAAGTTCTTGTCCTTGCTTTTCTAACTTCTCTAATTTTTTTGTGTCATCTGCTAAAGATTTTTCTTGTGTAGATGCTGCTTCAAAAGCCGTAAATAAATTTTCTTCTGGCTTTTCACCGAAACAACCTGATAATAATCCTACTGATAATGCTCCAACTACTGCTACTTTTCCATATTTCAACTTCAATTCCTCCATTACATACGGTTATCATGCCAGAGGTTCACGGGGAAGTGATTCTCTTCATGATATGCTTCAAACTCATAACCTTTTTCTTTTAGACCCTTTAAAATTGCTGGCACAGCAGCAACTGATTGCGGGTGAATGTCATGCATTAAAATGACTTCTTGCGGTTTTGTTGCACCAGCTAATACATTTTGAGCGATTTGCGCTGCCGCTGCATCCACTGGTACTTTATTGTATTTCCAGTCTAAAGAGTCAATTGTCCAGTCCCACACTTTAAGACCACCCTCTACTACTTTGTTTCGAAGGTCTTCATTTAAACCAGGCTTCGACCCGTATGGTGGACGTGTTAATTGAGGTGATTTTCCAATAATATTTGCGATTAAGCTTTGATCTTCTTTCATTTCATTAACATATTCGCCATTTTTATATAACTTCGCAAAATTGTGTGTCATACTATGCATTCCAACATAATGTCCTTCTGCATTTTCACGTTTTACTAAATCAGGAAACTGTTTTACATTCGCACCAATTAAAAAGAATGTCGCCTTCGCATTATGCTGTTTTAACATATTTAATAATTCAGCCGTATATTTTCCTGGCCCATCATCAAATGTAAGATAAGCAACTTTTCTTTCCATTCCGTTAAAACGACTTGGCGCCGTTTTATTCATTTCAACTTTCTGTTGTTCACTTGCAAGCTGCACTATATTTTCTTGCTTCGCAACAGCTTTTGCTGGTGAAGTAATAGATTGAAACATGAAATACCCAATAGCTACTATTGCAATCGCTACTGAAACAACTGCAACTCGTTTAATTTTAAAAGCCTTTTCCATTCTATCGAATTCCTCTCCCTATTAATCTTATATATAAATCACCCAATATAATTATACATCTATTTATTTTATTACACTATATAAACAATCTAACATATGAATTATAATGGGAGTTTTATCAAAATTGTTGTTCCTGCCTCAACAAACTCTTTATTCTTTTCATACCAATTCTTGATTGCACTATGTACAACTTTCAAGAAGATTTGTTTTAACCTGTTTGATCTTCCATCAATTCAATTCGCTTTCAACTTGCAATGAGATGAATTTATTTTCTCTATTTCAGGAGTTAATTACCAAATTCTTTCCTCTAGTATATCGTACAATTGCACCTTTTGTTTATATAAATTAAAATGCTTTAACTGTAGACGTGAAAAAACTAGTAGCCCTTCTACTAAAAATAAATGAAGCAGTCCATTTCCATAAAAAAAGATTGGCTGAGGCCAACCTTTTTTTATACTTATTCATTTCGATTTGGTTTTGGTGTAACACCTAAATGCGCATTTAACTTATTCGAAATATCTTTTACATTCTTTTCATTTGGAATGTAATAATAAATACCACCAATACGTTTATCCGTTCCTTCTATTTGCATCTTTTCCATTTGCAAATCAGAGCCTGCCATATTTTTCGTAATAGCAAGCATATCATCAAACGTTAAGTTTGTTTTCATATTTTTATCAACTGCATCAAGTAAAGAGCCCATTTTACTAATAGATTGAACAGACATTGCTTTTTTCGCAATTGCTTCAATTACAAGTTGTTGTCTTTGACCACGCATTGTATCACTGTCAATTTTACGCGTTCTCGCAAGTGCAAGTGCTTGTTCACCATTTAAATGTTGGTAACCTTTTTCTAAATGAATCATACCTGCTTGGTCTTTACTATCTTGTTCAGTGAAAGTAACAGGTACATCAATATCAATACCACCAATTGAATCTACAATTTGTACAAATGACTCAAAGTTAAACTTCACATAATAATCAACTGGTACATTTAAAAATCTTTCCACTGTATCTCGTGTACTTTCAACACCACCAAATACGTGTGCGTGTGTAATTTTATCTAATTTTTTTCTAGATGGAATATAAACGCGTGAATCACGCGGAATACTTACTAATTTAACTGACTTATCATCTTTATTAATTGTCGCTAATAAAAGTGCATCTGTTCGAACCGCTTCACCATATTGGCTTTTTCTCATTTCGCTTCCATCGACACCCATGATTAAAATCGAAATATTATCCTTTAAAGGTTCCACTTCTTTGTCCCTTTTTGATGACTTATCAATTTTTGCATATGCATCACTTACAACAGCTTTTGCTTTGTTATATATAAACGATCCATATCCTACTCCTCCAAAAATAAGTAGGAAAAATGGAATTAAAATGAACCATTTTATTGATTTTCTTTTAGAACGTTTTTTACTGCTTCTCGTATCTTGTTCTAATTCAGAGCTCATGTTCATTCTCCTCTCTTTCTCTTTTCCTAGTATAATGTATGTCTAGTAATCTTCATATTGAATTTCCTTTCAATCACCTTACATTTTTGTAAGGTTACATCATGAATCCAATATGTATTCCATTTCACATTATACTCTCGTGCTTATTTTTGGCAAGTCACTATTTATCAACTTCAAAAATTTAACACTTCAAAACGTTCGAATTTACAGATTTATCATTCTGTTATTTGCAGGTAGTAAGACTTTCACCTCATAATTTAGCAGGAATAAAAGAGTCAAGTTTGTGCCGTGAAATTTTGATTGGTGATGACTAATAATCAGTGAGGGATAAATCCCCCACTGATTAAAATTCCACTTTATTATTTCTCATTTGGTGTGTATATCATTTGCTTTCCATTATTATAAATTAAAGCTGATTTTGCTTTTATTTTCGTTTTTTCTATTTCCACATCATCATTAGAGAAATTCACAATGATTTTAATCTCTTTTCCATAAGAAGCAGATTGTACTAACTTATCTTCTGACAAATATGCAAAGTTCGTCATTTCTTCTTTTACTGCCTTTTCATGAACATCATTCCAAACTTTCAGATGCTCTGTAATTTCTTTTTTATGCTTATTCCACTCTACTTCATCTAAATGGTACAACGGAGGAACATTATACAATAACTCATATAACATACGATTTCCAACCTCGTCCATTACCTTCAAACTTCCCCATTCCCAGTGGTGCGTTGTAATAACCGAATCATTGTATACTAGTTTATATAATGGCACCGAATATACTGGATTTAAATATACTTGCTTATATTCTTCTTTTAACGGTACTTGTTTTGCATATTTTTCTGGAACATTTTGATTTGGTGACCAATATCCACCGACATAATACGGGCTTGTTTTATTTTTTCTCATATCTTCATCGTCCCACTTAATAACTGGTGTTTCAATTCCATGAGCAAATGCAATCGTACTACTTGCAAAATCATTTCCGCCCTCAGAGCCAACTACCATACCTTTTTCTTGTGCAATATAATCCATTCGTTTTAATCGTGCTTGTAAATCTTGTTCTTGTGTCGTTAAATGTTTTGCCGAATAGTCATCATAAATTTCGCCCGTCGCGTCACAATCAATAAACCATGAATTATATTTAGGGCCATTTTGTAATATGTCGTTCATTCGTTCTTTTACACTAGGAAGTGATAATGTCGGATTTAATTTTCGGCCTCTCCCTAAAAACCCTTGCACTTTCTCACCATTTTTCTTCGTTACAGTGGCTTCTTCATATAACGATGGGTCATTAAAGGAAGCTGTGTTCCAATTTTTATCACCTTTTTCGTGAATAGAATGGTAAGAATCATACGGACCAACTAAATATCCCATTTCCTTAGCTTCTGTAACGAAATTAGGCTGCATAAATCCTTGTTCCCAGTTCGGTAGACCAATCCACGCTTTGTCTATCCCTACTTTTTTCATTCCCTTTATTATATCCGTTCCATCTGCTTTACCCCATTTACTTACTTCTTCAACTGCATCACCGAGTACTGACTTTAATAAATGTTTATTTAAGCTATACAGCTCTGTCTTCGATAAGTGATCTACACTTTTCTTTAATAACACACTAGCTTCCTGATTAACTTTCGGGAAAATATCCTCTTTATACAATTCCTTCATAGATAATACTTCGTTTGTATAGCGTAAAATAACATTTTTTTGGTACTTATCGATAAAGTCTTGTTTACTCACCTGCTCAAATACATTCAATTCCCCAGGCTCTGAACTATTCTTTTGAATAAGCTCTTTTATATGGCTAAACACCGGGCTATTTATTTGCTCTCTTAGCTTCGGCCAATTCACATTACTTTCTGATAAACCATTTTGATTCCAAAAGTAAAAATGAGCTGCCCCGTAAAGTTTTTCGATTTCTTTATTTTTTCTTGCCTTTTCTTGTAATGTTTTAAATTCACCTTTTCGAGCAATATTATCCTTATAGAGTTTAGCAATACTTACTGCATCATTATTTGTCACATATAATTGAAATCCATATTTTTTATTTTTATTTATACTCGGGAATTCATGTGTAAAATCAAACCCTATTTTCGGATCTGAATGAAATTTCAATTCATTATTAAACATATTGTTCGCAATATATACGATCGAATATTTAGAACCATTTAATGCAAAAAACTTCATAGAAAATGATTCAGCAAATGAATATGCATCATCCTTTAAAAACTTCTTCCAATTCTCATCATTACTCGGAATTTGCTTACCTTCCCATAACGGAAGTGTATAATTTTCAGCTTGCACTTTTGGCCATGTAAAACTTTCTGCACCAGTCGATTCCACTTCAATATTTAAGTGGTCTTTTTTCTTTTCTAAATTTACTTTTACTTTTTGATCCGGATATTCCCATGATGTATGATCCTTGTCTTTTTTCAAATTTGATACCTTCATTTTTGGTAACGGTTGTGATGCCTGTTCTTTTACACCATCATGTTCTACAGTTAACGTAAAAGTCTCAGGATTTACATCGTAAGTAAAATCTTTATACGTCGCTTTCTTTATTTTAGACTCTTGTAAAGCATCATTACCTTTTACATCACACCCGACTAAAGTCGAAAATGACAATGTTGTAAGAAGACATATCGCTATCATTTTTTTCATCTTCTGCACCTCCACCAATGAATATACAGGAGGTTTGTTACAGGAATATGGCAAAAAATAATAGAGCTAGCATTATGCTAGCTCTATTATGAGCAAAAAAAATTTACGTATAACTATAATCTGTTTAAAGAAAATATGTAATACAGTGGGACTTTAATCCTTATTTTTTTATTCTCACTAATAATTAGATCAAGCAAATCTAAATTCCATCAAGCTTTCCTTAACTGAGAAAGTAAGTGTATATAATATATCCTACAACTAGCACTAAAATTAATATCCCTGTACCTTTCCAATTCATACCACCTGTCATATCAGCAGGGCTACCTGATTCCGCCCTGTTGAGTCCATCATTCAAAGAACCGGTAGGATTATGTTTCAATTCACTTTGTCTCATGCGTTCTCTTTTTTCTTCTGGTGACTCTTTTGAACTCATATAATCACCTCTAAAATTAATGTTCATTCCGAAAAATCCCCTTTAAAATAGATTCTCCATAACGTAAAGAAAGCTAGCGATGCTAGCTTTCTTTATAATCCAATATGTTCTTCCTTATTTACAGTAGTCCCTTTATGATCAATTTCAAGCTCACATACTTTCATAGCTGCAAATACTCTCACTAATTGGTCAGCTATTTCTTTACGCTTCTCGTACGGAGTTAAAATAAAAATGGATGGTCCCGCACCACTAAGCGCTGTGCCATATGCTCCGAATTCTTTTGCACATTTACGAATTGATGGTAATAACGGTACAAGTTCTAAACGATATGGCTCGTGGAAATGATCTCGTTCCATCATTTCACCTACAACTTCCCACTTCTTTTGACATAATGCAGCTACTAATACGTTACTTATCGCACTAGCCTTAACCGCTTCATGAAACGGAAACATCTCTGGTAATACAGATCGACTTTCCTCCGTATTTAGCTCTTCATTCGGAATAAGAGAAATTACGCCTAATTCCTTACTTTCAATCCTTACAACCGAAACATTCTTTCCATCCAGTGCTCCGATTACAGTTCCACCTAAAATAGAAGCAGCAACATTATCTGGATGCCCTTCAAAATTTGTAGCAATTTGAACCTTTTGATCAGTTGTTAAATGTAAATTTCCAAGTTGATTCGCAAGCTCTATTCCTGCTACAATCGCTGATGCGCTACTTCCTAGCCCTCTTGTCAGCGGAATATTACTAGTAACTTCTATTATATAGGGTGATAAAGAAGGACATACTTTACATGCCGTGCTAACAATTAAATTTTTATCGTCTGTTGGAATTGAATCTTCAAAGGAATGGATTACTTGCCATTTATCCGCTTCCGCCTTTACCAGCACATCTAAATATAATGACAATGCTATTCCTACTGAATCAAATCCAGGTCCAACATTTGCTGTACTAGCAGGGACACGAACTCTTACTGGTATCACGACATAATCACCCCTTTAATATGATCTTTAATTTGTTCTATATTATTTGAAACACTTGCAATGTCTAATTTATTAGAAGAAATAGCGATATCAGGATCTTTTAAACCGTTTCCAGTTAATACTGCAACAACTGTTTCGCCTTTTTTGATTTTTCCAGATTGAACATGTTTAATTACACCCGCTAATGAAGCATTTGATCCTGGCTCTGCGAAAACTCCTTCAGTTTTTGCTAATAATCTATACGCATGTAAAATCTCCTCATCTGACACCATATCTATTTCACCATTAGACTGTTCAGCAGCCTCTACTGCATAAGACCAACTTGCTGGATTACCGATGCGAATCGCTGTTGCAATCGTTTCAGGTGCCTCAATGACATGTCCTTTTACAATTGCCGCCGCTCCTTCCGCTTCAAAGCCATGAATTCTTGGCTTCTTATATCCTTTTTCTTTCTCGTATTCACAGAACCCTTTCCAATATGCTGTAATATTCCCAGCATTTCCAACCGGAATAGCTAGAACATCTGGTGCATTTTCCAACTGGTCGCAAATTTCAAATGCTGCTGTTTTTTGTCCTTCAATTCGGTAAGGATTTACTGAGTTTACTAATGTAATCGGCTCTTCTGCAGCAATATTTCTTACAGCTCTAAGTGCATCATCGAAATTCCCTTCTATTGAAATGATCTCCGCTCCATAAGCAACTGCTTGCGCTAATTTCCCATGCGCAATCTTTCCTTCTGGTATTACGATAATACATTTCATTCCGAGGCGTGCCGCGTATGCGGCAGCTGATGCTGATGTATTACCTGTAGATGCACAAATGATAGCCTCTGAACCTTCTTCTTTCGCCTTTGCAACTGCCATTACCATACCACGGTCTTTAAAAGAACCTGTTGGATTCGCTCCTTCATATTTTCCGTATAACTGAATCCCTAATTGTTTTGATATATTTAATAATGGAATCAGGGGTGTATTCCCTTCCATTAAGCTGACATCAGGTGTGTTTTCATTCACCGGTAAATAAGAAGCGTACTGTTTTAATAGTCCTTTATACATATTGTTTTTCCTCCTCAATAATGTAGTAGCTGTTTATTTCACTTGCGACAGCTTCTATCGCTCCTAAAACTTGCTCGAATTGATATTTTGAAGTTTGATGCGTCACAACAACTACTTCTGCATGCTCACGATTTAATGGTAATTGGATTACCTCTTTTAAACTAACAGAGTAATTAACGAAACATTCCGTTATTTCGCGCAGCATCCCAGGTTCATCTCGTAATGAAATACGTAAGAAATATTTCGAAACCACTTCTTCATCTCCTTGTAATTCATACGGTTCTGGTTCTTTTAACGCACTTTTATTTTTCGGAACTTGATTCATATTTTTAACGATTGAAATGATGTCACTTACTACAGCAGAACCAGTTGGTAACTTCCCAGCTCCAGGTCCGTAAAACATCACTTCTCCTACTGCTTGACCGTGAACATACACCGCATTAAATTCATTATTCACATTCGATAGCGGATGATGACGTGGTAATAAAGTCGGTTCTACACTTAAGTGAATGGATGATCCTTGTTTTTCAGCTTTACCAATTAATTTCATTGTAAATCCTAATTTTTCGGCCATCTCTAAATCTTCTTTTTCAACCTTTCGAATACCTCTAACTTGAACATCATCTAAAGAAACATTCATCGAAAAACCTAAGTTTGCAAGAATTGCTACCTTTCTCGCAGCGTCTAGTCCATCTACATCCGCTGTCGGATCTGATTCTGCAAACCCTAATTTTTGCGCTTCCTGTAAAGCCTCTTCATACGACCATCCATTTTGACTCATCTTTGTTAACATATAATTTGTTGTTCCATTTACGATTCCCATTATTTTTTCAATTTGATCTGAAGCTAGCCCGTCTGATAATCCTCTTAATATTGGAATCCCACCGGCTACACTCGCTTCGTAACATAGGTCACATTCATTTTTATTTGCTAATTGCAGAAGCTCCGCACCATATACAGCCATTAAATCTTTATTTGCTGTTACGACATGTTTCTTACTTTGCAAAGCCTTCACAATATGCTCTTTCGCTTCTTCAATTCCGCCCATTACCTCTACTACAATATCAATATTTGAATCATTTAGAACTTCATCGACATTACTTGTTACTAAGATTCCATCAATACAAACATCACGCTCTTTTTCCAAATCACGTACAACGACTGTCTTTACCTTTATTTCATACCCTGTATCAAGAGTAATTTTTTTATAATGTTCTTTCAAAATATGGACAACACCACTTCCGACAGTACCTAACCCTAATACCCCAACATTAATAACGTTATTCATCTTCTAATCTCCTCCTAAATAGTTTAATTGTTACACCTATGAATCACCTTACTCTGCTTTTTAATCATGCAGGTGATGGTTATTTCCGTACGTACTAATCGTTTCATGTTACCGCACCTCCTTTCAAAGTAATAAAGTGAAACTTTAATCAGTGGGGATTTTGTCCATGCCTCACTGATTATTAGTTGAACCAATCGGGCTTTTACGGACAGTTAATCTCCCGTCTTACTCCCTCGCATCCGCCAAATTTTGAGATGGGAGTCTTACTGACCATTAATGCGGGATAAAAAAAACACACTCATCCCTAGGAAAGGGACGAATGTGTTTTCGTGGTTCCACCCTTGTTCCAACCTAGACTTACTTTCTTCTAGATTGCTCAAGTTCAGATAACGGCTGATACCGTCAATAATTACTAGATTACTCGTTCACTATTGAAGTTCAAAGGTGGTAAGATCATTTCTCGTGTTAGGAAGCTCACAGCCTTTGGCTTCCCTCTCTGTAAACCGTAAAAATGTTCTCATGTCCTTATCGTTACATTTTCGCTCATGTTTATTTGTTAACTCATTATACTCGCATAAAAAACAAAATCAATACTATTTTTTAATTATTTTAAATTTTCAATCTTAAAAACTATAAAAAAACACACTCATCCCTAGGAAAGGGACGAATGTGTTTTCGTGGTTCCACCCTTGTTCCAACCTAGACTTACTTTCTTCTAGATTGCTCAAGCTCAGATAACGGCTGATACCGTCAATAATTACTAGATTACTCGTTCACTATTGAAGTTCAAAGGTGGTAAGATCATTTTTCGTGTTAGGAAGCTCACAGCCTTGTCTTCCCTCTCTGTAAACCGTAAAAATCATCTCATGTCCTTATCGTTACTTTTTCGTTCATGTCTATTTGTTAACTTATTATAGTTATGAAAATTTTAAAAAGCAAGCCTATTTTCACTCACTATTTTAAAGATACTTTTTTATTATATTTCACAATAACATTTTACAAAGACTTCTCTTATTACCTATATTTTAAATTTATAACTTGTAAATCAGCAGTTCATATATAAATAATTCATTCTAAAACGAGAAGCCTCCCACTTCCTAAAACTATATTTATAAAATATTTTTAATACAATCTTTTCGTATAACTTTCTTCTAAAGAACGCGCAACATCCTCTTCTGAAGCATTCACTTTCGCATGCTCTAATAACATCTTCGCTGCTGAAGGTAGCTCTTTTTTATTTAACCACGATTCTGGATTCCACATTTTTGAACGAATAAAAGCTTTTGCACAATGAATATAGCATTCTTCTATTTCCAAAACAATTCCAAGTAACGGATTACGTCCATTCGCCTGCATTTCTTTCAAAATTTCTTCATCGTTTGTAATATATGCTTTACCGTTTATTCGGAGTGTTTCCCCAAGACCCGGAATAAAAAAGATTAACCCTACGTGTGGATTTGAAATAATATTTAAAATAGAGTCTATACGACGATTTCCCGGTCTTTCTGGAATAACAATTTTATTTTCATTTAAAACATATACAAATCCAGGTGCGTCTCCCCTCGGCGAAGCGTCACACTCTCCGAATTTATTTGCAGTAGATAATACTAGAAAAGGAGATTTAGACAGAAAATCTACACAATGATGATCAAGTGATGAAATAACTTTTTTCAAAGCCCGCTCACTCGGTTGCCCCAATATTTGTCGTAATTCTTCCTCAGTTGAAATTATTGATTTTATTTCCTTACTCTCTATCTTCACTAATAATCACTCCTTTTTCTTTATTTTCCCAAAATTCGATACAAATATTGTATAATAAAATTTGCAGAAAGGGGAATTAAAATGACAGAGTGGTTAACAATATTTGATCCTGAAAGAAATACACTTGGAAAGAAATTACGTGATGACGTGCATCGTGACGGTGATTGGCACGAAACATTTCATTGCTGGTTTGTAGAAAAAGATGCTGAGGATATGTTCTTATATTTCCAATTACGCTCTAATAATAAAAAAGAAGCTCCGGGTATATGGGATATTACATCCGCCGGACATATTATGCATGATGAAGATGTACAAATTGGCGGCCTTCGTGAAATTGAAGAAGAATTGGGGCTTTCCTTTCAAACTACTGATTTAACATACAAAGGAATCTATAAAATAGATTATGAAATTTCAAATCTTACTGATCGTGAATTTTGTCATATGTATTTTCACAACGTGATACAACCACTTTCATTTGCACCAGGTGAAGAAGTAGACGATGTGATGAAAGTACATGCAACTTCTTTTCTACAACTATTAAAAAGGGATATTTCATCTATAACGACTATTTCTGCTCTAAACAGTAAACCGATAACAATAACATTTGAAGATATTTATCCGTATGATCTTGAATACTATGAATTTGTTATAGTGCAAGGACAAGAATTGCTAAACAAAAATAGTTTATAAAAAAATAAGACTCCCAGCTTACTTTATTCGGGAGTCTTATTTTTTTATTGCTCAAGTATCTTTAATTTTTTCTCTACTCGTATGATTAAACGTATAATTAACAATAGCATGACAGCCATAATCACTGCTGTTGTATGGGGATATCTAAACAATATACTAATAACACTTCCAATTAACATCATAATAAATCCATTTTGATTCATCACTTCTGCACTATACTTGTTACCCGCATCCCATAATTCCTTATTTTTCATTGATCGTTTCGTACGGTAACCGTATGCTGCGTTAATATCCGTTGGTGGATTTTTTTGAAGAATAAGTGCGGCAAGTATAAATATAATACCAATCAATATGCTTATTCCTATGTTTACTAGTGCATACATCAATCATATCCACCTCCTAACTTACACTTTCATTATACTATACAACTTTATATGTTCCAATTATTAACATTTTCACTTTCTCTCTTTAGATGTCTGGAACATACTTGGAAGTGTTACAAAACGCGCTCCTTTCGTTTTTAACTGTGGAATGATTTTGTCTAGCGCCTCTACTGATCCTTGTAAATGTCCACCTGGAGTTGAATGTTGAAGTATAACACTACCTGGAAATGAATTCCCTAACACATTATTTGTAATTGTATCAGCACTTACACCTTTCCAATCAACCGTATCAACACTCCACTGTACAATCATAAAATTTTGTTCTGTCGCCCACTTCAATTGATTTTCAAGTATTTCACCGTACGGCGGACGTATAAACTTCGGTGCATAACCAGCTAAACGATTTAATATTTCTTCCGTTTTTATAATTTGATTATGGTACTCAGCCTCATTCACTTTCGCTAAATTCGGATGACTATACGTATGATTACCAATTACATGCCCTTCATTAGCGATACGCTTTACTACATTTGGATACCTTTCTGCATTTTCACCAAGCAGGAAAAAAGTAGCTTTTACATTATGTTGTTTTAACTTATCTAAAATTTTTGGCGTAAATACTAAATCTGGTCCATCATCAAATGTAAGAGCCACTTCTGCTTTATTGTATGGTCCTGAAAATGCATACGCATATTTTTCGGCCCACGAAAATGGTGTCCATGACCCTCGATCCTCTTCTTTCATTTCGGCTTCATAATTTTGAGGAACATGTAATGCGTATGGCATCGCATTTACATAGTCTCCATAATAAAATGAATGATATGGCATATAAGCATACGAAATATTGCGTTCTAGCCCCAAAGGAAATGGAACGAACATTTCTGGTGAATAAAAATAATACATGATAAAAACCTCCCTAAAATTTCATATGTGATTCAGCTGCACTTTGTTAGAGAAATTCTTATTCATGAACAAAAATAAGACTGTCCGTAATTAGGACAGTCTTATTGATTTATATACTTAATAAATTACTTTACTATCTTTCGGTAATTTTCTTACATGCTTTAAATAACTCGACACTTTGTCATCGGCATCTTGCGGATATTGATATTCATAAGTGTTAGCAATTTCGTTCGCAACTTTCCTAAATAAATCACCCATTACGAAAAATGAATCCCAAATGTTTTCATATTCTGCATTTGAAAATGTCCTTTTAAACTGCTCCCAGACATCTTTTTCAACATATTGTTCGAAATGCTTTCCAAACTTCCCAGCATTAACTGTAAACTCTGTTTTCATACCGATATGCCACTCTAGCATTACAACCAACATATCTCGTACAGGGCCTTCAAGCATCCCTTTCGCATAAGAAAGTTCCTCGCGCCACAATCCTTTTCCTACATTTGTACTGCACCACCAAAATTCATTACAGCAATCCAAAAACTCTTTTTCTGTAGGCTTTTTTATCGTGTAATCATTATCGTTTGCTGGTGCAAACTCGCCAATACAATTATCTTTATCAAGTAGCAATTTACTTAAACTATCCTGTCCAATAAATTTATTTATTAAATCCACTGGAACTAGCATTAAATCAATCCGGTTTCCATCCATAAACTGCATTAAATACGGAAATTTCCCGTCTTCATCCGCTGGAACTAACGACATTTCTTCCGGCATTTGCACAATCATTATTTCTCCAAATCTATTAATCCAACTATGATTACACGTAAAAGATTGTATATCTTTTACAACATAAATAATATCATAGTCTTGAAAACAATCTTTTTTCACATTTGGATTCACACGTGACCCATTCATGATGACAGCTCGAATTCTTTCATCCTCTTTTGCTGTATTTATAATTAAGTCTAGCATTTCTTTTTCCGTTCTCATCTACTCACAACCTCCAATTTTTTAATATAACATATAGCGTTATGTATATCGGAGGGCCACGAGCTAACTGCGTTGTACACGATACACGTTATAATTGTTCAAACATCTTTTTCATTCCACTTATCTCCTTACATCATTCTTTAACGACTGCCATTACAAATCCATCGTATCCTTTACTTCCGACAGTTTGAAGCGCTGTAGCACTTACACGTGGCTCAGCAGCTATTATCTCATAGAAACGACGTATCCCTTGTACACGAGGATCGCTGCTAGTATTGTCAATAACTTCTCCTTCACGTACTACGTTATCCCCAATAATTACAGTACCAGGGCGTGATAGTTTCAGTGCCCATTCAAAATAAGCAGGGTTATTTTGTTTATCCGCATCTATGAAAATAAAATCAAATGGTTCATACTTCTCATTTTCTATTTGTTTTAAAGAATCTAACGCTAATCCTAATCGTATTTCAATTCTATCATTCAAATTGGCACGCTCAATATTGCTCCGTGCAATTTCAGCATGCTTTTCACTTGCTTCTAATGTAACAATTCGCCCTCCAGATGGCAATGCTCTTGCAAGCCATATTGTACTATATCCGCCTAGAGTGCCAATTTCTAAAATGTTACGAGCTCCTTGGATTTGTACTAATAGTTGTAAAAACTTCCCTTGAGTTGGCGATACATCATGTGCCGGCAAATTAGCTGAAGCATTTGCTTGAAGAACTTCTTCTAATGTAGAATCTTTTGGTATTAATACATCACTCATATATTGATCAACAGCCGTCCATTTCTCAATTGTACTCATGTAAATACCATCTCCTTCAATTTTCCAATGCTTTTCTACCATTTATATTTGATTATACCAAAAATTCTGTCCTATAAACAAAAAGAAAGAAGGGACACCCACTCCATTACAGAATAGATATCCCTTCTTTTGTTTATAAATTTATCCCTTACGGATTAGTAGACCAAAGTCCTGCTGATTTAATAAATGTACGTTTATTTAATTTCAGCTGCGCTACGATAAACTCTGCAATATCTTCCGCTTGCATTACTTTATCAGGGTTTCCATCAGTTAATCCTAAGTCTACAGCCATGTCAGTTGCTACTGTACTTGGAGTTAAAGCTGTTACACGGATATTATGTTTACGAACTTCCATTGCTAACGATTCTGTTAAACCAAGAACACCAAATTTAGAAGCACTATATGCACTTGTTACAGGTGCACCTTTTTGTCCTGCTGTAGATGAAATATTAATAATATCACCAGATTGTTGTTCAATCATACTTGGTAAAGCTGCACGAGTTGCATAGTATACACCCATTAAGTTTACTTGAATGATTTTTTCCCAATCAGCAACGTCTAATTCTAAAAACTTACCGAATTTAGAAATACCAGCGTTATTAATTAAAATATCGATAGATCCTAAACCATTTTTTAATGTTTCAATTGCAGTAGTTACCTCTTCATATGAAGATACGTCAGCAGTCGCAATAACAGCTTTTACGCCTTCTGCTTCTACTTCTTTCGCAACTGCTTTTAAGTTTTCTTCTGAACGAGCTAAAAGACCAACATTTACGCCTTCTTTCGCTAATGCGATCGCTACAGCGCGACCAATCCCTCTACCTGCTCCTGTAATTAAAGCATTTTTCCCTTGTAATAATTCTGCCAAGTGTAACACTCCTTAATCTTCTCAGTTGTTTATTATATTAAAAGTGTATCTATGTTTATGTAAAAAGGCAATGATGCACTTTTATGTGCGTAGGTTACTTATAGGTAACTATAGTAATGTTAAATGCATTTTTAAAGAAAAATAGTGTTAGAAGGCCTCCTTATAACACTATTTTTCTTCATGATTTGGAATACGCACAATAAATTCTGTACCATTTCCTTCTACACTCTCAACTTTTATTTTTCCTTGATGAAGGTCGAGTACTTTTTTTACAATTGCTAGACCTAATCCACTTCCTCCATAAGCACGGTTTCGTGAAGAATCCGCTTTATAAAAACGTTCAAAAATATGTTGTTTCTGTTCTTCGGATATACCAATTCCCGTATCATGAATACTTACTTCCAAGAATTCCTTATGTTCTTTTAAATGAATTGTAATCGTGCCACCATTTGGTGTGAATTTAATACTGTTATGAATTAAATTAATCCATACTTGGCTCATACTTTCTTTGTCTGCAGTAACACACACTTTATCCATATCGAGATCTAACTCAAGTCCTTTTTCATCCCAAAGAGGCTCACTATTTAACACAATTTGTTTCAACTGTTGATCTAATCGATAAGTGGCTCTTTCTGGTGAATACTCCTCTGACTCTAAAAGTGTTAGCTTCAATAAATTTTGACTCAATTTAGATAATCGCGTTGTTTCAGTTTCAATAATAGTAAGATAATGTTTTCTTTTTTCAACTGGTAGATTATCATCTTGTAGCGCTCGAGCAAATCCCTTAATAGATGTTAATGGCGACTGTATTTCATGAGAAACATTCGATACAAATTCTTGTCTCATTTTCTCCATTGCATTAAGTTCATCCGTCATATCGTTAATACTTTTTACAAGCACACCAATTTCGCCATCATACTTTTCTTCATTCCGTATTTTTACAGAGAAGTCCCCTTTTGCAATTTTTTGTATCGGTTCAATGATCGTCCAAATCATCGCCTCTCGCTTCGGTCTCATTAAAATCCCGATTAATGTCCAAATAAGAACGATAAAAACAAAGCCGACCATATCACTAATTAGAAAACTAATAAAAGGCGATACGTTTATTTCAAAAGCTTTCATTAGACTAGACGATACAAAAAAGGCGATAGACCAGATTATAGTGAGAAAAGAAAAGAGTGCTATTACCGCTCCAATTACTTTCAGCATCTTCAACTTACTCATTCGTTCTCTTTTTCTCATTTACTTACCTCTAAGCGATACCCTAAGCCCCTTATCGTCCTTATACTAAATTTCGATAGCTCTTCTTGAAACTTTTCACGCAGCCGATTAATATGAACGTCTAGCGTGCGTTCATTCCCTTCAAAATCATATCCCCATACGTCTTCAATTAATTGCTCTCTTGAACAAGTTCTTCCCGCTTTAGATCCTAATGTAAAGAGCAACTCAAATTCTTTTAGCGGCAGCGTCACCGTTTGTTCTCCGGCGTTAACTTCAAATGTTTTACGATTTAACAGTACATTCCCAACTTGAATAGATTGCGATACTGTAATTTGGTAACGTTTCAATAATGCCTTCACTCTCACAACTAATTCTAAAGGATCAAATGGTTTTACAAGATAATCATCTGTTCCGAGGTGAAATCCTTTTACTTTTTGAGATGTTTCACCTTTAGCAGTCAGCATAAGAATTGGGATATCATAGTATTTTCTTAATTCATAACATAAATCAAACCCATCCATATTTGGCATCATAATATCAAGAATCGCCATATCGACTTTCACTTCTTCTATTTTTCGAAGAGCATCTAATCCATCAACGGCCTCATATGTTTGAAAACCCTCTCGTTCCAAAAATACAGAAACAAGTTCTCTAATGTGCGGATCATCATCTACAATTAAAATTTTGGGTATCAAGGAATCATATCCTTTCTGCTTAACATACTTTTTGGCACTCTAAAATCAACAATCAGTGAAGTGCCCCTTCACTGATTGTTTTCATTCTATAATGCTCCTTCTTTAATTTTCAATTGTTGCATTGCAAATTCACGGTACATGTCATGTGTCCGTAATAACTCATCATGTGAGCCACTTCCTGTAAGATTCCCTTTTTCAATAAAGATAATTTTATCTGCATCTACAACAGTAGAAAGTCTATGCGCAATAACTAAAGTTGTTCTACCTTTCATTAAGTTATTTAACGCCTTCTGAACAACCGATTCCGATTTACTATCAAGACTTGAAGTCGCTTCATCTAACATAAGGATTTGCGGATTTCGTAGTAACGCTCGAGCAATCGCAATTCGTTGTCTTTGCCCTCCAGAAAGCTTCACACCACGCTCTCCAACTTCTGTTGCGTATCCACTTGGTAAATCATGAATAAACGCATCAACATACGCCATCGCTGCTACTTTTTCAATTTCTTCATCCGTCACTTCACCCTCAACACCGTAACAAATATTATCACGAATCGTTCCATCAATTAACGGACTATCTTGTGAAACGTAACCAATTTGACGTCGCCATGATTGTAATGAATATGCTGTAATTGGTTCTTTCCCTAATTTTATGAAACCACTAGTTGGCTCATAAAAACGTTCTAACAGCGAGAATAAAGTTGTTTTTCCGCTACCACTTGGTCCTACAATCGCCGTTACTTTTCCAGATTCAATCGTGAAATCGATATTTTCCAACACTTTCTCTTCTTCGTTATACTCAAAATGTACATTTTCAATAACGATCGACTGCTTCGCATTTGTAACATTCATACCTGTCTCATGATCTTCTACTTCATATTCTAAAATCGTATTAATTCTTTCGGTTGCACCAATTGCTTTTTGGAACTGAGTAAAGAACATAGATAACTGACTCATCGGCATAATAATTTGAACTAAATACAAAATAAATGCTACAAGTTCACCTGTTGTTAATGCACCACTAGAAACTCGCATTCCACCATACCCTACGATAATAACAAGCAATGCCATTAAAACAAAAGACATAACAGGTGAAATTAATGCTTGCACTTTTCCTTCTTTCAAACCAAATTGCAATAATTTTTGGATACCTGTATTACCTGTTTCATATTCTTTTTTTTCCGTATTTGAAGATTTTACTAAACGAATTTCTGATAGTACTTGTGTTAATACACTAGTAAAAGAAGCCGTTTCATCTTGAAGTGCTTTTGAAATCTTATACATTTTCCGTCCAAGTGGAACTAAAATTAGTACCGATAATGGAATAACCGTTAAAAGTAAAATTGTCATTTTCCAGTCTAAAACAAATAATACAATTAATGACCCAATAATTGAGATACCGCCTGTTAATAAGTTTGACAAATGCTCAGAAATTAATGTTTTAACAACACCTGTATCATTTGTCATACGACTAATTGTATCTCCCGTTCTGTTTTGATCATAATAAGACACTGGTAAAATAAGTACCTTTTTCCACAATCGTTCTCTAAGTCCAGCTACAATTTTTTGTCCAATATAATTCAGTAAATAAATTGACAATCCTGCAGCAATTGTTTGAATAATAAAGAATGCAATTAATCCAACAATTTGTCCCGTACTAATTGAAGAAAGTGAAAAATTATCAACTAAACCTTTTGTCAGCATTGGAATAAACAAACTCGCTCCAGTAGAAAGTAAGCTCATTATTAATGCAAAAATAAGAATGCCTTTCGGTGGATTTGTATCTTGAATGAGACGTAAAAACTGCCTCCAATTCCCTTTTTTCTTTTCTGTATTCCTAACTTCCATTATCGTTCATCTCCTCGTTATAAACAAAACTATTCTTTCTAAAACTAGAATACGCTATAAATGTAAACTGAATGTAAACACACTTTTTTCTATTTTTACAAAATATACATATAAACTCATCTTTACAACAAGTATAAATATCTGATATTATTACCTGGTACTTATTATTATTCTATGTAAATTATAAACTACGCATAGAAAATATATAACTAATTTTATCAATTAGCTAATTTAAAACACTATATAAATCTCCAGCATTGAAAGGAGTATCCTTTTTGCAAACAAATAAACATTCCGAAAAGGAAACAATCATTTTTATTCATGGATTAGTTGGAAATCGCCGCGCCTTCAAAAAAGAGCATAAACGATTTTCTGCCTCCTACAACATTATAACTTATGATTTATTAGGTCACGGCGACGATAAAGGAAAAGCTATCGACTTTTCAATACAGCGCCTCGTAGATCAATTATTGAACTTGTATGAAAAAGAGGGAATTAAAAAGGCTCATATTTGTGCTCTAAGCTATGGCTGTTATATCTCTACGACATTTGCACAAATGCATCCAGAAAAAGTATTGAGTATTTGTCATATTGGTGGACATTATAATAACCCTTCCCGTTTATATAATGTTTTTCAGAAATTTTGGGAAAAACGTGGTGATGAATATTCATCTTGGCTTTCTCAGTATGCTAGTACTATTTTTCCAAGTGGAATACTAAGGGCAAATCCGTTCGCTGTTATTTCACGAAATATTTATTACCGTTTCGGATTACAATTACACTCGTCCATTATTGCTGAGTCATTACGACACCGCTTAGAATTCGACTTAAAATCTAAATTAAAAGCACTTCCCCACCCTATACTATGGGTAATGGGTGAACATGATCATCTCTATAAGTCGTGTCTCTTTGATTTGAAGTCCATTCTTCCAAACGTTTTATATAAAGAAATTCCATTAGCAGGTCATGCTGCAAACTTATTTCGTCCTAACTATTTCCATGACCTATACGATCGATTTTTAAATGGTAAGTTGAAATAATAACTACTACACTTACAACTTATTTAACTATAAAAAGGCTTCCCAAGTTTCCCTGGAAAGCCTTTTCTCTATACGAAAAGTATATAAAATACTTTTTCTTAGTATGCTTTTGTGTAACCTAATAGGTGCTTACTCCAGTAAGAGTTGCTTACAGAGCTAATGCGTACACCAGTTGCGTCAGTTTCTGCACTGATGAACTGTCCATTACCTAAGTAAACGCCCATGTGAGAAGGACCTGATTTATAAGTATTTTGGAAGTATACTAAATCACCTGGTTGTGGATTGCTAGTTTTTGTTTTAGAGCTCCAGTATCCAGCAACTGTTTGACGAGCGCCGTTATGACCAGTTTGATTTAATACGTAGTGAATGAATCCACTGCAGTCAAAACCAGCAGGTGTTGTACCAGCAGTTCTGTATGGTGAACCATTTAAAGATCTAGCGAATCCAGCGATTGAAGATGTGTCTCCACCTGTTGGTGCTGTTGGTTTTTGTACTTGGTTCGTACCTTGGTTACCACCAGTAACTACATTGTTCACTCCGCCTTTTACAAACTTAACAAAGTCTGCACTTACGTAACCAGTGCGGCCATTATGGTTAATTTTATACCAACCATTTTCAGCGCCAGTAACGTTTAATACTGTACCATTTGTTACCCCACCAATTACAGGGTTATATGTAGCTGGACCTGTACGTACTTTTAAAGCTCCTGTATTAACAACATATGAACCACCAGTTTGAACTGTAGTAGTATTGTTGTTGTTGTTGTTTGTAGTTGGTTGCTGTGTTTCGTTAGATACAGCTGAACCACCTTTTGTTACGAAGTCTTTGCTTACGTATCCAGTTCCACCATTGAAGTTAATTTTAAACCAATCTTGAACTTCACCTACAACTTGAACTGTTTTACCTTTATTTACAGAACCTAAAACAGTATGAGACGCGCTTGGGCCTGTACGTACATTAAGTGAAGAAACGTTTACTGTGTAAGTACCTGTTCCTTGTTGAACAGTAGTTCCTTTATTGCCACCAGTTGTTACGAAGTCCCCACTTACATAACCTGTTTGACCATTTACACTAACTTTGAACCAACCGTTTTCTTGTCCAATTACTTGAAGTACTTGACCTGCTTTTACTTTAGAAATAACGTTATGTCCTGTACCAGCACCTGAACGTACATTTAATACATCAGCTGTTACTGTGTATTTTAATTCAGAAGTTGTTTCTACCTTTTTTGTTTCAGTTACAGTCGTTTGATTTTGAGTTTGTCCATTAATTTCTTTTAGCGCATCATTTGAAACTTGTGCATGAGCAGAATCCATTCCTGGAACTGCTACACCTACTACAGATGCTGCTGCTAAACCTGCGATTACTTTTTTCATAAGTTGTCTTTACTTCCTTTCCCTACTATCCTCTTGAGAAAACTATAAACTTAGTACTTTACAATATTATCAAAGTAAAATATTCATCCAGTTCCATTTTTTAGCAAGAGTTTTATTTTTCACACATCATTTATTTTAAACGATTGAAGTGAATTTAGTGTGAACTTCATGTGAACTTTATCATTAAACAGTGTGTTTTTGCAACGTTTTTTTCAAATTCCTTATGTATTACATCAAAACTTAAAATTCCATATGTTATTTCAATATAGATTTTACACTTTCTATCTAATATGAAAATTCCATTAATCTAATACATAAACACAATATATTTTTCTAGAAAGTTCTTTTTCATGAGGCACACTCTTATCATGACAAAAAACACTTTATTAATCAATAGTATAATATTTTAAGAAAATGAATTCTCTATACTATGCATGATTTTAAACAACGTGATGATTTGTAAGATTTCACGCCCCCTCGAGAACACTCCCATCCCAAAAACACCATTGACTATTTTGTTCCCCTACTAAATATGGAATTATTAGGGTTTTATTGATAGAATATGTATAATCACATAAAAAGAGGAGTTGCATTTGTGGAAAAAATAATAGACGATCACATAAATAATAATATCGAACTTTACTCTGCTCTTACTCACTTATTATCGTTTACAACATTTAAACAGGTAACAATCATTGAAACAAAGAAAAACGAACTAAAAGAGCAAATGAAAACAATTCAGCATAAAAACTCATACCATGTATAAAAAGGTGAACAGATTATATCTCTGTTCACCTTCTATTGTTTATTTTATTTGAAAATTTTCACACGATTTTCTAATGGCTGATATTCTTTATCTCCTGCAGAAACTACCGGTTTACCAAATGGCATTTGCGCAGTTAACTTCCAGTTTCCAGGTACATCCCATTCTTTCCTTACTTCTTCATCAATCAACGGATTATAATGCTGCAATGTAGCACCAAAACCTTCAATCTCTAATGCTGTCCAAATCGCAAATTGCAACATTCCAGAAGATTGCTGAGACCATGTAGGAAAATTATCATTATATAGTGCAAAGTTCTCTTGCAAACTTTCTACTACTTTACTATCTTCAAAATACAAAACTGTCCCATAGCCACTTTTAAATGCATTCATTTTCTCTTCAGTAGGTGCAAAATTATTTTCTGGCACAATTTTTCGTAACGTTTCTTTCGTAACATTCCATAATTTGTCGTGTTGTTCACCTAGTAATACAACAACTCTTGCACTTTGAGAATTAAAAGCCGAAGGTGTATGTTTCACAGCATGATAAATCACTTCTTGAATTCTTTCATCAGAAACTACTTGCTCTTTACTAATCGCGTAAATAGATCTTCTGTCTTCAATTGCTGAGTAAAAATCTTTTGCCATTACAATTCCCTCCAATTTTCATTTGAGGCAGTATCATATGTACGAAGCATATAATGCCTCTTGAACTTATTATTAATAAGTTCTTAACTTAATAATATCAACAAACAAAAACAAACTCAAATGATATCACTTAAGTTTTCACTTCCTATACGTCAAAAAATAAAAAAACAGTTTATTGTCACCAAAATCAAGGTTCAATAAACTGTCTGTCTTATTTTTATAACAATCTAAATCATTTCTTTCTTCACCTAATTAAGCAATTGAAATGCATAGGACATTAATTTATTTGTTTCTGTAAAACGTTTTGTTTTACTTTTTGTCCCCATAACAACTGTAATAACACGATTATCACCTTGTTTTGCAGTACCTGTAAAACAATACCCTGCGCTATCTGTAAATCCTGTTTTTAATCCGTCTATTCCTTCTATATATAAAGCTTTATTATTTTTGTTTAACATCTCATTTGTGCTTGTAACATTAACATTATTAAATGCTAACTGACTTTGACGTAAGTGAGTCACTTCTAATATCTCTGGATAGTCTTTTATAAGATGATACGCTAATTTTGCTACGTCAGCTGCTGTCATTTTCGTTTCACTTCCGTCGGGCTCCTGTAATCCGGAAGCATTCGCGAATTTAGCTTTATCTGACATTTCTAACTGCTTTGCTTTTTCATTCATAAGTTGAACAAAGTTTTTTTCTGTCTTAGCTACATGTTCCGCTAAAGCGACAGCCGAATTATTAGCCGATTCAATCATTAACGCATGATATAAGTCCTTAACAGTTAATGTATCATTTGCTTGCATCGGGATTTTTGCACCCTCTGTTTGTGCCGACTTTGCACTTATTTTCACTGGATCTTCCCAGTGGACTTTCCCATTATGTATACTCTCTAAAACGAGATATGCTGTCATCATTTTTGACATACTAGCAGGGGCAACAGCTTCATTTTCATTATTTTGATAAATAACTTCTCCATTACTCGCATCGATAATAATAGCTGCTTTTGCATCAATTTCTGGTGGTATATATTTTGGTGGAACTACTTTTTCAGATAGCCCTGTTTTAGGTAGCTCTGCCACTTGTAAAGGCTGAGTATCTACATTTGTTTCACTCTTTTGAACTCCTTGGAAAAAGAACCAACATATACCCAGAATTACTACTAATAGGATTGTTAATCTTCCCCATTTTAACCGCTTCATTCTAAAACTCCTTTAACAAACCTTTTATACACTCATGTTTAACCATAACAACAATTACTTTATATCGTCAAGGTAAAAAGCATATTTATTCATCTATAACAATTATAATTTCAACCTCGTTCTCTTTTTCATATGTGTTACACTAAAAACAACGAAATATAAGAATATTCAATTACATTTAAACACAAAAACACTATATAATAGAAAGGATTTATACAAATGATACTTCCAAAAGCATTAAAATATGGCGATACCATTGGCATCTACTCTCCCTCTTCACCAGTAACCTATACTTCTTCAAAGAGATTTGAGCGCGCAAAATTATACTTAGAACAGAAAGGATTTCATATATTAGAAGGTTCACTAACAGGTCAATATGATTATTATCGTTCCGGGAGCATTAAAGAGCGTGCTGAGGAATTAAATGACTTGATTAGAAACCCTAACGTCTCTTGTATCATGTCGACAATTGGGGGACTGAATTCAAATTCATTACTACCTTACATTGATTATGAGACTTTTCAAAAGAATCCTAAAATAATGATTGGCTATTCAGACACAACAGCATTATTACTAGGAATTTATGCAAAAACAGGAATTCCTACATTTTATGGTCCAGCACTTGTTCCTTCTTTTGGTGAATTTGAGCCTTTCGTAGATTGCACATACA
Organism: Bacillus sp. RC252; assembly: GCF_044909215.1. Lineage (NCBI taxonomy): Bacteria > Bacillati > Bacillota > Bacilli > Caryophanales > Bacillaceae > Bacillus > Bacillus sp. RC252. The sequence continues at coordinate 36,639 of NZ_JBIYDV010000028.1, read as the reverse complement.
AATATTTTGCGGATACTTTATTAACTGATCAACACCTTCCTTACAACATAAACCAGCCGTTATTTTGGTCAGATGAATTTATTAATTGGGAAGAAAAAACGAAAGAAAAAGATCTTCGACCGAACAATTGGATTTCAGTAATTGGTGGGAAAGCTACTGGACGTATTATTGGTGGGAATTTAAATACTATACAAGGTATTTGGGGTAGCCCCTATATGCCACTTATTCAAGATGGTGACATTCTCTTTATTGAAGATAGCTCAAAAGATGCAGCTACTATCGAAAGAAGTTTTTCATTACTTAAAATTAACGGCGTTTTTGATAAAGTTTCAGGTATCATCCTTGGAAAACATGAGCAATTTGATGATTGTGGTACAAATAGAAAACCTTACGAAATATTATTAGAAGTATTACAAAATCAAAAACTTCCTTTTCTAGCCGATTTTGACTGTTGTCATACTCATCCAATGATTACTTTGCCAATAGGTATTCAAGTAGAGATGGATGCAACAAATAAAACGATACAAATTATAGAACAGTGGAAAATCTAACTCTACTAGCTCTATTATTTTCAGCTCTAAAGCTACGCATTGCCTTCTATTGTTTTACATTAGAAGACATGATACTATATATTTTGGAATGTGAAGAAATAAACAAAAATCATTTCAATATGCCTTTTATATATAATAAGAAGCTATTGATTATATACATCGAGTTTACATACGTGTATATAAAGTAAAAGAGAGTGAATATATGAAACCAACTATTAAAAACTATGTATTTTTACATGTGGCCTTCTTGATATATTCTATCATTATGGTTTACATGAAATGGGCATCTCAATTCCCTATTGCATCAATTTCATTTTTTATTGCTTACTTCGGACTTGTTGTACTTTTATTCGGATATGCAATTCTATGGCAACAAGTCATTAAGAACTTTGAAATTTCTAGAGCATATTCACACCGTGGGATTATCATACTATGGTCAATGCTTTGGTCAGTATTCCTGTTTGGAGATACGATACAGTGGAATCACATACTTGGCGCAGCTATTATTATCGTCGGAATTGTGGTGGTGACAAAAGGTGAATAGTTATATGTTATTATTGATATTTGGGATAATTTTAGCCAATTACTCACAAATATTATTAAAAAAGGCTACTTTACAACAATACGATTCTAGAATAAAAGAATATGTGAATCCTTATGTTATCATCGGCTACTTTTTATTTGTAATTAATGCCGGATTAAATGTGATCGCCTTAAAGGGCATGGCATTAAAGCAAGCATCTGCATTAGAATCATTAAGTTATATCATCATTTTAATTTTCAGTTGGTACTTCCTAGGGGAGAAAATCACGAAACGAAAAATCATTGGCAACATTATTATTGTCATTGGTGTAATCATCTATTGTATTCAATAACAAAAAGATCCGTTTATGATAAACGGATCTTTTTGTTATTGCCCTAAATTTTGAACCTTATCTTTCAAATCACGAACTTGTTCTATCGTCTGCATAAGCTCAGAGTCTTTAAACTGCTCTACATTCATTTTTCCTTCCTCTATCTTTGTCATAGATGTATCAATTAATGTATTTAACTTTTCATTATAACCGACGATTTGCTGGTGAAGATCCTTCGCTACATCTGGTGGTGTTAATTCATTAAAAGCTGGTATATCTTGTTTAATTTCAGTAAGTTTCGTTTCTAGTTCTTTCCGGGCTTCCCCATCCTTAACAGCCTTTTCAGCTAATGCTGGCGCTTCATTTGCAAATGCACTTATTTCATTTACATAGTCTGTCGCTTTTTGAGCGTAATCTATGGAGTTCTTCCCTTCCTCTACTAGCGAACATCCCATCAAACCAATTGAAACTACAATTGAAAGTAACATTGTTTTTGTAAACTTCATTTTTACCTCCTAAATAATTTCCATACTTTTATTCATTTATAAACACTTTATTTTCTTCTTATACACTTTATCACATCATATCTTATTTTTTTAATCTTCCTCTTATACATTCTAGAAAAATCATTATTATCCTGTTCAACATGTACCTCGAAACTATCTTCATTTAAATATAAAAACAGACATACTTATTTTTCAGTACGTCTGTTTTCCAGGTACGTATAACTCTCACTAATTAAAGTTTCTCTTTATCCTCTCACATGTCCTATTACTGTTATAATATCTATGTCTATATGTACACTAATAACATCTTCTATAATGTCCGTATATCCTTGGCCTAAAGGTGTTCCGTAATGTAATAAAATTTCTTTTTTTTCATAAACTGACTTCGGTACTGTAAAAATAAATTTCCTCATATTCCGCTCATCAGCAGGCTCCAGAATTAAAACAATGCCATCCTCTTCAAACATATAATCACGCCTTCCAACAATCCATTCACTATGGCTCAAGTATTGCCTTGAAAGGATAGGTTTTAAACACCCTTTCTAACAATATATAACCATTTCATGATCAAATAGCTTATACGGCTTATATGATTTCACCACAAATACAAAAAAACACGAACCTTGAACTACCAAGAATTTGTGTTTTTTTGCATTTCATTCCTATATACCTTTATCAAGCTCATATAACCTACGATATTTCTCATTTTCTTTCAGTAGCTGTTCGTGACTACCTTGCATAGCGATTTGGCCACTATCAAGGAAAATAACTTCATCTACATGTTCAATTCCTACAAGATGATGTGTAATCCAAATAACAGTCTTTTCTTCTGTTGCAGAAAACATTGTTTCTATTAAGGCTAATTCCGTTTTAGGGTCTAAACCGATAGTCGGTTCATCAAGTACAATGATTGGTGTTTCTTGCATAAGAGTTCTTGCAAATGCTACCCTTTGCCTTTCTCCGCCAGAAAACCTCTTTCCCATTTCATGCATTTTTGTTTGTAATCCATCAGGAAGAGAAGCAATGTGTGGTGCTAGCTGTGCTTTCTCTAAAGCTTTCCATATCTCTTCATCATTAGCCTCTGGTTTACCGATCCGCACATTATTTCCAATTGTCGTATCGAATAAATGTGGTTTTTGGTTTAATACAGAAATATATTTTGACAAAAAATCCGTACGAGCTTCTTCACCATTCAATATAACTTGGCCATTCACCGGACGTAGTGCACCAGTTAACAATTTTAGTAAAGTAGATTTCCCTGTTCCACTTCTACCTAAAATAGCAATTTTCTTCCCTGCCTTTATTTGCAATGATACATCTTTTAATACAGGCTCATTACTATCCGGATAATTATACGACACATTACTCAGTTCGATATCTACATGTTTTGATGCAACGTATTCTTTATTTACAGATAACTCCTTACCCTCATCCAAAGCGCTCTCACTTTCTACGCCATTAAGCCGATGAGCAGATTCTACATAAGATGGAATTCGATCGATAGCATCTGATATAGGGATAAGCGCATTTGTCACAGATAATGTCATTAATACGAACGCTGCAATAACTGTAGGTGCAATCTGTTCACTTGCTGCTTGATTTCCAGTCCACATAATCATTGAAATAACTACAATGCCGACTATTAAATGAATGATACTGTCTCGAATATGGTACCAGCGTTTCACTCTCTTTTCTGTCTTTAACAACTGGACATTTTGCTCTACATACGCATTAATAAATTCATCTTTTCTACCACTCGCCTGCCAATCAGATAACCCAAATACAGCATCTGTCAATTGTTGATACAAACGATTTCTTCCTCGCTTCAAAGTAACATGATGTCGTTTCATCAAAAGTAGTGATACGAATGGGAGAAGAAAAACAATAACAGCTAACATACAAGCTGCGATAAGTGCAAATACTAAGTCAAATGCACCGATAACAATTACGAAAATGCTATATACAACTAACGCTAATATACTAGGGAATATTGTACGTAAATATAGATTCTGTAAATGTTCTATATCATCAGACAATACACCTAGTACATCACCAGTTTGAAATCGAGAGCGTAAAAATAACGCCTGTGGTTCTACAATTCTATATAGTTTTGTCCTCATTTTTTCTAAAATTCGTAGAACGACGTCATGCCCAACTAAACGCTCTAAATAATGAAAGACCGCTTGTCCTATACTAAATGCACGCGTTGCGACAATAGGAACATATACAGCCATTACATTTTCCGGTCTGAGAGCAGATTTAGAAATTAAATAACCTGAAATGAAAAGTAACATCGCACCCGAACTAACTCCAAGAAGCCCAAGGAAAATAGTCAAAGTCATTCTACCTTTATTTTGCTGTATATAAGGCTTAATCCAGTTACTCATCGCTCTCCCCTCTCTTCGCTATGAAAATGTAATGTCTCATTCGTTAAAAGTTCTTCATATGTTCCACTTTCTATAACTTTCCCTTTATTAAAAATAAGAATATGATCCATTTGCTTCATCCAATGTAGACGATGCGTTGCAAGAAATACTAACTTACCTTCAAACAGACGTAACATCGATTGCTTTATTTCAAATTCAGTTTCAATATCAAGATGTGCTGTAGGTTCATCTAATAAAATGATTGGCTTTTTACTTAAAAGTGCACGTGCCATAGCGACACGTTGTTCTTGTCCACCACTAAGCATACGTCCACCTTCTCCAATTCTTTCGTACATCCCATGTGGTAATGATGCAACGAGCGAACGAAGACCAACTTCATTAATAACTCTCTCAACCTCTTTATCAATTGTATTCGTTTCATAGAAACAAATATTATCTTTTAATGAAAGCGGAAAAATATAAGGTTGCTGCGGAATATAAGCAATATTTTTTTGCCAATCTTCTCGATTAGATTCACCAATTTCCACACCATTCACTAACATCTTCCCACCCGAAGGAGCTAGAAATCCTGCTAACACATCGATTAACGTTGATTTCCCTGCCCCACTTTCACCAATAATGCCTATAGCACCGTTACCTTGCCAAGTAAAATCAATTCCCTCTAATATAGCCTTTTCAGATTCATCATTATTTACTTTTACATCTTGTAATTTCAAACTACTAGAAGAATTCCATACTATATCTACATTTGAATCTTTCTTTTCTATTTCTTTTTGTTTCTGTAAAATTTCTTCTATTTGCTCCATTGCCAGTTGTCCATCTAATGTAGCATGATAATTCGCTCCAACTTGCTTAATCGGCAGAAAATATTCCGGCGCTAAAATTAAAATCGTAAGAGCTGGCAACAGTATAATTGTCCCATCTATTAACCGTATCCCTAATCCAACTGCTACAAATGCAATTGATAAACTCGTAAAGAAATCTAATGCAAAAGAAGAAAGAAAAGCAACTCGCAAAGTACGCATCGTTGCTTTTCTATATCGTTTACTTACTTTTTCAATCTTTCCTTCGTGCTGTTTACTTTTCCCTAAATACTTTAATGTTTCTAATCCTTTTAACGTATCTACAAAATGATTAGAAAGTACACGATATGTCTCATATTGGCTATCCGCCATTTTCTGCGCTGCTAATCCTAGAAGGATCATAAACATGATCACAATTGGAATCGTTACAACTAATATGATTCCCGACTCAATGTCTAGTGTAAAAACATATAGAACAATTAGCCCTGGAACGATACTACTTCTAATCATTTTAGGAATTGTCAATTCAATATATGTTTTAAATTTCTCAATACCTTCTATCGATAAAGTAACCAGATGACCAGTCCCATTCGTTTGGACAAATCTCGGCCCTAACGTAAAATATGCTTCTATTAACTGTTTACGTAATGCAAATCCTGTTTTTTCAGCGAAACGCTCAACCAATATTTGCGATGTTCGCACTAACATTTGGCGTGCTGCAAACGTGATCCCAAAATAAACAGTTTCATTTAGTACAGCTTGCACTGTTTCTCCATGAAATAAAAATGTGATTGCTCGTGCTAAAAACACTGTCTGCGCAATGATACTACACGCCTCTAAAATGCTAATAAGACTTAAAGTTACATATAAAACTCGGCTACCAGGATACGACGGAAGTCCTCTTTTTCTTTTCATTAGTACTCCAAATCTTTGTCTGACTTAACAGGTTGTCTAAATACATAGAAACTCCATATTTGACTACCGATAACAAACGGTAAAATAGCAAGAGAAAAATAGCTCATCAGTTTTAATGCATAAGGTCCTGATGCCGCATTATAAATTGTCAAATCATTTACCGCTCCTAATGAGCTAATCATGACACGCGGGAACATACCGATGAACACACTTGCACTTAACAAAATGATTGTTAAACTCGTCATAAAGAAAGCCCAACCATCTCTTCTTCTTTTATTTAATAAAGTAGAAACAAATAGCGCTACAAAAGCTCCAATTGGAACCATTAGCCACTCTGAACCATGTGCGGTGAAAATATCTGTTTTCCATAACCCTACAGCTGCAAAAACAAGAAGTGTTATTAATGCAAAAGGTGCAATCTTTGTCGCGGCAATACGTGCGCGTTCTCGTAATTTTCCTGTTGTACGTATAGTAAGGAATTGCAAAGCATGAACAATACATAGAAGAAGAAACATAACTCCCCCAAGTAACGCAAATGGGTGAAGTAATTTCATAAATCCGCCTACCATATTTTTACTTCCATCAATTGGTACACCTGTCATAAAGTTTGCGATTGCAACTCCCCAAAGTATGGGAGGTAGCAAACTTCCAATAAACATGCCCCAATCCCAGAAACTCTTCCATTTATGATTTTCTATTTTCGCACGGAATTTAAAGGAAACACCTCTTATAATTAATGCAAGAAGCATAAACACAAATGGAATATAAAACCCACTAAATAAAGTTGCATACCAGTGCGGGAATGCCGCAAACATAGCGCCACCAGCACAAACAAGCCATACTTCATTTGCGTGCCAAAACGGCCCAATTGTATTTAAATATATACGTTTTTCCAGATCGTTTTTCCCTAAAAACCTTGAAACGATTCCTACACCAAAATCGAAACCTTCAAGTACAAAGAAGCCAACGAATAAGGTTGAGATAATTAGAAACCACAACTCATTAAGAGATAACATACTCTTCCTCCTTATCAAATGGATCATGGCTTTGATAATCCTTTTTCGTTTTCTTATTCGCATGTCCTTTAATGATACGAACGAATAAGTAAACAGTAATTCCTCCAACAATTAAATATAGTGATGTGAATGAAACAAGAGAGAATAATACTTCTCCAAATGAAACATTTGGAGATACTGCATCTTCTGTTTTCATAACACCGAAGACAACCCAAGGCTGACGTCCCATTTCAGTCATAATCCAACCTACTGTATTTCCGATAAACGGTAGTGCAATTGCATATACCATTAATTTTAAATACCAAGTTTTTTCAGCTAAACGATCTTTTCTTGATAAGAACCAGCCGTACACTCCTAGAAGAAGCATGAATGTTCCACTCATTACCATCGCTCTAAAACTCCAGAACATAGTATGTACTGGCGGAATATAATCTCCAGGTCCATATTTTTCTTCATATTGTTTTTGAATTTGATTCATTCCTTCTACTTGACCGCTAAATTTATCGTATGACAATAGACTTAGCATATAAGGGATTTGAATTTCAAACGAATTTTCTTTCTTCTCTGTATCAATTTTTGCAAATACTGTAAATGGCGCTGGATCCTCACTCGTATTCCATAATGCTTCAGCTGCTGCCATTTTCATCGGATGTGTCTTAATTAAATTTTGCGCTTGTGCATGACCGAAAAATAATACCAATGCTGTTGAAATTGTTCCAACAACGATAGAAACTCGGAAAGACTTCTTAAACACCTCAGTCTCTTGTTGTTTTGCGATTTTCCATGCACTAACACCAGCAATAAAGAATGCGCCTGTTGCAAGTGCCGCTGTAATTGTATGCGGGAATTGCACCCATAGTTGTGGATTTTGAATAATCGCCAAGAAATCATTCATCTGCGCACGTCCATCTGCAGCCATTTCATATCCTACCGGGGACTGCATAAATGCACTTGCAGTTAAAATCCAAAATGCTGATAACATTGTTCCTATTGAGAGGAGCCAAATACATAAAAGGTGAACTCGCTTCGGAAGTTTATCCTCACCGAATACCCATAAACCTAGGAATGTAGACTCAATGAAAAATGCTAATAAACCTTCAATTGCAAGTGATGGTCCGAAAACATCACCAACAAAACGTGAATACGTTGACCAGTTCATACCAAACTGAAATTCTTGTAAAATACCTGTTACTACACCTACTGCGAAGTTAACAAGGAATATTTGTGTCCAAAACTTTGTCATCTTCTTATAAATTTCTTGTCCCTTTACCACATACAACGTTTGCATTAACGCAATGATAAAAGCTAAACCTATAGACAGCGGAACGAAAAAGTAATGAAAAATCGTTGTTGATGCAAATTGTATTCGTGCCAATTCGAGCGTTTCCATGCTAAAGTCACTTCCTTCATATTTTTTTATATCGTAATATCGATTGAATTGTATGAATTCACTTCATAACGAACAATTCAATCATGTGGAAATACAAAAAGATAAATTCGTTTATGTACTTTCTGAAAATATAGATTGTCAGTTTTTTAGATAATTACAAAAGAACTTTCTTCATACGATTTACCTTTTCACTATTTCAGTAGTGTTTTATTCGTTAATCGAATTGTATAATATACTTACATAATAAATTCAGGTGATTTTTGACGTATTATTGACAGGATTTTGTCTGAAATATGTCTTTTGTAATTTTTTTGAATTTGATTTCTCACATTTTAAAAACGTACTTTTCAAACATACAACACACTCTTATATCAATTGTTATTATGTTTTTCTCTTCATACGCTTGACTTTACCCTTGAAAAATGTCCTCGAATCAAACCTAGAAATATGCTAGTTTTTTGTCAAGAGAAAAATGTATTTCCAAAATTCAAATCAACAATATTGTTATTCACAAATAGAAAAAAACCCCCCTTTCTCTAGACATAAAATTCGTTTTTTTGTCATTTTTCAAACAGACTAAATAAAAAAGTACCGAGAATAAATTATATTCCCGGTACTTTAATCATTATTTCGTTGTATATTTTCTAACAGCCGGCATAATTTCGGTAGCAATTAATTCAATGTTTTTCTCAATCTTATCAAATGGTACACCGCCAAAATCAATCTGTGCCATAAAACGTTGCTGTCCAAATAATTCATATTGATAAAGCATTTTTTCAATAATTTGTTGCGGGCTACCAATCATTAACGCATCACGGTGATCTACTGCGTTAGTAAATTGTTGTTTTGGATACCCACCACCGCGTAGCGCAAGCATACCAGCATTAATATGAGGATAATATTCACTAAGTGCATCTTGTGAATTTTCTGCTGTATAAAATAAACTTGTTGTCGCAATTGGTAATGTTGCTGGATCAAAACCACTTTGCTCAGCTGCTTCACGATATGCATCAACCGAAACTTTAAAATTAACAGCTGGGCCACCAAGTGTCGTAAGCATCATTGGTACACCTGCGCGTCCTGCCTTAATTGCACTAGCAGGTGGCCCTCCAACAGCACGCCAAATTGGCATATTGTTATTTTTAGCTCTCGGTATAATTGCCGCATGTTCAAGTGGCGTTCTAAACTGCCCTTTCCATGTTACACTTTCTTCTTTATTTATTTTTAATAAAAGATCCATCTTCTCTTCAAATAGTTCTTCATAATAATTTACATCGTAACCAAGTAAACTATATCCCCCAATACGAGATCCACGACCAGCAACGATTTCAGCACGACCACTAGAAATTAAATCAATTGTGGCAAAATCCTCATATACACGAACCGGATCTGACGTGCTTAATACTGTTGCGGAACTCGCGATTTTAATGTTTTTCGTAGCTTGTGCAATAGCTCCTAAAATAACTGTATGAGCTTGCGTTGTAAAATGCGCTTGATGACTTTCACCGACAGCAAACACATCAATTCCAGCTTCATCTGCTAACTTAGCTGTTTCAATTAGTTCATGAATTCTTTTTTCTGCACTTATTTTCGAACCATCATGCGGATTTAAAATATGATCTCCAATTGAATATAATCCAAATTCAATTCCCTTACTTGTATCAATACGGTATTTTTCCATAGTTGCTCTCTCCCTTTTAATTAAGTGGTATTAATTTCTCTTCAATCTCTTTTCTTCTCTCTTCTAAAAATGGTGGTAAATCCAGCTCTTTTCCTAATTCTTCAACTGCTGAATCTACTGTAAATCCTGGTCCATCCGTCGCAATCTCAAATAAAATGCCATTTGACTCACGGAAATATAAACTTTTAAAATAAAAGCGATCGATAATCCCTGTTGATTGGAACCCTTTATCTTTCACCGCTTCATTCCAATAACTCAGTTCTTCATCATTTTTCACACGAATAGCTAAATGATGAATACTTCCTTTTCCTGGTCTTTCACTCTCTCCATCTTGCTGTTTCACCAAAATTTCTCCAAAAGATTGACCATCAATAGATTGATAAATCCCCTCATCGTCTGAACGAGATACTTCTTTATAACTAAACAAACCTGTTAATGTTTTTGATAATTTATTTAAACTGCGCACTGTCATTTCAACTGTTCCCATGCCTAAAATACGATGATTCTGCTCTACAGAAGATTCATCCCATGCAGTCCAATATTCAGGCACCTCTTCATCTTTATTATTTAACAGCACTAACCGTAGACCATCTGGATCTTCAAAGTGCAGTGCGTCTCTTCCGGCGTAAGTTGTAATTTCCCCATGCGCCACCTGGAGTGACTCAAAACGTCTCTTCCAAAATGTAAGACTTTCTATTGAAGGTACGAGCAAGCCTATTTGTGTTATTGCATTTGTACCACGGATTGTTCTACCTACATTCGGCATTTCAAAAAATGATAATTCAGTTCCGGCACTCCCTGTTAAATCACCATAAAACAAATGATACATAAATGGATTATCTTGATTGACTGTCTTTTTCACCCGGCGTAATCCTAAAACATCTCGATAAAAATTATTATTCGTTTTCGCATTTTTAGTCACCATAGAAATGTGGTGATGTCCTGGAATTGTATACATAAAACTTCCTCCTCTTTATCACTTGATTAGTCAATTGATTAAGTAAAAAAAATTACTCATTCGGTAATTCTTTTTTTTCACTATGCTTATGAACTTTTGACATCAACTCGTATAGTATTTTCTGCTCTTCTTCATTTAATACATCATCAAAAAATGATGATTGAAATGCAAGTTGCTCTGGCAATGCTCTTTCTAAAGTCGCTTCCCCTTGCCCTGTAAGACTAATTGTTTTCGTTTTCCAATCTTGTTTTCGTATAATATATCCTTCTTTTTCAAGACGTGTTAACATTCGAGAAATACCGCCTTGTGTAACGGTAACCTTTTCTGCTAACTCCATTTGTGTTAATGGCTGATAAGTCCGTATTTGCAAAAGCACATCAAATTGGGCTGTTGTTAAATCAAAACGTTTTAAAAACTCATTTGACATTTGATTACTTTGGTTCGTAAATCGTATTAAACGTAGCCATATTAACGATCCTATCGTATTTTCACGCATGTTTCATCACTTCCTAGCGTTGATCTTACTATCACTTTACCACTCAAGTGATAGTAATGCAAGTAGAAATATGTTAAAAATACCTCCCAAAATCATTATTCTTAACTTTCCATTTCATTCATTGCTATATTTAAAGCTGCCACAGCTTTTGGCCAACCAACGTAAAAAGCCATATGTGTTATTAATGCAACTAATTCATTCTCCATTATCCCATTTTGTTTAGCTAGCTTCAGATGAAATGATAATTGTTCTGTATTACCAAGACTGATTAGCGCCGACAATGTACATAAGCTTCTTTCTCTTAATGTTAAAGCGGCATCCCGCCACACTTCCTCAAATAATATCTCTTCACTATAATGAGAAAATACAGGTGCTATTTCTCTCATTTTCTTTGGAATATAAAATTCAATTGGTTCATTCATCATTTTGCTCCCTTCATTTTTACCAATTGTGCCATCCCTTGACCAAATGACCAGTTTTCAGCAGCTGTCTCATGTAATGTAATAAAAATGTCAGTAACTTTTACGCTGGAACATTCCGAAACTTCAAAGGATATAGATTGATACAAACCTTTTTTCTGTTGTACTGTTCTTCCAGGTCCACATGTAATAGAAACATGAATCATATTCTCAGTTCTCATTTCTCCTCTTTCCAACAAATAATATGGATTATACAAAAATTGATTTCGTTGATAAGGTAAAAATATTTGAAAATAATCATTTTCAGGGATGTTAAAATGTTCAATTAATGAAAGATGGATACATTCACCTATCTTTTTCAACTCTTCTTTATTTACTATATCTTCATGATAATAAACGTTCACAAAAGGCATACATTTTCATTCCTTTTTCTTAATTTAGCATTCAACAACATATCCTCATGAAATATGTAAAATCTCATAAATAGTAACATCGTCCATTACATCTATTTCAGGCTTTTCCTTATAAAAACTGAATTGACTATATCGCCACTTATCCGGATTATAAACTATTACATTTCCTAAACATTTTTCTATGTTTTGCACATTTTCATTTACTTTATTTAATTGCGTCCCAATCAGCGATTTACTTTGAGAAATACTCCCTGCATATTCAACAGCATATCTACTTTTTCTAAAATCATTACTTAAATTAACAACTAATGGAACACCTATATTTATTTGTTGCCACCCAAACGATTGCAAAATATTATCGTAATACCCTTCGAATATAAATTTGTTCATCCCTTCATGACCATTCCACATATATAAAGGTGCATAACAGTTATAGAAATTCCCATCCTTACCTGTCTCAGTAATTAAATAAGCCTTAAAATTTAGTTCTTGAAAACCATCAGTTTTAAACCCATTATCCTTTACCCTTTTTTTAATAATCTCCATGTCATAATCCTTTGGTAAAATGACCTTATATTGCATACCAATCATGTTTATCACTCACTTTCGATCTTATATACATAATGATAAACCGATGATCGGCTGACGTAAAATAGGTATAAATTATGTTTGATATCATTTATAATGATACCGTATAAGGGGCTGAAATGAATGGAAATAAATGATCTTATTATATTTAAAACTGTAGCTAACGAAGGATCTATTAGTAAAGCTGCTAAAGAGCTAGGCTATGTACAACCAAATGTAACTGAGCGAATCAAAAAATTAGAACAAGAATTAGAAACACCTTTACTACATAGAGATAACAAAGGTGTCTCCCTGTTACCTTCTGGTGACATTTTATTAGACTACACGAATAAAATATTAGCTCTTTTAGAAGAAGCGAAAGATGAAATTAAAACAAGTGCTTCTTCTTATGTAATAGCGACGTCACAATCTATTTTGACTAATTATTTAAGTATGCGTATTAAAGAAAATTTCAGGAATTATCAAATATATATAGAAAGTAGTAGCCATTTACAAAAACTACTACAGCAACAAAAAGTTGATATGGTCATAACTTATGAGGATTATCCCGACGCAGCGTTTAAAAAAGTATTCACCACTTCAATTTCTGTAGGCTTATTAAAAGCGAAAGAACAGTGTAACATTGACTTTTCAAAAGAACTTTTCTTTGTTAGTAACGATAAAAAGTGCCCTTTTAGAAATATGACAATACAATTTCTAAAAGAAAACAATCTATCTCAGCATCAACTTCAACAGTTAGATTCTTATTCGCTTATTGAAGAGTTTATTGTTGAGGGAAATGGGATAGCTTTTTTACCGATTAGAAATGATAAATTAGTTCCAGTTGAAAATGTCGCGGTTGAAAAACTACCTATTAACTTCTTTACAACTCGAGACTTAGATAAAGTGATTCCAGGTGAACTATTTAATTAATAAAGAGGCTACACTTGTCGTATTTTACGGGTAAATAGATATCCCTTTTCGAATCGCTAATATAACTTCATATACTATCGTACGGCCTAATAAAATAAAAAGGGATGTTACCTAGTTAATATGTTTAACTACTAGGACATCCCTTTTCATCTTGAAGACTTATTTTACACGTTCTGCTCCACCCCTGTGCTCTTCTCCTTCTTATCCCTTTTAAAATTCTTCAACTTCTTAACTGTTCCAACTAACCCTTTCGGAAAAACTAGAAGCACGATAATGTATAATAAACCAAGAATAATCGTCCACCTTTCAAAAATCGGATACTCTGTAGCTAGTTCTGATAAATAATATTTTAGTGATTCAATAATTCCTGCTCCAGCAATAGCTCCGATTAACGTTCCAACTCCCCCAATCATTGTCATCAATAATGCATTTAATGTCATTTCAATTGAAAATACAGTTGTATTAACAAAGCGTAAAGTGATAACAAATAAACCACCGCTAATCGCTGCAACTACTCCTGCAACAACACTAGCAATAATTTTATAATGAAGCACTTTATAGCCAAGTGCTTCAACTCGTTGTTCATTTTGTGAAATCGCCTTTAACACTTTCCCAATTGAAGATTTTGTGAAAAGACGTAACAAAATGAAAATACTGATTAGACATATAAATGTTATATAATAAAATGTAAAACGATCACGGAATATATCTGGTACACGAAATGTAAATCCATCTCCTCCATGAGTCAGTGAACGCCATTTTTCAGCAAGTACAAAAAACAGCTGGGAAATAGCGAGCGTTAACATTGCATAAAAATGACTTTTCAAACGTAATGAAAGCATACCAATTATATAACTAACGATGGCTGATACAATAATTGCGGCTGCTATTCCTATGAAAAAGTTCATTATAGACACCCCTTGCCGATCAAATAAGAGTGCCACACCGTACGCCCCTATTCCAAAGAACATACAATGACCGAATGAAACAATACCCGTATATCCAAGGAGAACATCAAAACTCATAGCGAAAATAGCAAAGATGAAGATTTGAGTGAACAAAATTAACAAGCTCCGTGAATCATTTACGAATGGAAATACACTTAAACAAATGAGCATAAATACTCCGAAGTATACTTTAATTCGATTTGATGTGCTGTTCACCGTTTCACCCCTTTTCACCAACAAGGCCCGTTGGCTTCACTATTAAGAAAAATAGTAACATTAACATATTAATTGCAAGTGATAAATCCGGTATAAAATATGCTGTAAAAGCACCAGCTAATCCAACAATTAAAGAAGCGAGCGCTGAACCTTGTACGCTACCTAACCCTCCAATGATAACTACTATAAAGGCTAAAATTGCATACTGCATACCCATCTCAGCGAAAATAACTCCTGAATATGGTGCTAGTAGAAAACCACCTAACGCCGCCATCCCTGCTCCTAATAAAAAAACAAACGAGAATATCGCTTTTACGTTAATTCCGAGAGCTTGAACCATCTCTTTATCCATTACACCAGCGCGAATCATAAGTCCTATCTTTGTTTTTTTCAGTAGCAATAGTAAAGCGATGTAAATTAGTATCCCAACTAAAATAACGAATAGACGATATTTAATTAATATAACGCCTTCAAATGTATAACTACCTTGTAACCATAACGGTAATTTAGCACCAATTGGATTTGGCCCCCAAAATACTTTAATACATTCACTAAGTACAAGCATTCCTCCAAGCGTCACAAGAAGCTGGCGAACATGATTTCCATATACCGGTCTAATAAGGAATCTTTCTAAAATGAATCCAAGAAACATCCCCATAGAAATTGCTCCAATTAAAGCGAGTAAATAGCTTCCAGTTGTATTAAATATCCATACACCTGTAAAAGCTCCCCATGCAAATAACCCACCATGTGCGAAGTTTAGAACGCTCATTAAACCGAAAATAAGTGAAAGACCTGACGCTAATAAAAAAATGAGCATCCCTGTTGAAATCCCATTTACAAATAAATTGATTAACACATCCATCCTTCTCACCCCGGATTCATGTTAAGAGATTCCTAAATATTTGTGACACATTTCCTTATCCTCTTTTAATTCATGCATAAAACCGTTATGAACAATTCTTCCGTTATCCATAATATAAAAGTAATCACCAATTTGACTAGCCATCATAAAGTTTTGTTCAACGAGTAAAACTGTTGTTTTCTCTTTCATCTTCAAAATGGCTATCATTAATTTTTCTATCATAATGGGCGACAAGCCTTTACTCGGCTCATCAATAAGTAATAAACCATCACTATTAATAAATGCTCTTGAAATTGCTAGCATTTGCTTTTGCCCTCCGCTTAAGAGTCCGCTTTTTTTATGCCAAAATTGCTTTAAATCTGGAAATAATTCAAGCATCCAGTCTATTTTTTCTTCCGCTTCTTCTCCCTTCCCCCTAGCAAGAGCGAATGTTTCTTCTACTGTCAGGTCGTGAAAAATACCTTGATTTTCTGGTACATACCCTATTCCTTTCCTTGAAATTAAATGTGTAGATAATCCATTTACTTGTGTACTATCATAATAAATTTCACCATGTGCGATATGGTGAAATCCCATAACCGAACGTAATGTCGTAGTCTTCCCTGCCCCATTTCTTCCAAACAGTACAGTAATCGTTCCTTTCTCAACAGTAAGAGATACCCCTTGTAAAATATGAAACTGATCTAAATACGTCTCTATATTATTCACTTGTAATAGTGCCACTATATAATCCCCCTAAATAAGCACTTTGTACACGCTCATCTTTCATCATTTCTTCGGGCAAACCTTCAGCCAATAACTCTCCATGGAATAAAACGATAAGATGGTCTGACAAACCTAGTACCATATCCATTTTGTGTTCAATAAGTACAATTGTACTCTCTGGATGTTTCTTAATATTTTCAATCACTTGTAAAATAGCCGGTACCTCCTCAACTGATATACCTGCCGTCGGCTCATCAAGTAGTAACACATCCGTTTTTAAAGCTAATAACATCGCAAGCTCTAACTTTCGTTTTTCCCCATGCGCTAGATCTTTCGCTAATACATGTTCTTTCTCGTGAAGTAATACTGTTTTTAAGAAACGTCTCGCCTCTCCAACTTGTTGCTTAAATTTTGCCGAACTCGGAAAAAAACTATAGTAATCTTGCACAAATGATTGAACACTTAAACGAACATTTTCAAGTACCGTTAACTCTGGGAATATATTTGTAAGTTGAAAAGAACGACCAATTCCTAATCGAGTACGATCCGAAATTGATAAATTTGTAATCTCTTGTCCTTTAAAATATACTTCACCCTTTGTTGGAGAAATTTGTCCACTTAGTAAATTGAATAGCGTTGTCTTTCCTGCACCATTTGGTCCAATAATTGAAATGAGCTTTCCTTTTTGTACTGTTAAATTCACATCCTTAATAACATGATGCTCGCCAAAAGATACGCAAAGATTTTTCGTTTCTAGCAAATGTGTCACGAAATCCCTCCCTTTAAAGCTTTAAGTATGAAAGAAATACGTATAAAGAGGGTGTACTCCCTCTTTATACGTAAACAACAGAAAATTCAGTCTATTTATTTTGAACTTGGGGTTCTGTCTCTTTCATCGTTAATTCTCGCTCTAATACTGGCACCGGATAATCAACACCATCTTGCTTTTTCAATGTGATAGAATAAAGTGTCTGCATCGCTTGGTGATCTTTTTCTCTAAACTTCATCTTTCCTTTCGGTGTATCAAATTCCATTCCTTCCATTTTCTTAATCAATGTATCTACATCTGTATCACCTTTTGTTTTCTTTAAAGCTTCTACAATTGAAATTGCCGCTGACATTCCTCCTGCTGTAAATAAATCTGGCACCGCACCATTAAATCGTTTTTTATGTTCTTCAACTAACCAATCATTCACCTTATTTTTCGGAAGTGTGTGATAATAAACAGAAAAACCTTGCATTCCTACTAACGCATCCATCGTTTTTAATGCCGGTATATCTGGTGCACCGGTAGAAATTTTAATACCCTGCGCTTCCACATTCATATCTTTTAACTGTTTCCAAGGTGAATTTGCCCCTGCCCAAACGATAAATAAATAATCCGGCTTTGAGCTAATGATATTTTGAATATTTGCAGTGAAGTCAGTCGAATTTGTATCAGCATATTGCTCGTTTACAATATTCGCACCTAATTTCTTTGCTCCAGCTTTAAATGCCGCAATTCCCTCACGGCCGTAAGCATTATCTTGTGCTAACGTTGCTATTTTTACATCTTTTTTAGCAATTGCCGCAGCACCAGCGACTGCATCTTGAGATGAATTTCTACCTGTTCTAAAAATATATTTATTCCAGTTCTTCCCGGTAATACTATCAGCTACTGCTGGTTCTACAACCATTATTTTTTCATATTCTTCTGCAAGTGGTAAAACCGCTAATGTATCACTTGAACTAGACGATCCGACTAAAAAATCGACTTTCTCTTCTTCTAATAATTTCGTAGCTTTTTTAACTGCTACATCAGCTTTTGTTTCCGTATCTTCTACAACAAACTTAATCTTCTTCCCTTCCACTTTCCCAGTTCCACCCGTTGCATAGTCTAACCCTAATTCAAATCCGTTCACTGTTTGTTTTCCATATGATTCTAATGGACCTGTTAATGAAGCAAGAACCCCTACCTTAATCGTCTTTTCATCCTCTGTACTTGTTTTCTTTCCTGAACAAGCTGCCGTTATTAATAACGAACCTAACACACAACCAGTAGCCACCATTCTTAGCCATTTACGTTTTTTCATCGACATTGTGATCCTCCCCATATTTTACTTTCTGATAGAATCAAACACGCCAAATTCCCCTGTCCGTAATCATGACTTTAAAATTGGTAATGGAAAACTCTTGTAGTAACCTCTACATTCGGCACAAATCTATAATCACCTTCCTATTAAATGGAAACGGACATACAATCAATATATATTCCGTTGTTCAAATGAAATTACTGTTTCACTACAGTAATCATCACGCAAAAAGCTGCAAATAATTAACTTAATTCATTAAGTCAATTATTTGCAGCTTACCTAAAAAAAATGATTAATTATTTTCGACTTTCTCTAACCCCTCAACCAATTGCTTCTTATCTAGCCCTTCTCCTATTACTACTAAGTTTGTCGGGAAACCGAAGTCTTGCTCCAGTAAAGTTGGTACGCCAAATGAATATTGGAATAAGTGAGGGTATTTATCTCCATGGAATTTCACAAATCCTTTTACACGATAAATGCTATCTGGTAAATTCGAAAGCCATTCGTATAATTTATCTTGATCAATCGATTTCGTAAATTGATACGTCATCGTTTGTATATGTAAATGCTGTTTAACATGAAGTGTCTCATGTTCTCCATCTCTCACAAATTCAGCTTCTTCTATATCTTTTAAAGATATATTACAATACTTTGTTTCAAACAATTTCGCATGATTATTTATTGCTTTTACGTCTTCAAGTACTTTGTTCTTATCCGAATCTGTTAATAAATCTGATTTATTAATAAGAATATGACTTCCATATTTCATTTGCTCATGTAATAGCTGTTGTACATTTGCACTTAATATACTTCGGTTTAACCATCTTACTGCATCTAATACGACTACTATAGATTTCACTTCAAGGAAAGGAGCTAAAATTGGTGATACACATGCATCTAACACTTCAATTGGATGTGCGACACCTGTTGTTTCTATATAAATTACATCTGGTCTTTCTTGTTGATATAAAGAATGTAATTGAATTTCAAGCTCTTCTTTTAACGTACAACAAATACATCCTTTCAGAAGCTCCCTTAACACATTCTCTTTTCCAATAATATCTGTATCTACCGAGTATTCACCGATTTCATTCATCAAAACTGCAACTTTTCGATTTTTCTTCTTTTCTGCTAATAATAAATTTTGCAGCAATGTTGATTTTCCGCTACCTAAAAAACCACCTAATATATGAATTTCTACTTTACTCATTCGACCGACCATCCATTTCTCTACTTCAAATTTCTTCAAAGCGTAATTATTACGATTTATATTTATCATTTTATTAAAAGAATACCTATTTGTAAACAAAACTGCTAGATTATCGTTTCATTTTCCATTCACTTCATGAGCAACTCTAATTCCAGACTCGATTGCTCCTTGCATCCATCCATGTGTTAATGTCGTATGTTCTCCTGCAAAGTGCACTCTACCCGCTGGCGGCGTAATATATGGAAACAATTCAAGCTCTTGCCCTGGTTCAAAAGCTGTAAATGCTCCGCAAGAATACGGATTTTGACTCCAGCTAAAAGATTCTCCCACAACATACTCACTATAAACCACATTCCCATAAATTTGCGCTAAATTTTTCAATGCATAACGAATACGATCTCTATGCGAGAGACTATCCCACGTTAACGCTTCATCTGCCCACGTATAGCTTGCTATAACGATAGCTGCCCCTGGTGACTGAATGCCATAGCTCGGATAATATGTAAAGCGGATAGGTAAATCTGTAATTGACTTACCACCATATTGTCCTGCTCTTTCCCAAAATCTACTTTTAAACTCTATCGCAATTTTAGTTGAAGCAATATAATTTAATTCACGAATTGCCCGCCTTTTATAATAAGAGAATAAATGATATGGCTGAACTTCTGCAAATCGCAAAGCTGAAAATGGAATTGTGACAATAGCGATGTCACCAGTTACTATAAATGAATTTAACGTTTGTTCATGTGTTACTTGCATCATTACTTTATTATCTTCCTGTATAATTTTTTCTACTTTATACGACATAAAAATATTATCCTTTAGCTCTGGTAAAAATGAATTTGGTAATGCGTCCATCCCGCCTGTTATCTCATAATATTTCGTCGTTGAAGTGAAAAAGATCATTTCGCGTAATACTTCAATTAAAGACATTCCCATGTATGCTTCCATATCAAGAAGTACCCCGATCATATCTATTGCCCCATCTGAATAATACTCGGTTAAAAATGAACCGAGCGAATATGTTTTATACTTTTTTTCAACAATAATCCAGTTTTTATTAGGATCTTTCTTAATATAATTAAGTATCGGTTCCAATACCTCTAACATTAACCCTTCTGCCGTTTTCCCTCTTTCTTTATCTAAAACTGGATATCCAAGTACACTTGGATCCTTTTCAAACACATCCAATCTCGTTCTTTTGTTATTCGTATAAATTATATCTGAAGAAGTTTTATTAATAAAAAGGTTTAACGGTAGTTTAAATTTACGAATGTAAGCTAAAGTTAAATCATGAGTATCCGGAATACGCATAGGACCTGCGTTAAAATATAATCCTGCGCTAAATGGTTCACGAATCGTATACACTCTGCCACCTATTCTGTTATTTGCTTCTATAATCGTTACCTCATGCCCAGCCTCTTTTAATAAAGATGCTGCAACTAATCCAGATATCCCTGCACCGGCAACTGTAATCCGTTTGGGTTTGGGGTTATTCGTTTTGGCAAGCCCTTCATGAACAATTTGAAGCATTTGTTCCATCGATAATGGATTCCCCATGCCAATTCCCCTTTTACGAAGGATTTTACTGAATTATATTCGTTTAACAGGATTCCTATGTTTCATTCAAGTAATTGAGCGGATACATTTTCAAATACTTGAATATCTTTTATAAAATGTAATAAAATAGATATGAAATTATAGAAGTAAGACGTATTATCTTACATAATAAAATTTATGAAATAGCGAGGAATTTTGAAATGAAAAAAGGTATTAACCGTGTTGTATTAGTAGGAACAGGAGCAGTTGGGTGTAGTTATGCTTACTGCATGATTAACCAAGCTGTAGCTGAAGAATTTGTTTTAGTGGATGTAAATGAAGCAAAAGCTGAAGGAGAAGCAATGGACTTAAGCCATGCCGTTCCTTTCGCACCAGCTCCAACAAAAGTTTGGAAAGGTAGTTATGAAGATTGTAAAGACGCAGATCTTGTTGTAATTACAGCTGGATTGCCACAAAAGCCAGGTGAAACACGTTTAGATTTAGTTGAGAAAAACGCTAAAATTTTCAAGCAAATTGTTCGTAGCATTATGGATAGCGGCTTTGACGGTATCTTCTTAATCGCAACAAACCCTGTAGATATTTTAACTTACGTAACTTGGAAAGAATCTGGATTACCGAAAGAACGCGTAATCGGTTCTGGTACAACTCTTGATTCTGCTCGTTTCCGCTATATGTTAGGTGAGTACTTCGATATTGGACCTCATAACATTCACGCTTATATTATCGGAGAGCACGGTGATACAGAACTTCCGGTGTGGAGTCACGTATCAATTGGTATTCAAAAACTACAAACGCTTCTTGAAAAAGACAACACATATAACCAAAAAGATTTAGATGATATTTTCGTAAACGTTCGTGATGCAGCTTATCACATTATTGAACGAAAAGGTGCTACATACTACGGCATCGGCATGTCACTTTTACGTGTTACGAAAGCAATCTTAAGCAATGAAAACAGCGTATTAACTGTATCAGCATATCTTGAAGGTCAATACGGCCAACAAGATGTTTATATCGGCGTACCTGCTGTTTTAAACCGCGGCGGTGTTCGGGAAATTTTAGAAGTTGAACTAAGTGAAGAGGAAGAATTAAAATTCGATCACTCTGTTCAAGTGTTGAAAGAAACAATGGCTCCTGTTCTTTAATCATATTTTCCAATCAAAAAAGCCATCCGATTTATATTGGATTGCTTTTTTATACTTTTATAGTTCCCCCTCAATTTAAACGGTAATATTATCTATAAAAAGGGGTGATTTCATGAATGATTCTTTGACGATTGCAATCCTCTTGCTAGCTGTAGCATCCTTAATACTTTTCCTCTTCTTAATCATCAGAACGCTATTTCCAACTAAAAAATATGATAAGAATCTCGGATTGATTCTAATTATTTTAAGCTTGTTAGCAATACCGATAAGTATCTTCCTTGTAGGAGGATGGGCTGGTATGGGAGTTAGTGTAATCGCAGTCTTTATTTTTGCTGCTGTTATTATAGCTTTAATTGCAAATACCTTCATTAAACTACCTCCTCCAAAGAAAAAATAATAAATGACCGATGTTTTCATCAAGAGAAAACATCGGTCATTTTCTATCACTTATTATCTTTAATCGGTTCATCATTATTTACATCAAGTACATCTAATAAAAAGATAAAGATTGGAATCCCAATAATAAGCCCCCATATTCCGAGGAAATGCTCTGAAAAGATAAGAATCATAAATGTATAAAAAACAGGTAAATTCGTTTTTGCAGACATAAATTTTGGATTTAATAAATAACTTTCAAGAGCGTGGATTACTGTAATGAACACTAGTATGTAAACAACATACACAACCCCGCCGACGTTATAGGCAATGATACAAAGTGGAAACAATGAAATGATAACACCAGCAACTGGAATCAAACCGAGTAGAAAGACCATGACAGCCAATACAAGAAGCTGTGGAAATCCTAAAATGACAAGTGCAATTACAGTGAGCACACAATTTACAACCGCAATTAAAAACTGTGCTTCAATCACTTTTCCGAACGATCTTGCAAACCTTTCACCGAAATATGCAATCTCCCCATAAAAAATTTTCAGCTTACTATCTTTAAATTTCGAAGTAAATGCTATAATGCGTTCTTTTTCTAATAAGAAAAATAAGCTTAAAATAAGAGAAAGTAGTATTTGTAAACTGACTTTTCCTATGTTTGCTATCGATTGATAAATGACATCTACACCTTGTTCGATATATTTCGATACTTCCATTCCATTAATTGTCGAAAGTGCATATTTAATTATCTCGTTATCAGGTGGGTTTTGAAAAAACAATTTAAATTGATAAATTAATTGTGAAATTTGTATCGTTAGTACAGGCAAATATTTATATAGTGTAGTTACAATAAACGTCACTAACACAATATATAAACCAGCAATAACCACTTTCCTATTTACTTTCAATTTTTTTGAAATAAACTTTTGAAATCGATCCATCAAAAACGTGAGAATAAACGTAATTAATATTAAATTAATCATACTTTTTAATCCATACAATACAAGCACTAATATTATTAAAACGAGAAACCGTTGAAACCCTCTGCTTCGAAAGAAATTTTTCACTTCATTCATTAAGAATTAACCTCCCCCTTCAATGGATGGAAATTGGATATATTACATTTTATGAACTTCTATAGACAATCTTTCTTACTAATTGGAAAGAATCCTTTTTTTCTTTTTTATTGTCGGATTTTTTTATCTAATACTTTTCTAAAAACTACTTTATCAACTCTATATTTTAGGAGATCGTCTATTTTTAGATTGCTGTTCATACGCATATCCAATATTAAAAAGTTCTTTTTCACCAAACTGTTTCCCAATAAACACTACACCTACCGGCTGACCATCAGAATCATATCCTGCCGGCACTGCTAATTCTGGATAACCAGCCACAGCTGATAGAAGAACTTCATCGTTATTAATCATCACAAGAGCATCCAAACCTTTTTCTACTAAATACCTATCTAGCTCTTTTCTTGCATTTTCTTGACTCGTTTGAACTATTTTTTCAAACTCATCTTTCGTTATAGCAGATTTTTCAGAGCCCTCAATTAATGTTTGTCCATATTTCATTCGTCTTTTACTATCTTTTTTATTAAACGCTATAATCTCTTCTAACGATTTTACTGGCACATTTTTTTGCCGTGAAAGATAATCGTTAACATTATGCTTGAACTCATATTCTAATGTTCGCAGATTATCTACACCCTCGCTGTTTAACTGAACATCATCAGTCAATATTGCACCTGCATCTTCAAGGTCCTTTCTAATCTTTTTCGCTACTGCTTTTCTAATTTCATCTTGTTGTTCTATAGAAAAAAGAATCCCTATCTTTTTCCCCTTTAATCCATCTATCGATAACTCCTTCGTATAATCCATTCTATCTCTATCTTTCATTTTTTCTATCATAGCATCTTTTCCATCATAACCTACCATTGAATTAAATAGCGTTGCTGCATCTTTGACCGTTCTTGCCATTGGCCCTGCTGTATCAAGTGTTTTAGCTAACGGGATAATTCCTGTTCTGCTAACCATACCTAAAGACGGACGTAACCCAACTACTGATTGTTGCGTTGCCGGTGCTACAATGGATCCCGTCGTTTCCGTCCCGATTGAAAGCGGTGCAAAATCAGCTGCAACCACTGTAGCAGATCCTGAACTCGATCCTGATGTATCAAATGTAATCGGGCCATATGGATTTAAATTTTGTCCTTTCTTCCCACTATATCCACTTGGCATTGTAAAAGATAAATAATTCGCCCACTCAGACATATTTGCTTTTCCTAAAACAAACGCCCCTTCTTCTTTCAACTTCTTCACAATCGTCGCATCTTCATCTGCAATCCAATCTTTTAATACATAAGTTCCAGCACTTGTCGGCATAACACTCGCTGTTTGTACATTATCTTTTACGATGACAGGAATGCCGTATAAGTTCGATTTCTTATTTAAAAATCTCTCTTTATCTAACTGTCGTGCTTCCTCCATTGCATTAGGATTAATCTCTGTAACAGCATTTAATGTCATTCCATTTTGATCATGTTCTTGTATTCTAAAAAGATAAATACTCGTTAATTCTTCATATGATAATTTCCCATCATCAACCATTTTTTGAAGCTCATCCACAGTCGCATTTACAACTTCTTTTTCTTTTATCTTTATATTATCTATGTCGACCCCTTTAAGCTGATTATGTATCGGTTTTAACACTCTGTCTTTATCATATACAATACGCTCAGGTTCCTTTGGAAAATAATTTTTATACACGTAATATCCTCCGGCACACACCAATAGAACAATACCTCCAGCGATAGACAACGTTATCTTTACCCATTTTTTCATGTTGCTTCCTCCACTCTAAAAGTTGCTCATTTATATAAAAAAGAGAGTTACCTTTTACTTAACTCTCTCCAATCAAAATGCTAAATGAAAAAATGAAAGATTTCAATCTAATTACTTTTTTTTTGCATTTGCTTTGCTAACAATTCCTTCACCTGATTATATGTTAACCCTGAATTTTTATTTAAACGTTTCACTTCATCAACATCAGTACCGACAACTGTATATTTTTTCTCATCATTCATGTTCCCACTTCCTTTCTCACCAGATTATTTCTTATATTTCTTCCCTAAATGCACATAAATTAACACCAATACGAATAGGGAAGCTGGACTAAATTAAATAGACGAGACAGATGATATAGTATTCAATAACTAAAAGGAGTTCTGTTGCGTAAGAGGAATAGATAAAAATATGTCGAATTTATATACTTATTGAATTTAAGGACATGGAGGATGCATTTTGAAAACATATGAGTTTAAACATAACATTCCAACATTGGAAGAGTACAAATATTTGTGTGATTCTGTTGGATGGACTAATTATATGAATTTTGAAGTAGCGGATACTTCACTGAAGCATTCTATTCACTGCATCACGGTCAAAGATAATGAAAAAATTGTGGGCATGGGGAGAATTGTTGGTGATGGATCTATCTATTTCTATATTCAAGATATAGTGGTTCATCCGGATTATCAGAAACATGGTATTGGGAAAGAAATAATGCATCTTTTGGTTGCATACTTAAATGAGACTGCCCCTGATAAGGCGTTTGTCGGTTTATTTGCATCACAAGGTAAAGAATCGTTCTATGAAAAATTTGATTTTAAAAATTACTCACCAAACATGACGGGGATGTTTACTGTCATTTCAAAAACATGATAGATTTTTAATTGTAGGGAAAACTTCGATTGATATGAAAGAAATTATTCTTGCAGTAACCTTTTCCACAATCGCATTTAAACATTACATACGAAAGGAGAGTACATATATAGCTATATATGTACTCTCCTTTCATTTATTTAACTCTGTATATATTAAATTTCTTAATAAAATTTCACTACATCTTCAGTAGGTAAGAATGTTCTTTCCCCTGGTTGTTCATTCGGCTCACCAAATGGCATTTGTCCTACTAAACTCCACTCCGCTGGAATATTCCATGTTTCTTTCACTTCAGCATCTACGATTGGATTGTAATGTTGTAATGATGCGCCAATTCCTTCAGCTGATAATAACATCCATACAGTATGTTGTAACATTGCATTACCTTGATGAGACCAGAATGGGAATTGATCTTTATATAACGGTGCATTTTCTTGCATTTTTTCTACAGTTGCTTGATCTTCAAAGAATAGAACTGTTCCTACACCTGCATGGAAGCCTTTTAGTCTTTCTACTGTTGCTTCAAAATTTTCTGCTGGCACGCGTGATCTAAGTGTTTCTTTTACGATATCCCAAAACTTTTCATGCTCTCCATCCATTAATACGACCATACGGCCACTTTGCATATTGAAAGAAGTTGGTGCGTGTAAAGCTGTTTTTAATACTTCTTCAATTCTTTCTTTTGTAATTGTAGCGTTTTTTGTTACTTTACGAATTGAACGACGGTTCACGATTGCTTCTTTTAAGTTTGTTGTAGTTACTGACATTTTAATTCCTCCAAATATATGTTTTATTATTTTTATTTAAACAAATCAATTTGAGTCTTTCATGCAAGACGAATTAGCAATATCCATCCGCCTTACATTGCATACCTTCAAATGAATTTGTTTTATCCTTTTCGATTTCTTTATCAATTACTCTTTCTAGCGTTTCTTTACTAGCAAGTCCTTGAATGACTTCATCTCCAATCATTACAGTTGGTACCGCCATAATATTCGCTTCATCATATGCATGTTGAATCGCTTCTTGATGTTTTTCTTTATATTTACGAGTTACTAAAGCATCTTTAAATTCTGCTTCAGGAAGCCCTACTTCTACCGCTAATTTCGTTAATACATCAATATCTTCAATGTTTTGTTCTTCTTGGAAAAATGCGGTGAATACGCGGTGATGATACTCATTTCCAAGTCCACGCTCTTTCGCAAATTGGCACCCTTCAAAAGCTAAATGTGTATATGGATGCGGAGAAACACGTGGCAGACGCATTTCAACCCCTAATTTTTTTGCAGTAGGAAGAATGAAAGAATCCCATGAACCTAACTTATCTGGCTCGTTCCAAGGATCTATTTTAGAATATGGACTTGGACGCAATTCAAATGGCATCCATTCGATTTCTACATCTTTCTCTTTCGCTACTTCATCTAATGGACCTTTTGCTAAAAAGCAAAACGGGCATATAAAATCTGAGTATACTTTCATTTTCACAGTCATATTATTTGCACCTTACCTTCTTTTTATTTTCAGGTGTAACCGAAACGGTTACAATTTTGAGAAAAAAATATGCATTCCCTTTTAGAGACTTGCAATTATCATATTATGCATTCATTTTTTGTTGTAAAGATTCAAATAACTGCCCCATCGTAATATTTCTCAACACTTCTTCCATCGCAGATTGCGCCTGAACTAAAATAACCTCTAAAACAGCTTGAATATTCGCCCCAATTGGACAGTCTGGATTCGGTTTTTCATGAATGTGAAATAGTTTGTCTTCTTCCACTACATTCACTGCATGATACACATCTAATAATGTGATTTCATGTAAATCCTTTAATAATCCCGCGCCACCCGGACCGCGTTTGACGTATACAAACTCAGCTTGTTTCAAGTAAGAAGTTATTTTTCGAATTACTACCGGATTTGTATTTACACTTTCGGCCATATAGTCCGAAGTACAAACTGAAGATGGATTGTTTTTCAAAATAGATAAAATATGAACAGCTATAGAAAAGCGGCTACTAATTTTCATTGTGATTACCACCTCGTTGTAATCATTATAGTTACAACTGGAGTATAAGTCAATCCTTTTTACAAATTTTTTAAAGCAAATAAAAAAGTGCCCCATTACAATATATGAGACACCTCTTCTTATTCTGCAAACAAGTCTTGAAATTCTTCAATAAATAGCTGCACAGCGATTGAAGAATCCTTTAATGAAGGAACAGCTAAAGCAATTTCTCTCCATACTTGTGGTTCCAATTCTCTCGTTTGTATATTCTTTGGTAAACTCGTTAAAGATAACTCAGCCAAAATTGCGATTCCTAATCCTTCTTGAATCATATTTAAAGCTGTTGTAACTGTGGAAATTATATATTCAGCCCGAAGTGGTACGTTCGCTTGTTTAAACATATCGATAATGGGTGGTTCGTACCCACCCTTACATAATATGATCGGTTCATTCTCTAAATCACCTATTGTAATAGAATCGTTCTTACAAAGAGGATGATCCTCTCTTAAGACAACAACCATTTTCCCCTTCGTTAAGGGCACGATCTCCATATCTTTATTAGGCAAGATAACAATTCCTATATCAACAACCCTCGATACTAACCAATCTTCAACTTCTTTAATCGTGCCTTCACAAAGAACGACCTCTAAGTTCGGATACTTCTCCTTAAAAAGATTTATCATTTTGGGTAAGAAATGTGCAGAAGCACTCGGAAAACTCCCAATTCGAATCGTCCCAACTTCGTGCCCTTTCTCCATCGCTACTTCTTGTTCAATCTTCTCAACGCCGTTTAAGATTTCTCTAATATGTACAAGAATTCTATTTCCAACATCCGTAACGATTAGCCCTTTTCGTTTATCGCGTATAAGAATGGTAACTCCTAACTCTGACTCAATGCTTGAAATCGCATGACTTACAGCTGGCTGTGTCATATTTAACATCCCAGCAGCCTTCGTAAAACTCCCTAATTCAACCGTTTTAATTAAAACTTGAAGTTGTGTAATGGTCATAACTAATCACTTATACTCCTTATAAAAAAGATTCATTTTATTTATCATAGTCGATATCATATCATAGTGAAATGGAATACAACAAGGAGGGATTACAGTGACACAGCTTTCTCGAACTAAGACTGCCATAATCCTTACATTTCTCGTTATTATGTGGGGAATTAATTGGCCGTTATCAAAATTCGCTCTGCATTACACACCACCCGTACTCTTTGCAGGGATTAGAACATTAATAGGAGGATTTATCTTACTTACTTTCGCATTACCGAGATACAAACAATTAAATTTAAAGGAAACTTGGCATTTATACTTTATTTCATCTTTACTCAATATTATTTTGTTTTACGGACTACAAACTGTCGGACTTCAGTATATGCCCGCCGGACTCTTCTCCGCAATCGTATTTCTCCAACCTGTCTTACTCGGCATTTTCTCATGGATTTGGCTTGAAGAATCTATGTACGGCTTGAAAATTTTCGGACTTATTCTTGGATTTATTGGTGTTGGGGTTATTAGCTCTAGTAGTTTAACTGGACATATTTCTATTATCGGTGTACTACTTGCTTTAGGGTGCGCTATCGGCTGGGCACTCGGCACAGTATTTATTAAGAAAACTGGACACCGCGTTAATGCCATTTGGATGGTAACACTTCAGCTTATTATTGGCGGACTTTGCTTAATCGGATTTGGTTCAGAATTTGAGAGCTGGTCTAACATCGCTTGGAGTATACCATTTGTAAGTGTACTACTATTCATCTCGTTCTTTGTTATTGCAATGGGATGGCTCGCTTACTTTACACTTGTAGGAGCTGGTGAGGCAAGTAAAGTTGGGGCTTATACGTTCCTTATCCCACTGATTGCTATTATTGTAAGTTCAATTTTCTTACATGAGGCCATTACAATTAGCTTATTCATCGGACTTTTATTTATTATCGTAAGCATTTGTTTTGTAAATATAAAGCCGAAAGCACTTGCTGTAAGGCAGCAAGTTGAAGTGAAATAAATAGATATGAGAAAGAGTCTACCACTTGTAGGCTCTTTCTTTTTTACCATTTTATGAGTACAGTCACTTAACATCTTAGCAAAAGGAAAATTTTTCTTTTTTATTGTATGATGGTAATAAAGTAGAAAATATTATCTCTAATACATATGGATGGACTAACAATTCTAATCATAAGGGGGAATTATATGGTTTTACAGTATAAAGAATTTGGAGATTCAAGCTCTCCACTTATGGTTTTTATTCATGGGGGCGGAGTCAGTGGATGGATGTGGGACAAACAAATTAAACATTTCACTAACTTTCACTGCCTTGTTCCTGATTTACCCGAGCAAGGGGAAAATAGTAGTAAGGATCATTTTTCAATACACTTTAGTGCTGAAAAAATCATTGAATTAGTTGAAGAAAAAGGACAAGGCAAAACTGTTATAGTAATCGGTTTTTCGTTAGGTGCTCAAGTATTAATTACAATGCTCAGCATGAAACCAAACTTAATTCAATACGCTATGATAAATAGCGCATTAGTTAAACCATTTCCTTTCGCTAAAACATTAATAAGATCCCTTGGCGTAACCTATCCACTTATAAAGAGTAAGACGTTTTCCAAAATACAAGCAAAATCAATGTACATAGATGAAACACAATTTGATAACTATTATCATGAAAGTTGTCAAATAAGTAAAAATACATTTGTGAGGATATTAGAAGAAAATATGTCGTTTACAATACCAAAAGGTTTCGAGAATGCTAGTAGCAATATATTAGTAACTGTTGGAGAAAACGAAAAAAGAATCATGAAAGACTCGATGACTGCAATCCTTGAAAGCAATCCTACTTGCACAGGTATTATCATTCCTAAAATCGGTCATGGAATCCCTTTAGCAAATCCCAAACTATTTAATAATTTAATTGAAAACTGGCTTAAGCATGATAACCTACCAGAAGAAGTAATGACAGTCAATTGAGTTCCTTATCTTAATAAACCATGTTGTATTTGTAGCTCTAATCCCCCTCGAAGCTGCTTAATCTCAAAATTTTATTAACAAAGGTCTCATTACTTTCAATGAGACCTTTCAATGTTCCCTACTTTTTACGACGTACTACAAAAACACACGTACCTATAGAAGATACAATCGCTAAAACTGATAAGACAATTGCTATTGTTTGCATATTACTTGTACCTTCATTTTTTTCCACACTAGATACTTCACCATGTTCTCCTGTTAATGATGTACCTTTTGCAATCGTAGTAAGTGAATGGGGCTTCTCAGCTTTCTCATCGCCTGTCCATTCAACAATTTCTCCATCTTTATATTGTTGATATGCATTCCAAGCTATTTGTTGCTCTTTATCTGGATTTTTAGCAACGAAAGTAAATCGTTGGAACTGACCAGGTAAAATCCCATCCCCTGTTGCTTCCCATATTACAGTTTTAACTTTTCCAGCTGCATCTTTTTGTTCTTCCACTTTCCACCCTGGCACTGGCTCGTACTGTTGAAACTCGACTCCAGACGGTATTTTCAGTGTGACTTTTGTTGTTGCCATATTCTTTTCAACAGGTACCTTTATCGTATAAGTCTCCCAAGAGCTAACGTCAGAAGTTGCTGGTTTCACAGTTACGTGAGCACTAACAGGTAACGAAAAAATCCCCATTGCAATTATTGTTGCGATCATTGTTGTTCCTAATTTTTTTATACGTTTCATTTTCTATAAACTCCTTTTCATTTATAACGTCTTTTTTATCTGCCACCTACAATAAATTTATACTCCGTATCGAAACTATCAAGAGATTTTGTTAATCCGTGAACTTGTATATGCCAGTTTCCTGTCATGTTAATATACATACCTTCCGCTTCATATTCTCCCGGTGACACTGCCGAAACTTTAAATGAACCTTTGCCCATATTCATATCTAAAGATTGAGTCGTCAATACAATTTGTTCCATATCAGTAACAGGCTGTCCATTCTCATCCTTCAAAGTAATATGAAATGTATTCTGTCCTACCTTATTAGGACTTACATGTAAAGTAAGTTCATATCCATTATCTAATTGTTTACCCTCTGTAAAAGGTCCCGTAGGAGGCATCGGCGGCGTTTGTACATTTGTCATAAACGCTACGATTACGAAAACGATAATTCCAATGATAAACTCTACTTTCACCGTGGCTCCTAACCTTTGCTGCGCTCGCATTCTCCCTTTCACATAATGAATAATTCCCAATATCCCCATACACACGAATAAAAGTATCTTTGCTAATAAGGCTAATCCATACTTCGTATCAAATAGGGAATGGATCGTGGGAATAAAAAATGTACTGTTAAAAAGACCCGTTAATAAAATCACAATGACAGCACCTGTTGCCCATGGCGAAAAACGCTTAATCGCATCCCAATACATAGTCCACTTGTCATCCTCTTTACGTAACAGAAGAACAATCGATGATAGCCCCCCCATCCATAACGAAGCTGCGAATAAATGCAGAAAGTCCATAACGACAGCAATTTCTTTAAACTTTAATCCATATGCATGACTATTGAAGGCTTTCATAACAAGTAAACCAATAAACAATAGTATTGGAATGCTCCATACTTTAAACGACGAAAGCTTCTCACGCTTCACTGCAAAATTTGTAACAATCATAAACGTACTAATAAGAGCCATTTGAGTGATCCATACATAACCAAAAACAGATAGCTGTAATGTTTCTTTTAATAATATAGGATCGAATGCTTCTAACCATGAAACATCAGCATTTATTTTCGCCTGCAATGGTAGATTGAATAGTAAACTAATAAATATCCCAAATAATGATATCCATATTATTTTCTTACTCCTCGACTGAACTTGACTTGCACTTCCTTTATAAAGGATAAGGTTAAATAATAGAACACCGATAAATAGAGAAAAACTTGTATATAAAATTCCGCGTTCCATAATCATATCGATTTGGGGAACATAGCCCATCTCTTCTACTTTTATATCATCTGTTCCCGCTTCTGCTGATCCAATACGGAATGGAATAACTCCTTGAATTGGATGTCCATCAGCTGAAATAGCCTTCCACTGAATAGAGTAAAGACCATTTTTGAGATTCTCTTTTAACCCAGCTTCTAATATTTTTTTGTTTTTCTTATCAATATGTGCATCTTTTAAATCTACTCTTTTACCTGAGGTATCTCTTACGAACAATGTATTAAAACTTGAAACTTGTATGTCCTCATCGAATTCAATTTTCACAACAGATGGTGCTTTCTTTAACGTTTCATTTTCAGCAGGATTTGATTTCACAACATACGCATGAGCGGATGCGCTTTTTGGTATCAATATGATCAACACGCACGCAATTAATAGCCATGCCCCTAACCTTCGTATTACTTTCACAATCATTTCACTTCTTTCTTTTTCGTCACTACACTTTCATTACTTTTTACTTCCCAAGTTTTATTTCTTGATAAAATATTAACCTGATTAAGTATAAGGATTTATTTAGTATCACTCTCTATTTATTCCTCACCTCTATACTTCCAATATAATAGTAGCTACCTTCATGGATATTACTAATATTTTTAAAGTTGATTATCATTATAGCATAAAATATATTTATGTAAGTTCCCTAAGAAGAAAAGTTATCGTGAATCATTTGTGAAGAAAATGTGAAATACATAAAGTGAAACTTTAATCAGTGGGACTTTTACGGGCATTCGATCTCCCACCTAACTCCCTCGCATTCTCCGACTTTTGAAGCGGGAATCTTATTGCCAACAAATAACGGGATAAATAAAAAAGGTATTACGTTATTACGCAACACCCTTTCTCCATAATACACTTCCTTTACTTCTCTTCCGGATAATCACAATAATTAATGATCGTGCCCTCCGTATCCGCTAGGTTAAGATAAATTAATCTTCTACCATGCTTATTCATTCGAAGTGTATGCTCTTCCATTCAAATACCTTATTCTTTAAATATGTTGTGTTTCAACACATTCTTTCCCTATTTTTAAATTTCATTTTCTTTTTTAGGGTTCATTTCAATTATTTTTAACAGCTGTTGTACCCTTTTATCATATGTATGTTCGATTAGCGTTCTCTTCAGCCCTTCCATCGCAATTTTCTTTCTTTGTGCCGGGTTCGATAAATATCTTTCAGCTTTCTCTATGAAATCAACCGCTGAGGTAAATGTCTCAATTTGTACCCCTGGAATATAACACTTTTCTAAATCTGAACGAATATCCGTCATTTGAAAAGAACCTGTACTAGCTATTTCGAATGTACGATTATTAATAGAACAAGCATTTACTTTTACTCTATTTCTATTAAATGTTAAATCCTCTATCGAGCGATGTATATTCATATTGATTTTACTTTTTTTGTAATATCCTATACTGTTTTCGTAAACCAAAAATGGTAAAAGTAAAATTTTATCTTTCAATAACTCATAACTTTTTAGTCTATCCCAATTACAACCTATAATTAGAGTATTTTTAGTCACTAAGTACTCTGCAATTGAATCAATAAATGCGAGCCGATTATCAAAAGCAGTCCCTATGAAACTAATATCAAATATGTATTCCTCTTCCCTAAGTATCGGCGTATATACAGGAGGTTCTGCTGCTAAAGGCAAATAATATACATTATCACAACCTAAATCTTTATAAAAATCAATACATCCTGTATCTTGCGTAAACACATAATCATAATCAAGCACTAAGTTTTTCGTCACATCTGTAAAGTAAGGGTCATCTGTAAGCCAGAGTGCAGTTTTAAAGTTGTATTGTTTTAAATCTTGAATTCCCTTAATTATCCCTTCTTCAAAACCATGAAATACAATAATGAGTGCCGGTTTTATCTTTAAAGCCGTTTTCACCAAGTTTTCGTATGTTACCATCGTTACATTACGAATTGCCTTTTTCAAACTATTATATATAGATTCCTCTAGCGCCGGAAAATAGACAGGAACACTAGATGTAACAAATAATACGTTAAAATTTTCAGCACTATTTGAAATCTCCACAGATAACCACTCTCCAATACATGAAATTCACAATTTATATTATATGTATTGCATAAAATATATAGTTGGTTATAAAGCACTCTTTTTCTTTCATATATTACTGTGCAAAATGAGGATTGCTTACCCTATAGTCGGCTCCATTTGCTCGCAAATACTAAAAAAAATCATGCCCACTCCTACAGGATAGTGGATAGCTTCTCATAATATATATTCAACATTCCGAAATACTTTCGTCGAAATATTGAAAAGTATACAAATAAAAAGGCGTTACATTAGTACGTAACACCTTTCACAAAAATACACTTCCTTTATTTCACTTCCGGATAATCACAATATTCAATAATCGTCCCTTCCGTATCTGCTGGGTTTAGGTAAATTAATCGTCTACCATGCTTATTGATGCGAAGCGTATGTTCTAACGTTCGAATCCCTTGTTCCTTTAATTCTTCTAAAGCTACATCTAAATCGTCTACACGATACGCAACATGATGGACACCTTTCCCTTTTTGCTTTATAAATCGTG
Organism: Bacillus sp. RC252; assembly: GCF_044909215.1. Lineage (NCBI taxonomy): Bacteria > Bacillati > Bacillota > Bacilli > Caryophanales > Bacillaceae > Bacillus > Bacillus sp. RC252. Next base: position 365 of record NZ_JBIYDV010000028.1, on the reverse strand, counting down.
CTATTGGAGAAGTTGTATTATTCGTTGGCGCAAGTAATTCGATTCTATCACCATCAACTTCAAGAATAGCTACTTCGCTTTCAACACCAGGTGCTTCACTTACGTATCGATCTATTAAAGTTCCTGATAAAACCTTTTCATAAAAATGTATCGTACTATCTATATCACGAACTGCGATCCCGATATGGTCAATTGTTTTTTTCATTTTATTTCCCCTACTACTTTATTTTTTCTATTCTTATCAATAGTAACAAAAAAAGTTATAGAATCAAATAATCTGTACCCTTTGTAAAGGACATTTTGAAAAAAGTTAGGCAACATCAAGAAGATGATTTCTGTATCCAACAGGAGTCATCTTTTTTAAA
>NZ_JBIYDV010000027.1:0-62322 GCF_044909215.1 Bacillus sp. RC252 | reverse complement strand
TCACAACACCACAGTCAGGGACAACACCATCACCAGCGAATCCGATGGAAAGTAAGCCAATCACAACACCACAGTCAGGGACAACACCATCACCAGCGAATCCGATGGAAAGTAAGCCAATCACAACACCACAGTCAGGAACAACACCATCACCAGCGAATCCGATGGAAAGTAAGCCAATCACAACACCACAGTCAGGAACAACACCATCACCAGCGAATCCGATGGAAAGTAAGCCAATCACAACACCACAGTCAGGAACAACACCATCACCAGCGAATCCGATTGAGAGTAAACCAGTCACTACTTCACATGTAAGTACGCCACAAAAACAAGTAGAGGTAAAACCGGTTAATCCACAACAAACTAAAAATGTTCCTAAAGTGAATAATCAGCAACAGGTAAAAGAAGGGGCAGCAATTAAAAAAGTTGACACGAAAGCACAAACACAACAAGAAGCTTTAAAAAATGTAAAAGCAAAAGAAACCAAAAAACCAAAATAATTCAGCTCATGAGGGAGGGTTTATACATTGAGTGCGGAACCAAATCGCGACCTTGAAAATGAACATCATCCTGAAGCTGAACTAGGGAATGCTAAGCCTGCCTTGAAAAAGGCAGGCCATTCTTTAGGAAAGGCGGCTGGTAAAGGGTCAAAATTAGCGGGTAAGGCAGTTGCACAAGTAGGTAAGAAAGTAGCAGTTAAAGTAGCACAGAAGGCAGCTACAGTTGCTGTTGCAAAGCCATTATTAATAGTAGCCGGTGTTATTCTGGCTGTTGTTGCAGGTTTAGGAATTGTGATATTTTTATTAACTGCCACAATGAGTGAAGATGAAGTCAGCCCTGGGGGAATTGGTGGTCCTTTTGCACCAGGTACTGCAAGTGTCAGTCCTGAAGTAATGAGATGGGAGCCATTGGTAAGGAAATATGCGGCGCAACATGGCATAGAAGCAATGACTCCATTAATATTAGCTCTTATTCAACAAGAAAGTTCTGGGACACAATTGGATGTTATGCAAAGTTCAGAATCACAAGGGTATCCTCCTGGGTATTTTACTGATCCAGAAGAAAGTATTAAATATGGTTTAATGCATTTTGCTGATTGTCATAAAAAATCAAATGGTGATCAAAATACTACATTACAATGTTATAACTGTGCGACACGTTCTTAACTGAAAAGGTTGAGCACTGATTTGAAATCAGGAGAACTACTATTTCGAGAAGTCAAATGAAAGGGTAACGCCTGGAAGGGCTTCCTCTGATACTCCGACATGCATGATACAGTGGATAAGAACTGTAAGTGTGTGAAGCTCGGTAAAGTCGGCCGAGAGCTATCGTAAAGTACGTAAGTACTACGAAAGTTGTCCAGAGATGGATGATGTAGCCTATAGGTCGGGAGTCTATAAAACACTCATGGGTAGAATGGATTCACAAAAACCATTGGTAGGCAGAATCTGACGAATCTCCGAATGTACGGGTCTAGAAAGCATAACACATAGAAATTTGTGTGCCACGAGCGTGGCGTTGATGTGGATAAGTAAGAATAGTTGTTATGAAAGTCCATATGTCGTTATAGGCGACATCCAGTCAACAGGCTTAAAGGAGATCCCTAAAAGTGTCATGAACAGATAGAAATAGTGGAACGTGGAAAGCCACCAACATGGAGAACTTATCTTTGACGAAGTGTTTAAAGGGAAAATGTCCGTGAGATTAACGTGCATATAACCTTTATTTATGGTGGTGAGAGTGATGGCATAGTACCTATGAGACGATGGAAACATCGTGGAGGGATAGCCATTAGTCTGATAGAAGATTGACCGACCATTTTATAGAGCAAATCAGTCGAATTATAAGGTTCTTGTGAGACTAAAAAAGGTTAACTCTGAAAGGAGCACCGACTTATAAAGAAAACTGCGAAGCTCAGACACGCTGAATACTATGATATGCAGTCCATTCAGGATGGTTTGTATCAGCAAAGTCAAAATGGAGACAATTTTTATAAACTAATAGAGCTTATGATGATGGATGAAAATATCAAATTGGCATATCGAAACATTAAAAAAAATATGGGTAGTGTGACAGCTGGAGTCGATGGCATGACCATCAACGATATAAAATTGCTTTTAACAGATGAAATGATAGAAAAGGTTAGGTCAATGTTTTTCTGGTATCAACCACAAGCGGTTAGGCGAGTTTTCATACCAAAACCTAATGGTAAAAAGAGACCTCTTGGGATACCGACAATATGGGATAGGCTATTTCAACAGTGTATCCTACAAATTCTCGAACCTATATGTGAAGCAAAGTTTCATGCCCATAGTTATGGGTTTCGTCCTAACCGAAGTACACATCATGTGTTAGCAAGGATGAAATCTTTGGTGAACAGTCAAGGAAGAGGTTTTCACTATTGTGTAGATATAGATATCAAAGGATTCTTTGACAATGTCAATCATGGAAAGCTCATGAAACAGTTATGGAGTATGGGGATACGAGATAAGAAATTGCTCTCTATCATTTCAAGTTTGTTAAAAGCGGAAATCATTAATGAAGGTTTCCCAAATAAGGGGACTCCACAAGGAGGCATTTTGAGCCCTCTTCTTTCTAACGTCGTTTTAAACGAGTTAGATTGGTGGATTAGTGACCAATGGGAGACCATTGAGACTAAACATCCATACAGAGCGAGAAATGACAAATATAGAGCATTAAAGAAAAGCAATTTGAAGGAATGCTTTATAATCCGATACGCAGATGATTTCAAAATACTATGTCGTGACTATCCAACGGCTCTTAAGATGTTTGAGGCGACAAAAGATTTTCTCAAAACACGGCTACATCTTGAAATTAGCACTGAGAAATCCCAAATTGTTAACCTACAAAAGAAATCCAGTGATTTCTTGGGATTTACCATCAAAGCACGGAAAAAGAGAAAACGTCATGTCGCTCATAGTAGAATGTGCCGGAAAGCTAGAGAGAATGCTTACGGTAAATTAAAGGAAGCTATCAAAAAAATAAGTAAGAAGCAAACGCCAGAGGCAGTATGGCATTACAACACAATTGTAATGGGCATACAAAATTATTATGCCGCTGCAACCCATATTAATTATGACTTAGACCAAATGAGTTGCCATCTCATAAGAACACTCTATAATCGATTGAGGCGAGATTGGAAAAAGGCCACTAAGCACGATATGTCACCTGTCTTAAGAAAAAGGTATCGGAACTATAATCCGAAGCTCTATAAAATTCAGGATATTGTATTAATACCGATACATGCACAGAAGCATAAATCGGCAAGAAATTTCACCCAGTCTATTTCAAATTATACAGAAGAAGGCAGGATGAAAATTCACGATACCTTGAAAGTTATAGATAAGGAGATACTTAGACATGTGCAACGATTTTATATGAATCATCGAACTGTTGAATACAATGATAATCGTATTTCAAAATTTGTGGCACAGTATGGAAAATGTGCAATTACCAAACAAGAATTAGGTCTAATTGGCTGGCATTGCCATCATAAAGTTCCGTTGGAATTTGACGGAAAGGACGACTATGAAAACTTGGTAATTGTGCTGGAAGACATACACGTTGCAATTCATCACGATGATTCAGAGAGGGCAAAATCCATCTTAGCTAAATATGAAATAGGAAAAGAAAAGGAAAAATTGTTCGACAAACTAAGAATACTTGCGAACCGTACTCCTATCTTTTCTTTAGTATAAAAATTAGGTCAATTGAATCAGATGGAACGCCGTATGAGGGGAAACTCTCACGTACGGTGTGAAGTGGGGGAAAAGGTGGAGATAATATCAAATCCTTACCTATCACTATACGGAACTGGCTACGCTAACTATGCAGTTTCGAAAGGTGGATATACTCACGAGAATGCAAGGGCATTTTCTGCAGAGCAATCAGCTAAAAATGGTTATAGATGTGCATCATGGCGAAGTGCGGAGGCAGTAGCTAATAATTGGTGTTATGGTGATCCAGACTATGTCCCACATATTATGAGATACTATCAACCTGGTCAAACCCCTGGTGGTTCTGGTGGAATTGCTGGCGGTAGCGTTTTAGGTGATGATGTATTCCAAGCAATTATGGCAGAAGCACTAAAGTATCAAGGATGGCCATATGTTTTTGGAGGGCGAACACCAAATACGTCATTTGACTGTAGTGGAATTATTGAGTATACGTATTCAAGAGTTGGTATTAATTTATTTGGTACTGCACAAACCCAATGGGATAAAACCCAACGTATAACAGATCCTAAGCCAGGAGATTTAGTATTTTTCCATAGTACTTATGCTACAAGTAACTACATTACGCATGTTGGCATTTATGTAGGAAATAATACAATGTATCATGCTGGCGATCCGATTGGTTATGCTGATTTAAGTAAATCATATTTTCAACAGCATTTTGCGGGATATGGTCGTGTAGTTAGATAATAATGCATGTAACACCTAGCAACTTATGAAACTGCGAAAAGGAGGTAAATGATGAAGAAAATTACCATTATAATAGCAATTTTATTAATAGCTAGCGTAGGGTTTTTAATAAAATATCAATCTGATAATGAGGAACTTAAAACTGAAAATATAAAATTAACGAAAAAAGTGGAAAAGGTGGAGGCACAATACAATGATACGAAAAAGGAGTTATCAGCTCTAAAGAGTAACAATCAACAACAAGTAAAGGAAGCTGCAGAACGATTTCTTAAAGCTTTCCGTACTTATGATACGGGTAAAGGCGAATCATACCTTGCTAATATCGATGCATATATAACACCAAATGCAAAGAAAGAATTAACACCACCAGGTGGACCAACTCAATCTGCCCCTGGGGCTGGAGATGAGAAAGAGAAGAAGAAAGTTTCATTTCAATCTGAATACACAGGTGGCGAGTTGTATTATGCATTTTTGGATACTACGAAAGCAAATGTATTAGCAAAAGTGAAGAGTAAAATTACAGTTAATGGTGTTTCATCTGATAATATGTCATTAATGCAAATAAATCTTATCTATGATGGAAATAAGAAGTTATGGCTTGTTGACAAGCTTATACCTTTAGCCGATTTAAAAGATCGTATGCCTTAAGTGGTGTAACCAGATTAGATGTAGAGTAATAGAGGTGCAGAGATAATAAAGCTGTTTAATTTATAATATAGTCATTTAAAAAATAATATAATTGTTTAAAAATCCTTCTTCCGCTAACAGAGTAGATTAGCTCAATAAGGAATCAAAATAAGAACTTATAGGTTCTGAAGAAATAAAAAAAAGAAAGATTTTAAATACAAAATAGACTCTGTTATATAGAGGCAGAGGGAGAGTGAAATTCATTTGTGATAAATTAGTAATAGTTTGATTTGTTTAAAACTGAGTAGAGGATTATAAAGTGTGTGCAGTTTTTGGCCAATTCTTATATGTCTTATTCGACGGAGGAAATATGCTTAAAGATAATTTTAAAATTAGTAATATTCCCACGGTTTTATGGGGAGATAAGAGTGAAAAAATTTTTATTGCAGTACATGGAAATATGTCAAATAAGGAAGATGCAGTTATTCAAATGTTAGCTGAAGAAGCCAATCAAAAAGGTTATCAAGTATTAAGCTTTGATTTACCTGAGCATGGAGAAAGAAAAAATGATAATACTCCTTGCAAAGTACAGTTTTGTATTAGTGAATTATCTATAATTATGAATTACGCAAAAGAACATTGGAAAGAAGTAAGCGTGTTTGCATGTAGTATGGGAGCTTATTTTAGCCTTTTAGCTTATCAAAATGATGTGTTAAAAAAGGCATTATTATTATCACCAGTAGTTAATATGGAACGAATTATCGAAAATATGATGAAATGGTTTAATATAACACCAGAGCTTTTGCAAAAAGAAATGACTATAGAGACACCTATTGGTCAAAAGTTATATTGGGATTATTTATGCTATGTAAAAGAACATCCTATTAATACATGGAATACAGATACATATATTATGTATGGAGCCAAGGATGAACTGTGCGAATTTGAAACTATTAACTATTTTACAAAAAAACATCGTTGTGAATTAGAAGTCATGGAGACAGGTGAACATTACTTTCATACTGAAGAACAGTTAAAGATATTTAAACAGTGGTTAAACAAACATATCGATTAACAAATTACAATTTATCTTGAACTTGTTAGAGAAGAATGGTGAATATATAAACTGATATTATATTTGAGAGATATTATAAATGTGAATGTAATCACTTAAACAAACAGGTGCTTTAGTTCAATTAGAATTAAACAACTTTAAGGATCCTTACCACACACTAGATTGTAGCAAGGCTCTTATATTTTCATAAGAAAATTAAATAACTATATTATCGATTTACAATAGAAAAACCCCTCTTAGCGTAGTTAATAAGAGGGGTTTTTAAGTGTTTACTGTAACTTTGAAATAAAGTCGTACTGTTTTAAAGAAAGTGTGGATTTGCAATAAAGTTTAACCATTTTGAAAGAAGATTAACTGTTTATAAAAAACATTTTGTCAAAAATACTTTACGAATTGTAAGAAATAAATTACAATTATCTTAAGAGGTGTTGCTTTTGTTACATAATAGAATTGTAGTTTGCCGAGCAGAAAAAGGTTGGACGCAAGAAGAACTGGCAAAAAGGGTGGGTGTTAGTCGACAAACTATCGCTACTCTTGAAAAAAACAAATATAACCCTTCTCTAATTCTTGCCTTTAAAATCGCAAATGAATTTGAAAATCCAATAACTGACGTGTTCGATTATCAGGAGGAGTGAGTCATATGTTGTGGTTAAAAATTTTATTTTTAGTTATAATATTCATCAGTCAGATGTACGTAATACAATTTCAGTCCAGTGATGAAGCAAAAGACGAAAGAGGGAGAGAAATTCAATATAAAACAAATAATGTGTTGTACAATATCTTATCTGTAGGTATCATTGCCATATATATTTTTCAATCAATAGATATAGTTTCTTCAGAATTTCTACCTGATTTATTGTTATATTTCGTGCTTTCATTAAGTGTACTAGGCAGTATTTTTATATTTATCAACAGAAACAGGAAAAATTACTAACATGAGTTAGGATTTTTAACTTTTTCTGTTAGGCAAATGAACAAAATGTATCTTTAAAAAGTGAAATTTATATGCTGATTATGAAGGAATATTATTAAACTGAAAACTGCATTCATTTAAGTAGATTACATAAAATAAACAATCTTTTTTATAAAAGCTTAAGGAATCCAAAATTAAAATCTATACATTTTGATTAAACCTTTTCAAAGTGTGTGGATTTTTTCTATAATTTCATCTCAAAGCAGTATATATCCCGAAAGGGAGTTTAAACAATTATTTTGTAAGCACAAAATTCACTTTTATAAAAAATAATAGTACTTCATATCAATATAATGAATTAACACGGCATCAAAAGAATATGCTGCATATTGTACAATATAAAACCTCTTTTCTGTCTATAAGAATGCAGAAAGAGGTTTTTTTAATAATGTATTCACTAATAGCGGTTGTAAAAGGCTCATCTTCTAATCCTTCAAATAAGCTTTTTTCTCAAGTTTATCTATATCTACTTTTTTAGCTCTTTAAAGCTAATTTTTTTGTATACTGTCCATCCATATAATCATATACGAAAAGTTGTCCATTCTTTAATCTTTATGAATAAGGTAAGGTGCAGATCTAGTGAAAAACAATTAAAAATTTTAGAGAATATTTCTAAAAAACTTAGTTTCTCAGTTAAAAGTAACAATAATTCTAGTAGAAGTATTATTTTTGGATTTTTAAATATTGAATGAGGGAGAGGAGATATTTTTATGGAGTCAAAAACTTATGAAAAGTTACAAGCATTACGTAGATATAAGGAGCCAATTCAGGCAGTATTGAGAACGGTTAAAAGACAAGATAAAGACGATTCAGATACTGAATATGCTGAGTTTGCCCTTGAAAACGGAAAGATTATAGGTATTTGTAAAAAAGAGGACTTCTCTGAGTATTCTTTTAGAAGTATTACTCAATTCACAGGTAATATTTTTAATGTAGTAATTACCCAAATGTCTGATGAATTGGATGTAAATAAAGTTCAGGTTTCAGTAAAAGAAGCAAGTAGGAGATCTGCAGATGCTTTAATTCGTGAGTTAATAGAATTGGAGCAAGATGAAAGATTGCAAGAGCCAACCTACGAAGCAGAAGTAACTGGGTACAACATGAATGCTCAGGTTCCAACTATATTCTTACGTATTAATGGTGCGGAATGCTTCATGAAATTACATGAACTAAACTATGGAAGAGTGTATAAAAACGCTGTGGATCGCTATGCACCAATTGGTGAACATATCCCAGTTAAGGTTCTACAATTTAATCCAGAACAGCGACTAATCCACGTTTCTAGAAAAGCAGCCGTGGAAAATCCTTATCAGTTATTATCTGAATTAGCTGAAGGGGATACAATTGTAGGAAGGGTTGTAAATGTTGACCCGCGTTTTGGAGTTTTTGTTGAATTGGATCAAGGCTGCACAATTAAAGGAATTGTCCCTAAAACAATCGAACAGCCAGTATTGGATGACGTAGTAAGTATGAGAATTGTAAGTGTGGATGTGGAGAAAGAGAGAGGGTCGGGGGTTATCTTTAAGTTTCCATTTGGACGCAAAAAAGTTAACGATCCAACGGCGTTTTTATATAACTAATGAGTGCGCCGCAGGTTTCCGTACAAGAGAATGGAAAGGCGGTTCAATATTGGCTTAATAGGGACAAATCGTTATCACTTTGGGATGACCCCTCTTTACAGGGGGGACCAATTCTTCCAGATAAATTTAAACCACTCACAGATTTACGTAGTATATATGACAGAATTAATTCAGGTTTTATAAATGAAAAAGACAATTTAATACTAAAGCTTATTTGGGATTCATTAGCGATTACTGAAGCTCAAATTAAAAATTTTGTGGAATTTAAAATTAGTAGGTCAAAGGTTTCAGAATCGCTGAAAAAACTGGTACTGTATGGATTTGTTAGTCGATGGGAGATAAAATCGGGGCTATTTCCGGATCAGCCCAAAACCTCTGCTCCAATCAATTTAAATACTGCCGGTCATTTGATGATGTGGGCTTATCATAACCGTAATACAAGCTATTCTTTAAAGCCAGAACAGTGGTTAAAACTTGGAGTAGCAGGGGTACAAAGATTTGTCACTATGAATCAAATAAAATATGAGTTTGCAGTAGGCCAACAAATATTAAAAAACTGGTGCTGGTATCCGAAGCTACAAGGTACTGGTACTGGGTATAATCCAATTGCTGTTGGAGAAATTAAAACTCCAATCGGAAATCAAAACTTTATATTTGAAAGAGTACAACAAGGCCAACGATATGCACAGCATTTAAAATCACGATTGAAAATTTGGGAAGATCAAATTCAAAATGGACCAAATAATTTATTAAACTTCGAAAACACGAAGAGTTTACCAGGAATTTTTATATTATCTATATCTAATCTTGCTTTAGCAGAACATGTTAGAAAGGAGCTCATGTTAGATCTACGTAAGATTCCTATAATGCTTGTAATAGATGAATGTATTTACAATGAGGGATTTGCAAAATCATTTTATGTCTCAACTCAAAGCGGCATTCAGCAAGCATCATTACCATTTTTGAGATAACAAGAGCTGCTTCAGGTAAATATGCTGAAGCGGCTCTTTGTTGCTTTAACGATGAATCGATATTCATAACTCAACTTTTGTTTGCGGTATATCTAGTTTCATTTTTTATAGATTTCAATTAGAGTTGTTTTGATGAAAAACAATGTGTTGAATAAATAATTAAAGAAGGCTTTTCTATTTTTCCCTAGAATGAACAGTAATGTATAATCTAACTTCCCTAAATGTAGCAAGGAGGCAGTAAAATTTGAATAGGAAGATTTGGTTTATATTCACTTTTTTAGCTATTTTAATAGCAAGTTATGTTGTTGTCCAATATTTTATTATGGATGGATTTCAAACAGGGCTTGTCAAAACGAAGCTTATGTTTGTATCTAAATTAAGTAGTTTTTGGTACATTATGCTATTTATACATATTACAACTAGTATAGTAGCATTAGTAATCGGTCCGTTTACATTATCCACAAAATTTAGAGGAAGAAATATCAACCGTCATCGAATAGTTGGGAGAATCTATATGGTTGGTATATTATTAGGCGGTGTTTCAGGACTGTACTTATCCTTTTATGCTATGGGTGGATTGGTAGCAAAGCTTGGTTTCGGTTTGTTATCCGTATTTTGGCTAACATCAGCATATCAAGCATTAAATAGAGTTAAGAATAAAAAAATTCAAGATCATCGGAATTGGATGATCAGAAATTATTCCTTAACCTTTGCGGCAGTTACATTAAGAATTTGGCTACCTTTGTTTGTATTGCTGTTTGGATTAGAGCAGTTTGAGCTTAGTTACGCTGTTATTGCTTGGTTAGCGTGGGTACCAAATTTAATTATTGCAGAATTATTTATAAGACATAGATTTAATAAAGGACAATACCAGGGAAATGAGGATTTACATTTTTGATGCAAATCTAAATTAATGTTGAGGACAGAATTCCTCAGCAATTCAATGTTTTTTTATGATTTTTCCCGTTGAGATTATGCAGTAAGCTATCGTGACGTTAGCGGAAAAATAAAGGGATTATTGGAGCTGTGAACTACCCGCCACTTAGCAAAGCATGATGTGGGAGCTTCTCAGTTCCACGACGAATGTAACCTTTCGTCTCCCTAAGCGTTACTTCAGGGTGTTTCACCCCTAGATGTCCAACGCTTGGACGCTCTCTTGGTACAGTTGATATTTTACGCAGGAACCAAATGGCTTGGTTTTCGCACTCTATTTTCTTCCGGCCATCTCATATATCAAGTTATCAAAGAACTTCAAATAGCTAGTTTATCAAAAGTTTTTGGCTATGCCAAACCGAAATTCATCTCTCACCTACTCAATTCACGTTCCTTGAGGAAGGAGTTTTCTTGGCTAAAATGATAACAACATGTTTGGTAGTAATGCCAAACATGCTTATATATCCGGTGTTTATTTTGTGAAATATTTTAGAAGGGGGATATAATTATGAGAGTGTTTTTATCCAGGGATGCAGCCGTGAACATGGATTTAAGACAACTTGAAATGAATATTACGTATGTACTTGTAAATTATGGTGAACCAAAAACTGCTCTTATGAAGAAGGTTCAAATAAATATTACTAAAATTGAAGATATGAAACTTAAAGTAGAAGTGATTGAAGAGAGAGAAGGACCAAAGGTGTATGGTTTCTCAATTAAAGACTTTTTTGATGAACTAGTCAAAGGAGTAGAAAATCATCCGAAATTTAATTTAACATACTATGATATTGATGATGCTAAAGGTATTGTATCCTATGGTTTTAATTTGAATTCAAAGACACCTAATATAGGGATTAATGAATTTGTAGATTTTATAGAGAGGCAAATTACTGAAGTACATTTAGAAGTTTTTAAAGCTTTTAATTTACCAAAAAACAAACCGGAATAGTTAGTTCATGTCGTAATACATGAAAGGAAACAGTTATTAATTGCAATGACCTTTTTACTTGAATATGTATGAATTAATTACCTCGGATGTACACAAACATTAGAGTTGTTGATGGGTTGTATAATATTATGTAATCACATATAGGAGCTGGGTAAATGAAAATAGTTGCATGGAATGCAGGTATGGCATTTAGGAAGAAAATCGACAAAATATTACCGCTTAAGGCAAACATATTAGTAATTTCAGAGTGTGAAAAACCGGAAAAATGGGAGCGGAGTGTTGTTCAAAATAGTACCGATAACTTTTTATGGGAAGGGGATAATCCAAATAAGGGTATTGGAATAATTACTTTAGATAAAAGGTATAAAATTGAAATTCATCCCGATTATGATAAAAAATTCCGCTATATCATTCCATTAAAAGTCAATGGTGAACAGGAGTTTATTATGTTTGCAGTTTGGTCACAAAAGGGTGAAAAACGTTATAGTAGTTACATAGGCCAAATATATTTAGCGTTAGAGAAATATGCTTCTTTGCTAAAGGAGCCATGTATTATTGTAGGTGACTGGAACAGTAGTAAGGTATTTGATCATATCAAAAGAGTTAAGACACATTCTGAGGTTGTTAAATTTCTTGAAGGGTTTGGGATTAAGAGTGCCTATCATCATTTTTCTAAGGAAGAACATGGTGAAGAGTCGAAAGCGACCCATTATTTTAGAAAAGAAAAAGCGAGACCATTTCATATTGATTTTCTGTTCGCTTCAGAAATATTACTGGATCAACTAAAATCTTTTCATATAGGATCTCGTGAAGATTGGATTGAGTTCAGTGATCATATGCCAATAAGTGCTGAATTTAATAGGTGAAAAATAATTTTATAGTATCTTAAATTAAATTGGAAAAACCACCTATTAAAAAAACAGGTGGTTTTTCTGCCAATTTTAAATACAAATAATTTTCTATTATCTTTTTTATATTAAAAGTTACTAATTCGCATTATACCCGTATTCACGTGTACCCAACTTTTCCTTATAAATATTTTCAATATCGAGTATTTCATCATTAGTAATTGTTTTGGGTAAAGTACGTAATATCGAAAAAAGAAAATCTTGTTTACGTTCTGGATTATTTTCTAATAGCTCAATTAATTGCTTATTACCTCCATGTCCAGTTTTAGCGTAAAATTCCCATCTTCCCCATATCCCGCCTTTTCCTATTCCACCATATGCATTTGCTTTACCTACATATAATTTCCCTGTTTCTCTATCTAAAATTGCATAGATTCCTGCTACTGAGGAAAGCATTTTACACCAAGTGGAGTTAACATCAGGGTTATCGTATAATTTTTTTAAATCGTTGTATGTAAGTGTAAAATCTAGAAATCCTGGAAACTTACGAATTGCTCCTTTTTGAATTATTTCTATGATATCAAATTGTTTTCTCTTTCTGGCTGCCTTTACCTTTTTTAGTGGTGCAAACCACATGTGAAATGTTCGCTCTGACCAATTAATGATTATCCGATCCTCTAGTTCCTCAAATCCTTTGACTTTTTCCATTTCATAATAGTATTCATTACCCTTTTTGTACTCAGGTTTCATCCAATCATAAAGTTTATCAGTAATGAATTTTTTGGGATTGGATTTGCTTAACACCTTGTAAACACCTATAAATACAGCTTTTTTACCTTCCTCAAAGTCTAGGAAGCTAACCACATATTCACATTCTCCAAATACATCATCTTTTTGATGTTTCTGGTATAACTCTAATTGTCCTTTTTCATATAAATCAACAACATCAATTCTATCCTCATCTTTATGCCGAACGATTTTAATGTTTTTAGATAAATCTAAGCCATAACTCTCTAACATTTTCTCTACTGTAAGCATAATTCCCCTCCTACTTATATGATAGTATTATTTGGATAAAGAAACATCATAATATTTATGGATAGAAGTCCTTATACAGGCGCAGTAGGCGGCTATGATAGCACAACGATTGCCGCTTCATTTGCAGCGCAGCATCTTCTGTTAGTAGTAGTTCGTAATATACCAAATCACACTTGAATCAAGGGTTGATTTATACTTAATTAAATTGAATCTTTTTAGATTTATAGTTAAAATAAAAGTATACTTTTTAATTTTATTTTTATATCCACAATTATCAGCGGTCTTTCGGACTGAGAATTAAGCTTAATGTGCTTAATATCTTTATCCGAAGACCGCTTTTTTGTGGTATTAAAAAGTAAAAATATTAAAGGGAGATGTGAGTATGAGTAATATAGGTAACAAGTTAAGAAGTGGCTTTTTCGCGACGCCGGAGCAATAAGGAAAATATCTAGTTGAACTATTTAATAAACCAAAAGGCTAAATAAACATATTTGATCCAACTTGCGGCGAAGGGCGAATATTAAAGCAAATAGCAGAGCATCTAGATAGTAAAAAAAATCTAATAAAAACATACGGAGTTGAGGTAGATAAGGCTCGAAGCAAAGTTGCTATGGAATTTTTAGATTACTGCTGTAATGCAAATTAAGAAGAAAGTAGAACGAATACTAAAAGATAAAGTAAAAGGGTTTGAATATGAAGAAACAGAATTTGTGATTGATGAAATAATCGTATTTGGTACAACTATTTTATCAGATTCAGATGTTTACGAGCATTTGTATCATGTGGCAGCCTATATACAATTCGAAGATATCGAAATTGTAACTGAGACGAAAAAAAACAATTAAGAAGAAACGGAAAATGGCAGAAGGTTAATTAGTGATTAATTCATTTGTTTTTTGAAAAATGCGAAAGTAAAGGAGGTTTTAATAAAAAAATTAAAAAATTAAGGGAGGAAATTGTAATGATAGGTGAGACTTTTAAAAATTTATTATTAAGTTTGGCTGGTTTAATAGTGGGGTTAAGTGCCATATACTTAATAATTAAATATAGCTTCAAATTAACAGTAGAAAAAGCTATACCTAATTTAATAGCCTATGCTAGCTTATATTTACCAGGAGTTATAACATTTGGTTTAGTTGGATACTTTTCTAATTCATGGTTTTTTGGAATTGTAATGGGTGTTATAGTTGAGGCAATTCGTTTCTATGGGTTAGGAAGAAAACTAAATCAAATATCCTCTTCTTTAAGAGCGATAAAAGTGAAGATTGCTATAGGAAAAGCAAATAAAATAGCAAATGCTAAAAATAAGCCTTTAGAGGTAATTGAAGCTGCTGAAGTTAATATTGAAAAAGAGAACATAGTACAAGAGCGACTAGTAATTGAACTGAAAAAAGAACAGAAGGAAATTAGAAAAACAGAAGAGCTAGAAATAATTGATGATGCAGATGATGTTGAAGAGTTAGAGGGAATGGAAGGATTAGAACGTATTATGGTACTTGAACAAATAGAAATGGTCGAAGAAACTAAAGGTGATGTATTAGTGGAAAATGGTACTACGGTAAAACGTGAGCGCAAACAGGCTGAAAGTACACCAGATACACAGAAAATTTATGAACAACTACAACTGGTTATATTTAATGGGAAATTAGAAAAGAAAGATGATGAAATTAGTTTTGATTAATAAAAATGCTATTATCATTGCTAAAGGAACCCTATGAATGGGGCATAAAAAAACACTCTCCGAGTTTACCTCGAATCCGTATAGATTCATGGCAGGTTTTTAGTTTGATAATAATGTGATCAAGGAATAGACGAATAATAAAGGTTGTGGCGTAAAACGATGTTATTTGCAATCGCTTTTTGTCGGAATTACAAGTTTTTATAGGTTTAGGCAAGCTGATAACATAAGAGCCTGTTTGCATGTGCTACCTTTTTTTATGTACAATAGTAATAAGAGATGATATAGACAGGGAGAGGAAATCCATGTCCACTAAATTAGTAAACTTACGCATTGATTTTGCTTTTAAACAGTTATTTGGAACAAAAGGAAATGAGGAAATTTTAACGGGTTTCCTAAATGCAATTTTAGAGGAATCTTTAGATGCACCTATTACTTCGCTACAATTAGATGATCCACATCTCCATAAATCTTATGAAGATGATAAGTTATCGATTTTAGACCTATTAGCAACGCTAGATAATGGAACGCAAGTAAATATTGAAATTCAGCTTCGAAATACACATGATATGGTAAAGCGATCTTTATATTACTGGAGTAAACTTTATACATCCCAAATGCAAGAAGGAATGCCATATCGTTCACTTCGGAAAACTATTACCATTAACTTACTAGATTTTATTTTATTTTCTCAGGATGATGCATTTCATACCATCGGACAATTATGGAATATTAAAATGCAGCAACTCTTAAGTGACGACATTGAAATCCATTTTGTAGAGATACCGAAATTGGTAAAACAATGGCGTGAAGAAAAAGTGAATCCATGGGAAAATACATTTGTTCGTTGGATGTTATTATTACCAGCACATGAAGATGAACATTTAACTCAAACATTGGAGGAGATTGCGATGAATCAAGATCCAATTTTACAAAAGGCAATAAATAAATGGGAAAATATGAGCCATGATTCTTCTTTCCGAACAGCATATGAAGCTCGAGAGAAATTACTTCTAGATGAACAAGCTAAGTTAGCGCATGCAGAACAAGAGGGCATGGAAAAAGGAATTGAGCAAGGTAAGATGCAGATGATTCGAGGGATGTATGAAATTGGTGTACCGCTTGAAACTATTGCAAAAGCAAGTAAGTTGAGTGTGAAGGAAATAGAACGTATCTTAAATCTAAAATAAATATATGTGAGTATACAGAACTCATGAGTAGAAAAAATTAGACGTTCATTATCATAGTACGGTTAATGGGAAAGCATTGCTGAAGGTTTCAGCAGTGCTTTTTCTATATCATTTAAGGCAATTGATCTTTTGTTAAAAAAGTCAATTGCCTTTTTACGATTTAAAAATATTTTAACTTTGTAATAAAGGAACCTAAATCATAACCTGTTTTTATTATAGCTATAGCTGAAATCACAATTAATGGATATTTAATATATGGATTGTTGAGGAGTTCCATTATGTTTTTCATGTTGTAAACCTCCATGGCATTATTTATATCATTATATTTATTATCTCAAATATAATGATTGACAGTCAATATAATGTAAAGAAAGATACTTAATTGAAGGAGAACTAAACAAAATAATGGATAACAAAACCTTTATTTTTATCATTCCTTCTACAAGTAATTAGGAGTCAGTATAGCATATAGAAACAGTTCTTAGGAAAGAAACTATTAAGCAATTGAAGTAAGCCTCTACTTTCACCATATTTAGTTTGAAAATTAGATTGTCCGATTCTTTTGAAACATAACTATAATAATTCAATTTCAATTTCAATTTCAATATCATAGGCAACTCAATTATTATATAGAAATACAAATTCAATGACTTGAATTCAATGTTTTGTTACGCTATAAATAGCTTGATTTGTTTTTAACTTAAACATATTAAGAGTACTTAATAATTTTTAGGAGGCTTTTTTGAATGAAGTTATGTAAGGTGAAAACCTGGCTACCATTATCTGCTGCAATGATTACAATAGTATCAAATCCAGTAGGAGCTGCGGCTTCAACAGATTATACGGTTCAAAAGAATGATACTCTAGAAGCAATAAGTAAACAATATGGAGTGTCCGTACAATTAATTAAACAAGCTAATAGCAAAGCTAATGATCAAATTAATATTGGAGAAAACGTAACCATTCCAAGTTCATCAACTACAAACGAATATGTTCAAAAAAATAATTCAACAGATTCAACTAATACATATCAAGCAATTTACCAAGTGAAAAGCGGGGATACATTAAGTTCTATTTCACAACAATATAAGGTTTCAATACAGTCTATTAAACAAACCAATAATGTGGACGGAAGTCAAATTTTTGTCGGTCAACACTTAAAGATTGATACTGGTATTTCATTACAAGAAGTGGACTTAATGGCACGATTAGTAAATGCAGAAGCAGGAGGGGAACCGTATGCAGGCAAGGTTGCAGTGGCAAAGGTAGTATTAAATCGGGCTAATGCAAATGGTTTTCCAAATACAATTACAGACGTAATTTATGAACCCATTAAAAATGGTTATGCATTTACTCCTGTTACAGACGGTAGAATTAATCAGCCTGCTACACAGGAAGCAAGAATGGCAGTAGAAGAGGCTCTCACTTCAAAAGGAACAAATTCTGAATGGCTTTATTTCTATAATCCTCAAACATCGACTGACAAATGGATTACAACACGTCAAACCGTTGCACAAATTGGAAACCATCTGTTTGCTAAATAAAATAATATTACATTAATAGGTTTCCAATGAGATAAGGAGAGGTTATTTTTGCGTGTAGTTCATTCACTATTAGCAATATTAGCAGTTATATTTTTAATTTGTGGTGTTATTATTCACGAGTATGTATTGGTGTTTTTGGTAGGGATTTGTTGCATGGTGATAGTAAGTTTTATGATTTCTAGTATACGTAATTGGAAAGTAAATAGAAAGCGTATTTCTATCGTATATTTTACTTGTGTATTAATATTATTGCTATTAACACTATATCTTTTGTTTGTCACAGTTTATACACGTTCTTTGGAAATATAGTAGTTTTACATCTATATCAAAATCTCTCTGATAATGTTCTTTCTGTGGGTTTGAAATAAATCCACGATGTTTGTAAGAAAGACGTGAAGCTTTGAACAAAGTTGCGATGTTTATAAAAATGATGCGATGCTTTATCTCATTGACCAAAGAATTTTAAATGCGTTTGGATTGGATTCTTTTGCTTATTGTACAGTTAGTTTTCTATAAAACTTAGATTTTCAACGACTTTATTGTTATTTTTTCGTTTGGTGAAATATTTTTTATCAAAAATTAAACAACTTTATTTTCATTCTACAGTAGATACTTCCATATGAGTATACTAGCAAAAGAGACTCTATAATGGAGTCTCTTTTACTATAAGATATTTTTGACTCAAGTTTCATTTATTATATCTTTAAAATATAGTTTCATATCCTTAGCTTCGAATTCATTTATTTCAAGGGGGGAGCGCAATCATCACATTTAACATTTATACTTAGCATGGAATTCTTTTATTTTACATCAATAATATCCATGAATTTAAGATTAATTCTGTTATAAAAAGCATCTGTACATAGTATAGAACAATTCAATGGATCAATATCAGTTACGGTCATATAGTTAGTAAGCAAATAGCCATCTTCGTAATATGTAATCAACACCTCTTCTTCAGATAGTAATGAGCATAATAACATGTTCTCGATAAGTTCTTTTTCTTCAGAAGTTAAGATTGGACGTGCTACTTTATTCTTTTCCTTAATAATCTCACGTATACCATCAAATTGTTCTGTCATTGCAGCAAACGGCGTCCATTTCACCATTCCTCTTCCCTTTGGCATATTAGCGTTGTTCATGATTTGTGTCCTCCTAACAATGTGTTTCTGTATCTTGCTGTAGCACTATTTGTATAAGAAATTCCTCTTAATATGCTGTTCTTACCAAACTTAGTGCGTATTTCATCCATTACCTTCGTTAATTTCATTTCTTTTTCTCGTTGTATTACATTGTCAAAAAGAGATATTTGTTCTTCACCTTCATTGATTAAGTTGGTTAAAGAAACATTGATAGATCTAATTGGTTCCCCGGTATAAAACTTATGTAAAAAATATGTACAAATATGATAGATATCCATTGTTAAATTAGTTGGTCGGTTCATAGTGTGAGTTTTTCTGAAACCACCAGCGTAATTTTTACTGTAACCAATGGAAAAATGGATTGTTTGAGCTAGTTTGTTTTGTCTTCTCATCCGATAACAAACTTCCTCGATATGTTCCAGAAGGATAATCAGAAATTCTTCTATTGTGTAATCACGCATGAGTATTTGGCTTTTACCAATTGAAGTTGTTGCTGGTATGTATTTTTCTGCAATGCGGCTAAAATCAATGCCGTTGCTATGTAAGTGTAATTCTTCGCCAATAACCCCAAAACTTTGTTTTAAGTATTTGAGCGGGTATTGCGCTAAATCTCCGATTGAATATATTCCTTTTCGATTTAACTTTGCTTCTGTTTTACCCGAAATCCCCCAAAACTTACTAAGTGGTCGTATCGGCCATAATTTTATGGGTACATCTTCGTACTTCCAATATGCGATGCAGTCTTTTGCTTTCTTCGCTTCCACATCTAAAGCGATCTTACTCATTAAAGGATTAGGCCCAATCCCAATCGTGCATTCAATTCTTGTTTTCTCATATATTTCACGTTTGAATTTCAACGCGAATTCATATGGCTCATTCGCAAACAGATGGATACTATTTGTAATATCCATAAAGAATTCATCGATGCTGTATTGGTGGAAATCTTCAATCGGAACGTATTGTAAAGCTAATTTTGTTATGTAATTTGAGCATTTGATATAAGTTCCCATAATTGGGTTTACCACAAGAATGTCTTTACGTCGTGGTATTTCGTATAATCTTGCCATTTTCTTAACACCTAATGCCTTTAGTGGTGGTGTTGCAGCTAAAACAATGGAGCCACTCCTGTTTACATCTCCTACTACAGCTAATTTGGTATGAAGTGGGTTTAAGCCCATCTTGATACAGGACACACTTGCATAAAAGCTACGAAGATCTACACATAAAACAATTCGATTTGGCAATATTGAGTAGTCATACACCTTTATTCCCCCTCAAACAACAGAACGTCCGTTCTTATTATATGCGAATATACGTTCTTTTATAAAGGGTTTTTTATAAAAAAATAAAACTGACTCTAGTTAGCCAGTTTTTACATATCCCAAAAGTCGGTGGATTTAACGTTGGGTTTTATTTGCCTAATAACTTTTAAAATCTTTTTCATTACAGTTGGACTAGGTATGTATTCTTTATCATTGCACGCCTTTGAAACTGTAGGACGACTTAATTTCGCGGTCTTTTCTAAATCATTTTGGGTGAAGCCATTCCGATCTAAAAAATTACCTAATTTCGTTCGGTTTTTACCTCCGAATTTCCAAAACACTTAAATCCCTCCTGAACCTATTTTCAACATTGTGGACATAAATGTAAAAAACTATTCGCATAGACGGAAAAAGTTTTTTACATAATGTACAAGCTGTCCACAATATGATGTATCAAAGCAGCTACCACGTTATTTATTAAGGTAGAAGAATACGAGGTTACCAAAGTAAGTTGCGAATGATTACCACAGTATTTATCAAGATATCTACCAAGGTAAAACTACCACGGTATTAAGTAGATGAAGCTATGTAATATCTACATTCTAAATTCTGTTTATAAAGGGGGCATTTAAATGCGTGCTAGTAAAGAAGCAATTCCTTTTCGCGAGTTTATGGATCGGTCATACAAAGATAAAGAAAAAAAAATACGTAAATACAATTCATTAAGTCCTTTCGCATTCCTTCATATGTCGGATCAGGTATTACATACTTACATTGCATTAGGAGTTATGGGAACGATTTTAATCGGAGTAGTCATGTTAGAAAAATACTTGGTGCGACATGACTATATATCAGCAGCTAAATTTGTAAGTGAAGGTATTTATCACGGAACGCGAATTGGTGGAGTTTGCTTGATTGGATATGTATTTGTTCGTATCGTAATCATGTTTTAAGGAAGGAAGGGAGTAATGGGGATTATAAAGGAGTGGCTTCGTACGCAAAGGTTAAGGAATCAGCTTATGGAGGTGTTCGGAAAAGCAGGTTTATATACGGAACATCAAACACGCGGGGGGAAAGTATCTATTTATCCAAAGGTACATACGGTTTCTTCCTCAGCAGAAAGTGTGAGATATGTGTTTACCATACCAAACGGTTTAGATCCACAGAAGATTGAAAAGAAGTGGTTTTGTTTCCAGCAAATATTAGGACGAAATATTACGATTGAAGGTGATGTAAAAAAATTTGTCCTACATGTATTTCGTTCAAATGCTGGACTAAAATCGTACAATTATTGTTATAAAGAATGGAAGCCACTATTAAAAGATTACCGTTTACCTGTTGTGGTCGGCAGGGACCAATTCGGAAAAATGATAGCGTACGATATGATTGATTCCAATTCACCGCACTTATTAATTGCAGGAGAAACGGGAAGCGGGAAAAGTAGTATGGTACGTGTTGTATTATCCACACTTATTCAATATATGTCTCCTGAAAAGTTACATTTGTACCTTGGTGACTTAAAAAACTCTGAATTTCATTTTTTGCGTAGAGTGAAGCATGTAAAAGAAGTTTGTATGGAAGAAATCGAAATGAAAATAATGCTTCAAAAGTTATGGAAGGAAATCAGAGAACGAAGAAAACTTATGGAAGAATATGAAGTTGATCATATTGATGCGTACAACAAAATAAATCCTAATTATCAAAAACCATATATTCTACTTGCTATTGATGAAGTGGCTATGCTTAAAGATGAAAAAGAGTGTATGTCTACGATTGAAAAGATTTCGGCAGTCGGGCGATCACTCGGAGTTTTTCTTTTGCTTAGTATGCAGAGGCCAGATGCCAAGGTGTTAGATGGTAAGTTAAAACTTAATATGACTGTAAGAATGGGCTTTAAATGTGATAGTGTAATTAATAGTAATATTATGGGTACTCCTGGTTCAGAGTATTTAGAGCAATCTGGCCAAATGATTTTTAAACGAAATGGATTAAAGAAAGTGCAAGCTCCTTATTTAGAATTAAGTAAGGCGAAAAAAATTGTTGAACCATATCGCATGTCTAAAGAGGAGAAGATACTCAAGAATTCATCGCAAGAAGAAATTCCGTTATTTGGGGTGTTAGATGATGAAGAGTAGAGATAAAGGAATTCTGAATGATTTGAAGCAATTTAGATGCATGTCCCGAGACGATATTATTGACTTGCATTTTCAAGGCTTAAAGAATGCGATAACCTGCTGTAATACGGTTATGAAACGATTAAGAAGAGACGGTCATGTTGATGCTAACGTATTGCAACACCCATACATTTATTTTCCGCAACCTAGTTCTATCAGAAAGACGAGTCAAAAAATTCCTCATTTCCTTGGTATTGTGGACGTATACAAACAACTTGTTCATTATGAAAATCCTAAGTTATTCAAAGTGGAACCAAAGTATGGGAAGGAATATATGGAGCCGGATGCTTTTACTATATGGCGTAGGTCGCCATTCTTTATTGAAGTTCAAAAGTCAGTGTACAGTAAAAAGATAATGCAAGATAAGATAAACAGATATGAGTTATACTTCCATAGTCAAGAATGGCATAATGAATATTGGCAACCGAAAACTTCTAAATTCTTTCCTTCAATTCTTATCATTACCGACAAATATTACGACGTTCAATCTCCTTATTTCCGTATATTCCAGGCGAATTCTATAGAGAGTTTTATGAATAATTTAGTAGTGAAATCATAAAGAAAGCCTGCATAGTGCAGAGCTTTTTTTCTTTCAATAATGTATTAAGTCATGTGTGATAATCGTTAAAAGGCAATAAATGTGAAGAGTGAATTTGAAGCAAGTTATGAAATAGTAAAAAAATGAAGAAAGTAATTGTTTAAATAATTTTTAATGGTTAAGCGAATATCTCATTTATAAACATTGATATAGGTAATTTTGTTATCTTTCGAAAATGTAATGTTGACGTAATGTTTTTGAATTTCTCTTCAAACCAGAACAGATTAAGATTACAGTATCATAGAAAATCAATGAGGTGAACAATATGAAAAAATATATGGCACTTTTTAGTCTTTTAGTTGTATTTGCAAGTCTACTAGTTGGATGTGATATCAATCGTATGGGTAAAGATGAATATTACGTTCAAATTACAATGGATGGAAAAGAGGGAGTTTCAAAATCTATGGATGGTAAAGTGATGGGAAAGGAGTATGAATATACATTATCGGGTTTTGATAAGGAAGGTAAAGAAAAAGAGTTAGAATTTATGGCACAAAAGAATCTTCGTAAAGAAGCATTCCTACGTGTATATCACTCAGAGAAAAAAGGTGTAACAGCTTGGGAGGAAGTGCAGGAAGACGAGCTCCCTAAGAAAGTAAAAGAAAAACTAGGTGTGAAATAATCAGTTATTTGTGATGGTGGATTCTCCTACATAGAGGGTTCGCCGTTTTTTATTATATGTTATTTTTTAGTTTTTTATATAAAGCATATTGAAAAGATAGGGTAAATCTTCTGAAATGATATCTCCAAAATTAATAACTTGTACGATAACCTCTCAATTATCACTAAATCCATTCATATCAACAAGTTGTCCCACATATCACTTTGTACCAATATCTTTTAAAGTACGCTAAAAAATGCCCTTTATCTTATCTTTATCTTATCTTTACCTTATCTTTAAATTTTTATATTAAACTTAAAACCTTAAAGTATTGATGTTTGAGTCTAAAAAAGTGCGGGAGATAGATGTTCATTACATAGTTTGTAAATAACCAATTATCTTTGGAAAATTGAATTTCTTATACGAGGAGTAATATATGAAGGATATAAGTAAAAACCAAATTATAAAAGTGTTCCTTATTAGTATTTTAGGTTTAGGAACAATACTTGGAATGCTATATTTTAATCATAAAACCAATATTCAACAAAATAAAGCGCTAGCCACAGAAAAACGTGTATTGCAATATGAGTCTACCTTGAAAAAAGAATTAGAAAAATATAATTTAGGAGAAAAAACAGTAGTTTTATTAGGAATTATGTATCAAGAGAGTAGAGGTGAGGGAAACGATCCTATGCAGTCATCCGAATCACTTGGATTAAAGCCAAATGAAATTCAAGAGACAAGCTTGAGCATTGAACAAGGGGTAAAGCACTTTGCTAAAATGTACAAATATGGAACGGACAAGGATGTTAGCATGGATACAATTATTCAAAGCTATAATATGGGGCCAGGGTATATTGATTTTATTGCTAGTCAAGAAGTTAAACAACACTCGGAAGATTCGGCTAAAAAGTTTTCTAAGATGAAAGTTGATCAAAATCCAGCGATGTACACTTGTGGTGGAAATCAAAATAATTTTAGGTATCCATATTGTTATGGTGATTTCACATATGCATCAAAGGTGAATGAAAAAACAAAACTTATTGAAGAACGTCTTTGAAATGTACATGACTCTTCTAAATAAGCTGTGGAATTAAATATAATGATACCGTCAGCTAATAATATCTAAGAAAAAAACTAGTTTTTTCTTAATTCACATAATTTTCGAAATTAAAATCTATGGATGTTAATATTTGTTATATAATGTATTTGTCAAAGCATTACCCCTGTAGTTTCTATGATGAATCTGTAAGATAGTTTGTTTGCCCCGTATATTCATCTTAAACTAAAAAGAACTTGTAGAGATTCCTACAGGTTCTTTTTGATTTAAGGGTTATATGTGGATTTAAAATATAGTTACAATTTTTTGAGGGGGGAAAGTAAATGTTTGTAAGAACAGAAAGATTATTAATACGAAAATTTGAGTTCAAAGATTGGCAAGCTGTCCATGAGTATACATCAGATATCAATGTTATGGAATACATACCTGAAGGGGTTTTTACTGAAGAAGATACAAGGAACTTTGTGAATGAAAACATTGGTAAGAACGCTAAGAACTTTCCTGTGGTATTAATAGATGAAGATATCCTAATTGGTCATATAGTTTTTCATAAATATTTTGGTGAGCATACTTATGAGATTGGTTGGGTGTTCAATTCAAAATACTTCAATAAAGGATATGCTTCTGAAGCAGCACAAGCTACATTAAAATATGGCTTTAAGGAAATGAAATTACATAGGATAATAGCTACATGTCAGCCACAAAATATCCCATCATACCGAGTGATGGAGAAGATTGGAATGAGAAGAGAAGGCTATTTCAGGAAGTGTATACCACATGGGAATGAATGGTGGGATGAATATTATTACGCTATTTTAGAAGAAGAGTAGTGTCTCAGAACGCATCATTTAAATTGTGACAAAAAGAATTATAAGTTATTCCTAGGAATATTTGGATAAATTTTGTTTAAATTGTTAAAATGAAAATATATAGTATATTCTATTATATAGGATATTAATGTATGCTTTATTATTAAATTTTAATGGAGCTTTTGCAAAGTTCATCCATGGACGTAATACAGTAACTAATAAGTAAAGAGGAGGGGAAACTATGGGAAAAAGAATTATACATTTGGAAGGGGTTATTGTTTTAATAGCGGCTATCTATATTTACGCATTAAATGAGTTTAGCTGGTTAATATTCTTATTGCTACTTTTGGTACCTGATGTTTCAATGCTAGCATATCTGATCAATAACCAGATTGGTGCACAGGTTTATAACTTATTTCATACTTACATAGTATCAATATCACTTATTTTAATAGGAGTTTTTCTAAAATCAGATGTTCTTCTTATGATAGGTTTAATTTGGACGTCTCATATTGGAATGGATCGTATGCTAGGGTATGGTCTAAAATATAAAACAAGTTTTAAAGATACTCATATTCAAAAACTGTAGGATTTTGTAAGAGTAAATATTCATATAGATAATGGTACATTGATTGAACTACCCCCACTTTCACTTCGTTTAGAAGAGGGGGATTCCTAAGTAAAGAGTTCTATCGAACTCTAATTTATTAGGCTAACCCCGCAGTCCTTGCGGTTAGAAGCCTTATCGCTTCATTCTTTAGATTGATACTTGCGTTAATATCCCTATCATGGTGTGTACGACAAGAAGGACAGTCCCATTTACGTAGGTTTAGATTTTTAACGTCTTTGTTTTGATATCCACAACAAGAACATAATTGGCTTGAAGCAAATGTTTTCGATACGACAATGACTTGTTTGCCGTACCATTTTGCCTTATATTCCAACATAGTTCGAAACTGTGACCATGATACCTCACTAATTGCTTTTGCCAACTTCTCTTCTAATGATCGAAAAAACTTCGGATTTTTATAGGTTGTTCCATCTGACAAAATGGCGAAATCTTTTAGTCCCACATCCATTCCAATGTAAGAATTTGTTTTCGGAAGTTCTTGCACTTCTGTTTCAACTAACAATGACACAAAGTATCTGCCAGAAGGGTTCCGTCTAACTGTAGCATTTAAAATACGTCCCTTTACTTCATGACTTTTGGCAAATCGAACAAGACCTAGTTTTGGCAACTTCATTTTGTTCCCTACAACGGCAATATTTTCATTTGTTTGTTTTGTGGTATAAGATTGCACGTTGTTTTTCTTGGATTTGAAACGCGGGGCACTGTTTTGTTTTTTGAAAAAGCGTGTATAAGCATCCGCAAGGTTGCGAACAGACGACTGAATCGCAATACTATCCACTTCTTTTAGCCAAACAAACTCTTTCTTCATGGCAGGAAGTTTGGCAGAGCATGTACCATATGTCAAACCTTTTCCTGTTTCTTTATATGCATTATCCCATAGAGATAGGAAGTGATTGAATACAAAACGAGAACAGCCAATCGTTTTATTGATTAGAATCGCTTGTTCTTTATTTGGATAGATACGAAATTTATATGCTTTATTGATCATCATTCGTTTCACCTCCATTTCGATATGTGTCTATTGTACAACAAACATACATTCGATAGGTAGTGAAGTAACAGTTTATGTATTTCGAACAATTAAGATGGCTTCCTGCCATCCCTTGTCCGAAGCCAATTCATCTCCCACCTACTCACTTCGCGTTCCTTGAGGAAGGAGTCTTCTTGGCTAAAATGATAAAATAAATGGTATATATCAGAAAATGAGGTGTATTAAAAATACACCTCATTTTCTGATATATATTATATTAATTTTTAATTTAGTCATGGATGTTTTTATAACCTTTGGAGAAGAGCTCTTAATCCTATTTATTTAATCCCATAAAGGCTGAGACGTCTTTTTTAAATTTTTTCTTATTTAGCCCCTTAATTTTAGAGATGTAGATATCAATAGAATCTAAATTTAGCTGTAGATGCTGTTGAAAACCTTGATTAATCTGGTCTTGAACAGTTTCCGCAATGGATTTAATACTATGTTGATTAGGATAAGACAGGTCAATAGTAACTTTTACAGTAGGGAGAGTGAACATATTAATGGTAATCTTTTTACATCTAAGTACTTCTGCTACAGATTCACATTGCCTTTTTATGATTTGTTCTAAAGTTTTATTGGAGACGTGAATAGAGTCTTTATGGAAGTTGGGTGTGACAACTGTTGTTTCTCCCATTAATTCCTTGTTTGGTGATAAAATTTTGATTCCTTGTTTAATTATCTTTCGAAAGAAGTTTTGATCAATTTGATTATGTGGTACAGGAATGACATGCTTTCCTTCTGTTTTACGTACATATTGTGCCATTTTCATTTGCGTTAGAGATCTAATTTCTCCGATATTGATGTGGTGATTAATTGATGGAATCCCTAGTCTTAATGCAATTAAATCTACCATTTCTTTTGAAGTACCGATAATTAAAATTTTGTTAATTTTCAATTTACTTAAGGTGGTCTTTACTTCTTTTGCATGATCATTAAAATGAAAAATTGCTCTTTTTACAGCAGTAAAAGAATTTTTTTCATATTTGGCAGAAAAACCAGCTGCTTTTTTCCCATTTACAATTAATAGGCCATCATCGATAATAGCTGGAATATTATTTTGATATGAAAAGGTGAGTGCGACTGTGCTTTTGCCAGTACCACTGGGCCCACTCAAAGCGTAGACTTCTATAATAATCCCTCCTTAATATTTTTTAGGTATTATCTTGTTGAATGATTTTTGATATAAAAAATGCTTCTCTATGTTGAAAGAGAAGCATTTTTGTTTGAAGTATCTAAGCTGTAGCGAGCTTCCTGTGTTTTTGAATAGTTCTCTGAATTTTTATAGGTTGATTCGAGATTATAAGTTATCGAAATAAATTAGAGAATATTGTTAATGAGGCAGGTTACAGATTAATAAAACTCTATCTTTTGATAGTTTTGTACGGCTAACTTAGGTTCATTCATATAGAAGTAAGTGTCCCCTATTTTTTTAAGAACTGTATTTACTTTCTTTTTTTTATTTTTCTTCTTATAGCTTGATAATGCTTCACCATAACTATTAATTGCTTTCGAATATTCTTGTTTATGACAACACATGTCTCCTAATAATTCATAGATTTGATCCATGAATACAAAGCGATCTTCAGAATATAAAACATCATTACAGTATTTTTCGGTTTCTTCTAATTGCTTTTCATTGAAAAATGCTTTAGCTAATTCTAATTTAATGTTACTAATACTTATTGATGGCAGATTTAAGTTAATAGAGGAGTCCAAAGCCTGTAATAAATATTTAATTCCTTTTTTTGTCTCGTTATTTCTTACGTATAGTATCCCTAAGTTTGTATGAACACCGGATTCGTCAGCTTTCTCATTTGATAATTTACAGAAATGTAAGGAGTTTAAAAATTCACTTTCAGATTTTTTGTAATCCTTTAATTCCATATAACATACACCTAATGCCATATGAATTTTTCCTTGCATGTAGAAAGTATTCATTAGCTGATTTAATTCAATTGCTTCATCTAAAAAATGAATAGCGGAATGATATTCCTCCATTTGTCCATGAACTATGGAAAGGCTTAGAAGCAATGAAATTTTGTTTGTGTCTTGAATTTGTTCATATATAGAAATCTTATATGCTCTTCTTAATGTTTGCAGGGCAAGTTGTAAATTTCCTAACCGTATAAAGGTATATCCAAGTCTATCTAAACTCTTTAGAAGCCAGATATCATTATTTTCGCCTTCAAGGTGTTGAATACTCGCCTCGTAGAAGAATCTTGCTTTTTCATAATCCTTATCATATTCGCAATACTTGCCCCTAATCCAATTGAAAATACCGTGTTCTAAATTTGAAACATCCATATTTTCAATGGTTCTCTCTAACTTATCGATAATTTTCTTTGCTTGTTCAAATTGAGAAGTTGTTACATAGTTTTCAGAAAGTTTCAATTGTCTACCTAATTCTAGCGTACCCATCTTTTTATCTATAGGCTTTAGAAGGATATCATCTAGTGTACAATTGAGTTTTTTTGCGAACTTTTCTAAGACTTCATATGTTGGCTGTACAGATCCTTGTTCAATTTGACTTAAATAGCTTCTTGTAATAATGCCTTCTGCTAAATCTTGTTGTGTTAATTTAGCTTTCTTCCTTAGAGATTTAATCTGCTCACCTATCATAGTTACATTACCTCGTTTCTTCTAACTATAAAATATGAATTTAATATTAAAGATAAAAGAGTACATATATGAGTTTTCTGGATACTTCAGTAAGTGGAAAAACAAGGTTTAAAAACAATTTAAAACATAGATTCAATTATAAGTACGCTTTTCTTAATACAATATTAACATTTGTTTAACAAAAACACAAAAAAAATTTTTTGTTTAAAAATGTTTACTTATAAATATAGGAAGTTTTAGTGATTTTATATAATTTAACATTAATTAAACAAAAATAATAAAAACAAATTTTGTTAAAAGATGTTGACTGGAAGTTTTGGGAAGGGTATGATGAACTCACACGAGTTAACAAAAACTAAACAAAAAACAAAACAAACAAATTTTGTTAAAAGATGTTGACTGAAAGTTCTAGAAAAGATATGATGAACTCACGGAAGTTAACAAAAACTAAACAAAAAACAAAACAAACAAATTTTGTTAAAAGATGTTGACTGAAAGTTCTAGAAAAGGTATGATGAACTCACGGAAGTTAACAAAAACTAAACAAAAACAAAACAAACAAATTTTGTTAAAAAAATGTTGACTGCAGGATTTTCTTACCATATTATGAAAGTGTACAAGGCATTAAAAAATATAATTAAAAATTAAAGGGAGAGATTAAAATGACATTTAAAACAATTGGAAAGTTACAATCTATTTTGGCAGTGGTAGCTATTATCGTGACGGTTACAGATCCTGTTTGGCCATTAGTATAAAAACTAATATGCTAACAAAAATTAAAAAAGAATATCAGTAGGATTATCAAAATCTTTAAGATTTCGAAGAGCTAATAAACTCTCTCTAAATCAAATGTCATAACTTTTTTGCTACTCGAACTTAAAGAGGAAAATTACCGTAGAGAAAGAAAGGGGAAAAGTACAAATATTGAGATAAGTCATTTTCATATGTTGACTAATAGAATCGAATTAAATCTTAATAGGAGTATCTTAAAATACGAAATAATAGGAATTGCATAAGTGATAAATGATATAACTCCTTACTTTTCATATATCAGAATACTTGTCGAAATACTTATGCAAAATGAAATTGAGGGAAGGAAATATATGAAATTATTTTGTATCCATTATGCTGGTGGATCAGCTAAGGTATTTCAGTCATTGGTAAAACTGTTAAACAATAAATTAGAAGTTATTCCATTGGAACTTCCAGGTCGTGGAAAACGCTTCTTAAAAGAATTGATATACGACTTTGAGAAAGGTTGCCAAGACTTAATTGCTATGATTAAGCAACACTTGAGTTACAAAAACGAGGAGTTTTCCTTGTTTGGCCATAGTATGGGAAGTTTATTGAGTTTTGAACTTGCGCATCTACTGGAAAGTCAAGGGTTTTCAGTAAAACATGTATTCTTAACAGGAACTCGACTTCCTTATCAGTATGAAAATGATTCACTAGTAGATGTAAGTAAGAGTAATGAGGAAGTTATAAAAAAGATTAAAGCATTAGGGGGAACCCCCAATGAAGTAATAGAAAATCCATACTTTTCTAAAATCTATCTTCCTATTATTAAAGCAGACTTACATATGATAGGATCCTATAGGTACCGAAAGATTGGAGAAAGGTTAAATACTCCAATTACAATAATTAATGGCACAGAGGATCCTCTTACTAACAATGAATGGGACAAGTGGTCAGAATTAACGAGTAAGGAAGTGCAGGTTATGACAGTAGAAGGAGGGCACTTCTTTATAAATGAGCAACAGGAATTTTTGGCTAAACAAATTAGTTTACAACTTAAACAAGATCAATTAATGCACATTTAGATGAAAAGTAGGAGGTAAAATGAATAAACAATATCTTGGGGAATTAAAACAATTTGTAGAGTTGCATATTAAATCTCAGAATTTAGAGCATACGTTTCCATCGGAAGTACTCAATCGAATTTCTTCATATGATACAGAAACAGAAGGTTCATGGGAATATGAATGGTTACAAGAAGGGAATAGAGTGTTAAACCAAGATAAGTTAGAAGCCATACAGTGTTTCAACTTCGCACGATTTCCCTATGTTGGTAATGAGACACAACAGAAAGTATATGATAGTTTACTAGAGAATTTTAACACTTATGTATCTCATACAGATATTAAACAGGAATGGTTACAACTTAAAAGTGGAAAAATTAAAGTATATACTTCAAATCTTGATAAAAAGAAGCCTTTATTAATTGTAATGGGCGGTATCGTTTCCATTAAAGAACAATGGTATAAGTTTTTAGAGGTAGGACCAAAGTTAGGGTTTTCAGTTATTGTTACGGAATTTCCTAAAGTAGGAGAAAATACAATCCCTTTTAGAGTGGACTCGTATAGGATGATTCAAGAAATATTAGACCATTTTCAAAATGAGGCGGATGTTAATCATACATATTATGTCGGTATGAGCTTTGGTGGACAATTAGGAATACAATGTGCTTTGCAAGATAGTAGAATAAAAGGAATTGTAACAGTAGGTGCTCCTTTATATGAATTCTACCATCTGAAGGATCAAGATTGGCGTAATATTCCTTCTGTTACTAGAAAGACATTAAGTTATGTATGTGGATTGACAGAAGATGAGTTAAGAAAAGAACTTGTAAATTTTCGTATAGATGTAAATGGCCTAAAAAGATTGAAAATTCCTATAACTTATGTGTTTAGTTTACAGGATGAAATCATTCCAATTACAGAATTGACATTTATTAAGCAGTATATTAATAATTTGGATCTTATTACATTTGATGATGTTCATGGTTCACCAAATTACATGGGACAAATTCAACAATTAATCCCAGCGAAAGTAATACAGCAATATCAAAATAATCAACATGCCATACAAGTGGAGAATCATATTTAGGGAGGGAAAAAGCTTGGCACGGAATAGAGTTGTAGTGACAGGTATCGGAATACTTTCATCAGTAGGACATAATAAACAAGAAGTAATTGACCAAATGAAAAAAGGAAAAACAGGGGTTGATACCCTCAAAAAGTTTGACACAGAGAAGTTTATTAGTCAAATAGGTGCTGAAGTAAAAGATTATAATGCAGCAGATTATTTTAATACAGAGGAAATCGAAAAGTATGATCCCTGTGCGCAGTATGCGGTCATTTCGATAAAAGAAGCTTTACATGAAAGTATGGTGATGAATCAAACTTCTTCTAATAGGATTGGTCTAGCTCTAGGAACTTGTAACGGAGGAGTGAACTCATTAGAAGAACAAGGGACAATTGAATCATTGGATTTAGAACAAACAAAAAAATATCCGTTTTTTAATCAAGCAGACCATGTTGCTCAATATTTCGATTTAGGTGGACCTGTAGTAACTATCAATACAGCTTGTGCGGCTAGTGGAAATGCGATTGGTTTTGGTTTTGAAATGGTCCAAAAAGGGTATGCAGATGTAATGATTGCAGGGGGATCAGATTCTATGTCCTCATCAGTTTATGCTGGTTTTAATGCGCTACGTGCATTAAATTCGGTTCCGTGTTCTCCATACAATACTTCATATGGACTTAGTCTAGGAGAAGGCGCAGCTTTTGTAGTATTAGAAACATTAGATCATGCATTAGCGAGAAACGCAAAGATTTATGCAGAAGTATGTGGGTATGGACTTAGTAGTGATGCATATCATGAAACAGCTCCGCATCCAGAAGGCGAAGGGATTAAAAATGCTGTTACCCGTGCATTAAAACAGGCTTCTTTGCAACCTGATCAAATTGAGTATATTAATACGCATGGAACAGGAACAAAAGCCAATGATACTGCGGAATTATCTGGATTGGAAAGAGTTTTTGGAGTTGAGAAATTTAAAGAAATTCCAATTAGTTCAAGTAAGGCTTATTTTGGACATAATTTAGGAGCTGCAGCATCTATAGAATATACTACATCTATACTCTTAATGCAGGAAGATCTATTGCCAGCTACAATTAACTTCCAAGAAAAGCGAGAAGGTTGTGAAAATGCGAATCTAATCACTAATGAGATGAAAAAGCAAAAGACGACTTATTTCTTGTGTAACAACTCCGCTTTTGGTGGGCATAATGCATCCATTGTATCAAAAAATTGGAAACACTATACCGAGAGTGGACAAGCGATATCATCAGCTGATACAGATAATAGAGTCTTTGTTACTGGCTTAGGGAATTGTAATACAATATATGCCCAAAAACAAACTAGTCTGATAGAACAGTTGATTTCAGAAGATGATATTCCGACTAAATTAGATTTTAGTCTTAAAGAATATAATAAAGATTTATATGAAAGAAGGATGAATTCATTGGCGCAATATAGCATTGCTGCTACTGATCAAGCCTTTAAAGATGCAGAGGTACAAATTCCTCTAGAAAATGAAGATATTGCTTTTATTTATGGAACAGCTAGGGGTAGTTTGCAAAGTTCCGAAAAATATTTTCAATCTATTCTGAAAAAAGGACCTGAATATGCTAGTAGCATTTATTTTCCTGACATGGTGTTAAATTCAGTTGCAGGAAAAGTTGCGAAGAAATTTAATATTCGCGGGTTCAGTAGTTCCATTAGTACAGGTGGGAATGATGGTCTTTTTGGGGCAGTATATGGTTATGAATTCATAAAGGATAATGATCATGCAAAATGTCTTATTGGATCAGGTGATGAGTTGTCTGATTTATCTGCTGAAATAGATAAGTCACTTGGATTGAATGAAAGTGTGTATCCAATTGTTGAGGGAAGCAGTTGTCTTGTGCTATCTAATGATTTAGATGAAAAAGCAGCTTATGCAGAAATTCTAGGGGCAGGCTTAACTTTTGGAAGTGATGCGACTAGTTTGAAAAAGGCAATTGATGGCGCCTTAGAAAAAGCAGCTACTCCTATTGGAGAAATTGATTTTATTTTCTACAATTCAAATGGTTTATCTAAGGACATAGATATATATGAAAATTTATTTAATGAATTGAACGTTGCGGATCATGTATTCAAGCACTGCTTTAATTCAAAAGGATATTTAGAGTCTACTAGCTCATTAAATCATTTATATATCGCGGCTGAACTATTTGGTGGGAAAATCAAGGATGTAGAAGCTGTGAGTCAATATTTTAATCGAGACGTTACAAAGTTATCGAAAGGTCTAATTGTGAGTACCTCTTTAAATGGTAATAATGCTGCTGTTGTAGTAAGCAAAGTTAAATAAGCATGTTTTACCCTTGATAGAGTGATATAAATTTAATAAAAAATTAAAAAATAAACTTAAAAAAACTTAGGAGGAAATTCAAATGAAAAAAATCGAGGAAATCAAAAACATTATTAAGGAAAAAATCTTAGTAGAGAGATTAGAGCTTGAGGATATTACGGCAGAAGAAATTGATGATAATGAAGCATTATTTGGAGATGGATTAGGATTAGATTCTGTAGAAGCATTAGATGTGATTTCAGGAGTTGAGGAAGAGTTCCAAATTAAAATGCAAGGTCTTCCTGAAGATAAAATACGCGAGACATTTAGTTCTGTAGAAACATTAGCAGCTTATATTAGTGAGCGTTTATTGCAGACGGTATAAATTTTCAACCGGTGAAGTCTGCAACAATAGAAGTAGACTTCACCGGTTATTTTTTAACATGGGAGAGGAAGAAAAATGACTCTAAAAGATAAGGTTGTTATTGTAACAGGAGCGACCAGAGGGATAGGTAAAGAGATTGCAGTACAATTAGCGAAAAATGGTGCGAAAGTAATTGGAATTTATGCACGAAGTGAAAAGGCCGCTAATGAGATCCAAGAGGAGTTAAATAAGTATGGGCACGAAATTTACTTCTATAAAGGAGAAGTAAATGATAGAAGTTTTGTACAACAAACGATCCAAGATATTATGAATAGCCATGGAAAGATTGATGTGCTAGTCAATAATGCAGGGATTAATCGAGATAATTTTATATTTAAAACTGAGGAAGCTGATTGGAATGATGTTTTCCAAACAAATTTCGGCGGTACATATTATTTCTGCAATGAAGTTATTCCATATATGGTGAAACAAAAAAGCGGAAACATCATTAATATGGTTTCAGTAAGTGCTGTAAATGGAAGAGAAGCACAAACAAATTATGGATGTTCAAAAGGAGCTATTATAGGATTCACACGTATGTTGTCTCGAATGTATAGTACACAAGGAATAAGGGTTAATGCTGTAGCTCCTGGAATGATTGAAACAGAGATGATCCAGCATGTACCAGATAATAAGCTAAGTAACTTTTTATACCATACGAATACAAAAGCATTAGGTCAAACTGAACAAATTGCAAATATTGTTATGTTTTTGGCGGATGATGAGAATTCATATTTTACTAGTACAGTATTTAAAATAGACGGCGGATTTTTAAGATAGGAGGGTAGTAATTTGGAAAAAAATCTACTTATTACAAACTGTGAACAATCTTTTAATCAATTCATCGGGGAGTTTTATTTACAACGTGGTTATAATGTAATCTTTTACTTTCAAAATGAAGGAGAAAAAAATAAGTATGAAAAGCACTTGGAGGAAATGAAAGTGAACTTTGAAAAGTGCATGCTTATCTGTAATCCACATATTTGTATTGAATCTTTAGAGAAAGAGGTAGAAGAAATTTCTGGTCGCTTTGGCAAAATTGATACTTTAATTCATGGAAATGAAATGCTTGATGAAACAAGTTACTTTAGAGAAGATCCTATTGGTTTAGAAAAAACGATTGAGGAAATGTTTGAAAAAGTCTACTTATTTAGCCGAGTTGTCACATCCCAAATGATTAAAACAAAGGAAGGAAAGGTAATTTTCCCGCTTATCTTTGATGTATTATATCCAGAATATTACCCAAGTTCGCCAATGTTAAATCACGGGAAGATTTCTCTTATGAAATGTATGTCACATGAGTTAGCAGCATTCAAATTGAATGTAAATGCTATGACATTTGGATATTATGATAATGACTTTGATTCTGCAACGAAAAAGGAATTAAAGAAGAAGTTAGAGATATTTGCATTACGTCCAAGGTTATTAAAGTTAAAAGAATTAGTTCCTGCCTTGAATATGCTTGTTGAGCCAGCTGTTCCAACAATTGGTGGAGAAAACATTCATATTGGTGCAGGTATAGAAACAGTCATTTAAGGAGGAAATATAAGTTGGATGAAATTAAAATTGTTAGTTTAGGAACATTTTTACCTGGTACACCAATTACAAATAAAGATATGGAAGATACGTTGAGTATAAGAGCTGATTGGATAGAAAATGTTATTGGAAATGAATCTAGATATTATGCAATTAACTTTCAAGAGAAAAAGATAGATTATGACTTAATTGATCTATGTGAAAAAGCTGCGTTGGATGCTTTTCAGAAATCCCCATTACAATCCTTAGAAGAAATTGACCTTATTATATTATCCACAGCTACTCCAGATCATTTAATGCCTGCAACAGTAAATCTTTTAGCTGATAGACTTGGTATGCAAGGCATCCCAACATATCAAATCCAAGCGGGTTGTTCGGGAGCATTACAAGGACTAGATGTTGCACAACAGTTTTTAAAAGCGAATGATTATAAGCATGCATTAGTGGTTGGCGGAGATGTATGCAATAAATATATGGATTTAAATAGAGATTTTAAAAAGCTTCGTTCTTCAGAACTAATCAATTATGTATTATTTGGAGACGGTGCAGGTGCAGCGATCCTAAGTAAAAATACAAAATCGCCTGGTTTTAAATTCGTACAAATTTCAAATAAATTTGAAGGACTAAATCGTAAACCTGCACAAGTGATGAATTGGATTGGGAATATCCCTTCTGATGTACAGGGAATGACTTCAAGACAAATAGCTAAGAAATATCCATCAGCTCAAGAAGATTACAAAGCTATTGAAGAACACGTTCCTACCTTGACGAAGGAAATGTTTAGCACATTATTGGAAGAAAATAATTTGGAAAAAGATGAAGTGGATCACTTCCTCCCCCCACAATTAGGCTGGAATATGACTAAGAGAATTATAGAGCATGCAGAATTGGATTTTGATAAAACCACTAATTGTGTAAAAGAAACTGGAAATAACGGAAATGCCTTACCTTATGTTCAATTAGCAAAGTTAAGTGAGCAAATAAAATTGAATGAAAAAGTAGTGGGAGTAGCAATAGAATCATCGAAATGGATAAAAACAGGATTTGTTTTACAATACGTATAAAAGGTGGTTCCTATGAATGATAAAGAGTTAATTAAATTAGTAAAAGACTTTATAAAAAAACCTGGTAGTCAAGAAATACTTTCAAACATATTGAATGGATCTTTGGGGATAAAATCTGTATTAACAAAGGAAAAAATCGGATTCTTACTAAGAAAGTTGGATTTGGAACAGGTTCCAGACTTTCATAAGTTAAAGGTAGGGCTGGTAAGTAACTTCACTGCTGATGACCTGATTAGTTATTTAAGGTTCGCTTCCTTTAAAGATTCCATCTTTTTAGACAACTATGTAAGTCCGTATAATCAATATGTATATGAACTGATGAATAAAGATAGTGAACTTTATAAATCAGAACCTAATGTGACAGTATGTTTACTTGATGAAGGATTTATCTTTAACGAGATCAGTTTAAGTTCCACAATTGAACAAATTGAAGCGACTGTAATGCTTAAATTAAATGAATTAGAGAATTTAATTAAAAACTTTACAAAGCTAAATGGTGGATTATTTATATTAAATACAATTCCATTATTAAGCCTTTCCCACCATAATGTTATTGACTATAAAACAAAAGCGAAGCTAAGTAAATTATGGAGAAATCTGAATAGTCATTTATTATCATTAATGGATAACTACGAACAATTGATTGTCCTGGATATCGACCTTTTCTACCAAGATTTTGGAGTAGCTGTAACAGATAATAAAATGCGTTATTATGGATCAATGAGTTTTTCTCAAGAATTGTTACATGCTATCGCGGAAGAAATCCATAAGATTCATCGTTCGATTTTGGGACTGCAGAAAAAATGCCTAGTTTTAGATTTAGATAATACCCTTTGGGGCGGAATTATTGGGGATGCTGGCGTACATGGAATCGACTTAGGTCCAGATGAAAAGCCAGGAAATATCTATTACGAATTTCAAAAAGCGATACAGACCTTAGGAAAC
This sequence comes from Bacillus sp. RC252, assembly GCF_044909215.1. NCBI lineage: Bacteria > Bacillati > Bacillota > Bacilli > Caryophanales > Bacillaceae > Bacillus > Bacillus sp. RC252. Next base: position 23,397 of record NZ_JBIYDV010000027.1, on the reverse strand, counting down.
CAAGGAGTACTATTAACTATCAATAGTAAGAATGAGTGGTCTAATGCAAAAGAGGTGTTCCACACTCATCCACATACCGTTTTAAAAGAGGAAGACTTTGTAAAAGTGTGCTCTAACTGGGAACCTAAACATGAAAATATTAAAGAAACTGTTAATGATTTAAATATTGGTATGAATAGTTTGGTGTTCATTGATGACAATCCATTTGAGAGAGAAATGGTAAAAACATATCTTCCTGATGTAGAAGTACCTAATATGCCTAATGATCCATCTTATTACATTTCAGAGCTATTAAATAAGGGGTGGTTTAATACAATTTCTCTTACAAAAGAAGACTATTCTCGAAAAGAAAAGTATCAGCAAATTGTACAAAGAGAAACATTAAAGAAAACATCTCACTCAATAGAAGAATATTTAGAGGCTCTAGACATTAAAGTTGAAATTATTGAGCCGAACAACTTTACTATTCCACGTTTAGCTCAGCTAACACAAAGAACAAACCAATTTAATATGACTACTGAGCGACTACAGGAAAAAGAAGTTAAATCTATGAGTGACAATCTGGGGCATCATGTTTTTGGCTTTAAATCATCTGATAAATTTGGTGATAATGGTATTGTTGGTGTGGTATTTGTAAATGAGATCATTAAAAACGAGAATAAAATCTGGAATATTTCGAATTTTATTATGAGTTGTCGTGTCTTCTCAAGAGGCATCGAAACAGTAGTATTAAGCCACGTGTTAAAACAAGCAAAAAATGAAGGCGTAAATGTAGTAATTGGAAATTACATACCTTCTAAAAAGAATCATATTGTAAAGGATTTTTATATTAATCACGGATTCAATATATTAAGTGAAGAAAATGGGACAGTAGTATTTGATTATAACTTGAGTGAAATGCAGTTAAAAGAAGTGCCATGGATTCAGTTATCAACAAATGGGGAGGTAGTACAATGACTTTAACAAGTATTCTAACGGAATTACTTGCAGATATTCTGGAAGTTGAAGAAGAAGAAATTAGTTTTAATAAAGAGTTATCTGATTATGAAGGATGGGACTCTGTAAACAGTTTACGTATACTAACGCATGTTGAAGACGAATTTAATATTCGTTTAAGTATGGATCAATATTCTAAAGTACAAACAATTGAGCAGTTGCAAACATTAATTGAGGAGACAAAAAATGGGCAGTGAGATTCTGAATTATCCCAATCAAAGGAAACACACTTATCATTTTTTAGATCATGCAAAAGAATTTAGTCCTGTTTACCTCAGTGTAGAGGTAGATGTACGTAACCTTCAAAAGTCTAGAGACAATATCTATACGAAAACTCAAAATAAAATTAGTTACATTGCTTTTATTATAAAGGGCATTTCAGAGGTATTAAAGAAATACCCCCAAGCAAATGTATCAGTCAAAGAAGCATTTTCGCCCAAAATGGCCGTTTACAATGAAATTATTGCAAAGTTTACTTTGGATAAAACAATTAATAAGGAAAGAGTGGTTCTAACCGGGAAAGTTTTTAACAGTGATTCAAAATCTCTAGAAGAGATTCAAAATGATATAGAGTACTACAAAAAAACTGAATTTCAAGAAATAGAAGATTTTAAGCCTATAAAAATGCTTCATTCTTTACCTACTTGGTTAGGAAATATCCTATATAAAATGAACGTTGGTAATTTAAAGAAACGACATAATATTCAAGGGACCTTTACTGTTACTTCTCTTGGACATAGACCAATCAAACACTTTTATCCAATCACTTCAGCTACCCTATGTTTTGGGGTTGGGGCGATTGAAGAAAAAGCGAAAGTAATAGACAGTAGCATTGAAATCCGTCCTATTCTACCAGTATGTTTGACATTTGATCATAGGGCTATAGACGGAGCATTAGCAGCCGATATTTTGGCAGAAATAAAAGAACAATTGGAGAAATGGGGGGATTAATATGGCTAGGCGTCCTAAAAAGGATAAATATGATGTAATTGTAGTAGGCGCTGGAATGGGGGGGTTAGGTGCAGCGGTCTATTTGGCTCAAGAAGGATATTCCGTATTAGTTGTGGAGCGTCATTATAGAGCAGGTGGATATGCTCACTCATTCAGTAGAAAGAAATATACATTCGATTCAGCTGTACGAATTGTCGCTGGAGCGAAAGATGATGGCCTGTTGTATGAATTATTGAAAAAGGCAGGGCTGAACGATCAATTGGAATTTGAACGACTGGATGAAGTGTATTCTGTTTTCTATCCTGATCAGAACTTTACAGTTCCTCGTCAAACGATGGGGTTAATAGAAACATATAGCAATATTTTCCCTCACGAAAAAAAGAATATTGAAAACTTAGTTAAGGAAATGGAAAAGTTGTATGTGGCAACGATGGAACTTTTAAAATCGAGAGATCCAATGAAAATGTTAGCTAACGAAACAATTATGAAGTATAGAACGATGACTTTTCATGATATGGTAGCTTCATTTTTAAAAGATCCAAAAGCTATTTATGCTTTCTCGGCCTTATGGGTTTATTATGGAACTCCTCCTACAAAAGGAAGTGCAATGTTTTTTGCTTACGCCATTATGAGTTATTTCCAAGAAGATATTTATTACCTAAAGGGAAGTTTTCAAAAGCTAGCGGATGCTTTTGTGGGGCGTGTTCAAGAATTAGGTGGGGAAGTTTGTTTGAACAATGAAGTGAAAAAGATTGAGGTAGAAAATAAGAAAGTAAAAGGGATTCATTTATCTACTGGAGAGTATGTAGAAGCACCAATTGTAGTATGTAATGGTGATCTTACCAAAATGATGCATGAGTTAGTTGGAGAAGAATTTTTCACAGCTCGATACAAAAAACGAATCTCTCGCCTTACGCACTCCATTTCGGCTTTCGAAGTATTTATGGGAGTAGATTATCCACTAGAAGATTTAAACTTAGCGCATGAAACATTCTTATTTACTGGTTATGATTATGATGAATTCTTTAATAAACATAAAAACTTGAAAGAATTGGGAGTAGATGGTTTAAGTGGTCTTGCCATTACTACCCCAACTTTAGTGGATCGTTCACTGGCTCCTGATGGAAAGCATGCGTCTGTTATTACTACATTAGTTCCTTACGATATAGGAAGAGATTGGAAAGATGTGAAGGAGCAATATCAGGAAAAATTGATTAGTATGGCTGAAACCGTTATCCCTAATTTATCGGGACATATAGATTTTGTAGAATCTGGGACTCCAAAAACAATGGAGAGATATACGAATAATACAGGTGGGGCTATATATGGATGGGAACAGAATATGAATCAACTAACCTCGAGGCCGCAACATGAAACACCAATTGAGGGGCTGTACCTATCTGGTCAGTGGACAGATGCAGGTGGTGGAGTGGTTTCGGTATTACTATCAAGTTATAAATTACTTGAAAAGCTAACAAAAACAAAAGTCGGTGTTTAGGAGAAAGAAGATGAAATGTGTAAAAACGATATGTAATGACCATACAGCAACAGCTTATATCTATTTGGATTCTAAAGAAACAAAAAATAGTTTAGACTTTGCATTTGCTACAGAGTTATTAGAGGAAATTAGATATGCAAATCATAATCCAGATATTAAGACTATTGTATTTTTGAGTCAGCATCGTAGTTTCTTTTCTAGCGGACCATCACTACCCGGACTATTAGAAATAGGGGAAACAAAGAATCATTCTGAATTGCAAAAAATGCTAGATCTTTTGAATGAAGTAATAAAAGAAATATATTACTCTCCAAAGGTTACAATTGTAGGATTTAATGGATATGCCTACGGAGGAGGACTAAATATATTCCTAGGGTGTGATTATCGCCTTGCGGTAGAACGAGCTAAATTTATTGAAAATTTTCATAATATGGGAGTGACAGCAGATTTAAGTAGCAGTTATTTTCTTCCTCGTTTGATCGGGATGACAAAAACATATTCCATTATCCTATCTGGTGATTTATTTACAGCAGCAGAGGTAAAAGATTGGGGATTGTTTAACCAAGTATTTCCTTCTACAAAAGAAATGAAAAGTCATATAGAAGAATTTTGTGAAAAAATACATTCACAAGACTTTTCGGCAATACAACGTACAAAGACGTTACTCAAACATTCACTGCAAAATACTTTGGAAGATCAACTTTGTATGGAAAATGAAGCTTTACAGAATAGCTTTAAAAGTGATGAAGTTATAAATCGTTTAAAAACTATATTAAATCATTCTATGATCTAAGGAGGGTGACTGCATATGTCATCTGTAAAAGTAAGGGTAAAAGTTGATGTAGAAGAGTGGATGGTTAATCCTAATGAAGTATTACTTCAAGAAGCACCGTTCATATTCGTAGACAAGATTGTAACCGTGAGTGATGAGGAAATTATTTGTTTAAAACATTTGGCACATAATGAACCATATTTTAAAGGACATTTTCCAAAGAATCCTATACTCCCTGGGGTATTGATGGTAGAGATGGCAGCACAAGCAAGCCTAATTCTTACTACGTATAAACAAAATAAATTTAAGTTTAATGAAGACTCCGATTCTAAACAAGAGGGCTACTTGGTAAAGACGAATAATTTTACTTTCTATAACAAAGCGAAGCCAGGTGATTCTCTTAAAATTCGAGTGAGACTTACACAAAATACAGGTAATTACTATACAGCGAGTGCACTTATCAGTTTTGCTGACACTAATGGAAGAGTTGCAAAGGGTGAATTAGTATTTTATCTACCAAGTAAGGAGGGGACAAAAAATGTTAACTAAAGATGTCGTGATTGTGGGAAGTGGACCTGGTGGAGCATTATTAGGCTACTTACTGGCGAAGTCTGGAATTGACGTACTTGTTATAGAAAAAAGTGCTAGTTTGAAAAGAGATTTTAGAGGAGAAACAATTGCACCTGGATCTGTATCGATTTTAAAACAGCTGGGTCTGTTGGATAAAATTCCTGATGACCAATATTTGAAGGTACAGGAACTTTTGATGTATGACAAAGATGAAAAACTTTTAAGTATCGATTTTAAAAATTTTGACCATGAACAAAAGTATGGAATTGATATTCCGCAACCCACAATATTAAATAATATTTTGAAGGAAGCAAATCAATTTAAAAACTTTTCATATCTGAATGATACAAGTTGCATAGAGTTAATTGAAAATGAACTTGGAGAAGTTAATGGGGTTATTTGTAAAAAAGAATCTGAAATTCTAAAAATTAAAAGTAAATTAGTCGTTGGAGCGGATGGGAGATTTAGCACAATTCGAAAGTTATCTAAACTTCAGTTTGAAAAACAGGAATATCAACGTGATCTTGTCTGGTTTAAGGTTCCGAAGCCAAAGGGATGGAAAGAAGCAAATATTATTAAAGTTGATCGAAATGATCATTTAATTATCTTGCCTACTTATCCTAACCTTTTAAGAATCGGTACGTATATAGAACTTAATGGGATTTCTGAGACACATACGCAAGGATTAGAAATGTTTAAAAAGAAAGTTATTTCGTTAGAACCAAAACTGGAAAGTGCAATTCAGGAACACATTAACAGTTGGAAAGATACTACTTTGCTGAAAATCTTCTCTACATTTGTACCTAAGTGGTCTAGAGATGGATTGATTTTAATTGGGGATGCAGCACATACCTTGTCTCCGGTTTTAGGGCAAGGTGTGAATGTTGCGATGCAAGATGCAGTGGAGTTAGCACCATTCATTATACAGGGATTACAAGCTCCAGGTGTGCAGGCAGAGCCTTTAAAGTGCAGCATATTTGCAGAATTTGAAGAAAAAAGAAAGAAAAATGTAGCGTTTGTGTCAAAATTTCAGGAAGAACAAGAAAATAGTTTAGCAGCAAAAACTGATCAAGAGTGTAAAGACAGAATAATAAAAATGAAAATGCTTGACAACCATCCATTGAAATATCAAATGATGAGTCCCGTACAGTATGGAATTGCATTAGAGAACTAATTGAGGAGGGGGCATGTATGTTCTATGGCATTGGAATAGATTCAGTTGAAATAAATAGAATTGAATCAATGTATGATAAACGACCTGAATCACTTGTGAATCAAATCCTTACTGAAGCTGAAAAGAAACAGTTTTATTCCATAAAACAAAAAAAGAGAAAGATGGAATGGCTATCCGGAAGGTTTAGTGCGAAGGAAGCCATGTCTAAAGCAATTGGCACAGGTATTTGTGGAACATTTGGCTTTCATGATGGGGAGATATTAAGTGATAAAAGTGCGAAACCAGTTTTCTATTTATCTGAGAAGACAAAAGGGATTTTGCCTAGCGGAATAAATATATTTGTAAGTATTACGCATACGCAAACTACGGCTTCATCTGTTGTAGTATTAACAGAAGCATAAATATAAGTAGGGTAGTTCCATTTTTTTGAGAAAGAATGATCTATCGATTCAGGAAGTGGAAATACCTTATTTATAGCTATATATACTTAATTTTATATAAGTAATTTCTGACATAAATACAACAGAGAAAATGAAAATCCGGATTTTCTCATTTGAATACATATTATCAAATGATCAAGAGGGAGAAAAAAGAATGGAGATTATTGAAATTCAAAAGTTAATAGACGCACTTCATCAATCTTCTATTGATGAGTTGGAGTATCAGACAGAAGACATAAAGTTACGTCTCAAAAGAAATGGGAAAAAAAATGTGCAGTACATTGAAACGGAAAAGAAGAACGTTGAATCTTTTCCGTTAGAAAATCTGGTAACAGAAGTTGCTTGCACAAATCAAGTGGAAGAATTGAAACAAGTAGAAGGAAATAATGTGAAAGAAGATTTGTATGAAATTACTTCTCCAATGGTTGGTACTTTTTACAGTTCCTCTTCTCCAGGAGCAGATTCATATGTAAAAGTGGGACAAAAAGTAGATAAAGGAACGATTGTTTGTGTTGTAGAGGCTATGAAACTATTTAATGAAATTGAATCAGAGGTACAAGGGGAAATTGTAGAGGTATTGGTTGGCAATGGAGATCTTGTAGAATATGATCAGCCAATGTTTCTGGTAAGGGAAAAGTAGGGGTGATTGTAATTGATTAAGAAGCTATTAATTGCGAATCGTGGTGAAATAGCAGTTCGGATTATTCGTTCTGCAAGAGAATTGGGAATTAAAACAGTAGCAGTGTACTCTAAGGCTGATAGAGATGCCCTTCATGTCCACCTAGCAGATGAAGCTCATTGTATTGGTCCAGCTTCTGCAAAAGAAAGTTACCTGAACACAGTTAATATTATTTCTGTAGCAAAACTAACACAATGTGATGCGATTCATCCAGGGTACGGATTTTTAGCGGAGAATGCTGATTTCGCTGAAATTTGTAAAGAATGTAACCTTATATTTGTGGGTCCAACTCCTGAGACTATTAGAAAAATGGGTACAAAAGATGTTGCAAGAAAAACCATGATTGAAGCTGGTGTACCTGTTACCAAAGGGTCAGATGGAATTATTAAAAGCGTAGAAGATGGAATTAAGATAGCAGAAGAAATTGGATACCCAGTTATTATTAAAGCCACTGCTGGTGGTGGAGGGAAAGGAATCCGAGTTGCTCAAAATAGTAAAGAATTAGTTGATGGCATTCGTCTTACTCAGCAAGAAGCGAAAGCGGCGTTTGGAGATCCAAATGTATATCTAGAAAAGTATATTACAGATTTTCGTCATATTGAAATTCAGATTCTAGCAGATGGTTATGGTAATGTAATTCACTTAGGCGAAAGGGACTGTACGATCCAGAGAAGACTTCAAAAATTGGTAGAGGAAACACCATCACCCGGTATCAAGATGGAAGCGAGAGAAGAGATGGCCAATCTAGCGGTAAAAGCAGCTCAAGTTGTTAATTATTCAGGCGCTGGTACCATCGAATTTATCTATGATTTAAAAGAGAATAAATTTTATTTTATGGAGATGAATACAAGAATTCAAGTTGAACATCCAGTTACTGAAATGGTAACGGGTATCGACATAATTAAAGAACAAATTCGAATTGCTTCTGGAGGGAAATTAAGATATAAGCAAGATGATGTGAAGTTTAATGGTTGGGCCATAGAGTGTCGCATCAATGCAGAAAATCCAGAAAAGAATTTTATGCCGTCACCTGGAACTGTTAAAGAATATCTTCCACCAGGCGGATATGGGGTACGAATAGATTCAGCTGTGTATGCTGGCTATAGTATTCCCCCTTATTACGATTCTATGGTAGCTAAAGTTATTACGCATGGAGAAACGAGAGAAGAAGCAATTCAACGTATGGAAAGAGCACTGAAAGAATTTCATGTTGTTGGTATTAAAACTACTATTCCTTTTCATTTAAATCTTTTAAGTAATAAAACATTCATTTCGGGTGATTTTAATACTAAATTTTTAGAGTTACATGATTTGAAAACGAAAGAGCTACAAAGTGTTTAAAAAATAGACTTACAGTAAATATTTTATAAATCATTTTCATTATGGAGGAGATTAAAAGTGAATAAAGTACTGCTACAAACAGAAGGGTTGATCGTTTTAGTTACAACTATTTATTTATACAGTTATTTTGGGCTTAATTGGTGGGTGTTTTTAGCATTAATACTTGCACCTGACATTGGTATGATCGGTTATACAATAAATCAAAAGATAGGGGCAAGTGTTTATAACTTCTTTCACACGTACGTAGTATCTATTGCTGTACTTGCAATTGGATTGTATACAAATCAAGATTGGATTTTAACATTGGGAATTATCTGGACAGCTCATATAGCAATGGATCGAACTATAGGATATGGATTGAAGTATACACAGGCTGGATTTAAAACAAACCATCTTACAAAAGTATAATGATGCGAGTTTTTCGTTTAATTAGAATGAATTCCTAAGTTTTGTTAGCTAATAAATAGGAGGAAAAGTTGTGATTAGAGAATTAATTCCAAGAAAAAAGAATGATTCGGCAGTATCAGCTGCACAATTAATGTCTGATGTTCCTGATGGAATAGTAGTCAAGTGTCCAAAGTGTAAAAAAATTATATACAGCAAAGATTTGCGTAAAAATTTAAAGGTTTGTGTAGAGTGTAATCATTATTTTCCGATGAGTGCATTAGAAAGAATTGAATCTTTATTGGATCAAGATAGTTTTGTGGAATACGATGAGCGCATGACTTCAAATAATCCTCTTGGTTTTCCTGGATATGAAAAAAAATTAGAATCTGATCAAAAGAAAACAGACCTTAAAGAAGCGATAGTAACAGGGGAGGGGACTATTCAAGGGCATAGAGTAACTGTAGCAGTTATGGATACAAGATTCCGAATGGGCAGTATGGGGTCTGTGGTAGGGGAAAAAATTACAAGAGCGATAGAATTTGCTTTAGAAAAAGGGCATCCTTTTATTATCTTTACGGCAAGTGGAGGAGCTAGGATGCAAGAAGGAATTCTAAGTTTAATGCAAATGGCAAAAACAAGTTCTGCTGCTAAAATGTTAGATTTGTCTGGGAATCTGTTCATTTCGGTTATGACATCTCCAACTACAGGGGGAGTATCAGCTAGTTTTGCTTCTTTAGGTGATTATAATTTTGCAGAACCAGGAGCATTAATTGGTTTTGCTGGAAGACGAATTATTGAGCAAACAATCCGTGAAAAATTACCAGATGAATTTCAAACCGCAGAATTTTTATTAAAACATGGTCAATTAGATAAAATTCTACCAAGAGATCAAATACGTAGTACGTTAACAACTGTTTTAAGACTGCATTCAGGGGGAAGAATACAATGAAAAATTATTTGGATTTTGAACTTCCAATAGTAGAATTAAAAGAAAAAATAGTAAGTTTGAGAACGTATATGGAAACGACAGGATTTGATTTATCTGAAGAATTAGTAAAATTAGAAAACAAGTTGTGTATACTGCAGAAGGAGGCTTATCAACAAATGAAGCCTTGGGACCGAGTGCAAGTTTCACGACATCCTAATCGACCAACTACCCTTGACTATATTCAAGAAATATGTACAGATTTCTTAGAATTACATGGGGATCGTTCATATGGAGATGATCCAGCCATGGTTGGTGGTATTGCTAGATTTGAGGGTGTACCAGTAACTGTGATTGGGCACCAACGTGGAAAAGATACAAAAGAAAACATATATCGAAACTTTGGTATGCCTCATCCTGAAGGTTATAGAAAAGCGCTTAGACTTATGAAACAAGCTGAAAAATTCCAACGTCCTATTATCACCTTCATTGATACAAAGGGAGCTTATCCAGGAAAAGCTGCTGAAGAAAGAGGGCAAAGCCAAGCTATCGCAAATAACCTTTTTGAGATGGCAGCTTTAACTGTACCCGTAATTAGTGTAGTAATCGGAGAAGGAGGTAGTGGGGGGGCTTTGGGAATTGGAGTATGTAACCATCTCCATATGCTTGAGAACTCAACTTATTCGGTAATTTCTCCTGAAGGTGCGGCAGCGCTCCTCTGGAAAGATGCTTCAAAAGCAAAGCAAGCAGCTGAAACAATGAAAGTTACGGCGTATGATTTAAAGGAATTAGGTGTTGTTGACAAGCTGATTCCTGAGGTAGATGGTGGCGCTCATAATAATGTTAAAAAGCAGGCAGGTGAAATCAAAAAGGTCTTAAAGGAATCTTTAAATGAATTAATGTGGTTAGGAAAAAAAGAGTTGCAAAAACAACGTTATCAAAAATATAAACAAATTGGAGAATATTCTACTCCAGAATCTATTGGTGATGAAGTACGTGTATTAAACGCATTGTAGGGATCTGATTGTAGGGGAGAGTAACTTAGCATAAGTAGTTCAATATCATATTGGTAGAGATTCGAATGAAACATCTCCCTTTATCTTTTTTCTAATAGAAGACGAATGACGGTAGGCGTAAGCCTACATTTTTTGTGTTATAAAGAGATCATGCAAGAAAATAAGGTACATTATCTTTTTTAAGGGATTTACTAAGGATTTTGAAAAATTTAAGAACATGAAGAAAGTATTTAATAGAATAAAATCTTTTTATTGGAGACAATGGGTACCCTTATTTTATTACCTTTTTAAATTTGCGACCAAAAGTAATTAACATACCAGCAAGGATTACTAATATGCCTGCTGCTGTAGCATTATTTGAACTTGCACCTGTTTTTGGAAGCTCTTTAATGGTATCTTTTTTGTTATCCAAAGTACTAGTAATGTTGTTGTTGCTATTATCAGAGACGTTTCCAGAATTAGTGTCGTTATTGTTATTATCAGAACCGTTTTCAGTGTCTTTATCTTTCACAATTCCTTTTTGTGTTGCCGTTATTTCATGTCCACTTGCATCACGAACTAGGAACTTTACCTCGAAATTTCCCGCTTTAGATGTATCAACTTCGCCCATATGAATTACTTTAGAAGTAATATCGCCATCTTCTTTATCGATAGCTTTAACGCCAGCAAGTGGGTTGTAATTATCACCCATATTGATAATTACTTCAGCAGGTACCGTTAAAACTGTTACTTCATCTTTAGGCTCAACTTTCTGTTTCACAGTTACAGTTTGTTTAGTGGTAATATATTTCGTATCAATTACAGTATAGGAATGAATCATAGGCAGTGTTGCTCGACAAATAATATAAAGTTAAATAAAAAAGTACCGGTCCTTAATTGAGACAGCTTTTTTTATTTCTATTTAAATAACTTTACTTTTAGATAATGCCTGTAATATAGGACTCATAATTTTACCAATTAAACGAAACACGTTAAAAATAGATTTTATCATTTTAGCCAAGAAGACTCCTTCCTCAAGGAACGCGAAGTGAGTAGGTGGGAGATGAATTGGCTGCGGAAAAGAGATAGTAGGAAGCTGTCTTAATTGTTAGACAGATAGGGAAATGTTAACTCATGAGGAGGGCTTTTTAATTTTCTTAAAGTTTTATACTATGTAGCTGAAAAGGTTATATAATGGTTATGATATAATAAAATTCAAGTATAATAAGGGGATGAATTAAATGATTTTTCAAAGCATGATAACAGCTATTATAGAAAAATTACAAGAGACGGTAAATCCCTATTGGATAATTGTGTTTGGATCAACGGCAGAGAACAGAGAACGGGAAGATAGTGATATTGATATAGCTTATTTAAGTGACACAACTGTAGGGAACTATGAACGTTTTTTATTAGCACAGGAGTTAGCTAACATTGTTCATAGAGATGTTGATTTAGTTGATTTATCTGAAGCTTCTACAGTTTTTCAAGCTCAGATTATACATACAGGTAAGACAATATTTTGTTCTGATGAAGAACGAAGAATTATTTTTGAAATGAAAACTTTAAAAATGTATTCAAAATTGAATGAGGAACGCAAGATAGTATTCGATGAAATAAAGAAAAGAGGTTCTATATATGAAGAATGAGGTTATTTTAAATAAAATCTCAACAATAGAGCGTTGTATAAAAAGAATCCAAGATGTGTATGGAAATGCCCCTGAAAATCTGGAAGATTACACAAAGCAAGATTCAATAATATTGAATATACAAAGGGCTTGTGAAGCGAGTATTGATTTAGCAATGCATATTGTTGCAGGAAAAAAATTAGGACTACCCCAATCTAGTCGAGAGGCTTTTGATTTGTTGGTTACAGCAGGATTACTTAGCGCAGAGCTAGCAAATAAGTTAAAGGCGATGGTTGGATTTCGTAATATTGCTGTTCATGATTATCAAAGTGTAAACTTAGATATTGTTCGTCAAATTATTGAAAAACATCTAAAAGACTTTAAGCTATTTACGAAAGAAGTTATGGGAATTCTAGACTTATAAAAGCACAGATCTTTGAACTATGATTACATTGGAGAACATTGTAGTAACTTTATATCATGAGGAGAAAAGTACTTCAGTGGACCCTTTACTTGCTTTAACAATTAAAAACAAATTAAGCGTTACATGAACATATTGAAAAAAGGCATCTTAAGGTGTCTTTTTTGTTTTGGAGATTATTTACATGTTTTGCTGTGAATGAAACATACTATTACTAAAATCAGTGGAGGAGTGTAAGGAATGCAAATTCGCGAAAATAATAATTCAAACGAGATTTTGGTAGGAGCTGCAGCAAGTACAATTGAACAAATGAAGTATGAAATTGCTCAGGAGTTTGGTGTTACACTTGGACCGGATTCAACAGCACGAGCTAATGGTTCAGTAGGTGGAGAAATTACCAAACGTTTAGTGCGTATGGCGCAAGAGCAATTATCTGGTCAATATAAAATTCACTAAAGTTAAAGGTATATCCTGTTGAAGGGATATACCTTTTTAATTTTTTGAAAGAGGATAATGAAATTTTGATTGTTAGTTAAGCTTAGAAACTGCAAATTTAGCTGTGAAATTCATCTTCTTCATGTACGAAGAATTTGCACCTGCTTGAAATTGTACAGAAATATTACCGTCTTTTTGTGCTTTGAATACGCGGCCATATGGTGAATTAGCATTGTAGGTGCCAATTACTTGGTTATCTGCATCAAAGACCGTATAAGAAATTGGGAACCCAGAATTTTGTACAAAGACTGTAAGTTCTTCTCCTTTATTGAGATTAAATGTTTCCTTTTGGGACACTTCATAAGAACTCATAGAGTAATATTTTGTAACTTCTTGAATTTCTAAATTCGTAGTTGCTGCACTCGCTTTTGGTGCCTCTGCTCCTGGTAAGTTCATACCTGATAGTACTGCAATTCCTAGTGCCCCTGCTAAAATAACTTTTTTCATAATGCTAGTTCCTCCTTTAATATATTGTGAGATTTGAAAACGAAGTGAAAATATCACCTCTTGAAACCATTATAGTTACAACGAGAATGATTTTCAATGAGATTTAATATGTAATTTTGCATACATAAGATGTCGATATAAGGTAATCTATCCGAAGTTTAAAGTATTCTAAAGAAGTAGAGAACAACTTTTCAAAACTATGAATGTGATGGTAGCTGGTTTTTACATACATTGGTTCTATAAGTGAATATTTTGTTGTTTTTTTATTGTGCATTCATTGTATGTAAATAAACAATCAATTGTTTATAAAGTTTTATAATTCGGAATTATTAAACGAAATAAGAGGTTATATGTTATAATAAAGCTGCAATAAGGTTTAGCATCCTAATCTTATTGTGTATATTTAGCCTAAGTATGTCGTTTGTATTAAAAATAAGAAGTCTCTCAAAAAGAGGCTTCTTATTTTTGGTATGGAGGGAGATTACAGATGATTGATTATTATCAAATTTTTTTATTTACTATGGCAGGTATTGCCTTGTTTTTTTATATACAACATGCTAGAAAACCAACGAAAAGAAACAAGTGGAAATTCTTTGTTGTAGTATTTTTATTTTTCCTTTTGAATTATTTGTTTCTTAGATTTATATAGGTAAATGTAAGAGGGGATACGTTTTTAATTTTAAAATATAAAAAAAGGAAGGTGTAATCCTTCCTTTCATAATCTAGTTTGTCAATGCAAATATTTAATTAACTAATGTCATTGGCGCTGTGTAAATTGTGTCAACAGATCCGTCAGCATTCGTAATTTCAACTTTATAACGGAATGTGCCTGCATCCCCAATATCTTCGCCATTGCCTGAGAAAGTAACTATTTCTTCATTTGAACCAGCTGGTAACATAGAGTTCCAATTGAACCAAGTTTCATAATAGCCCCAGCCAGTTTCATATTGTTTTTCGATAGCAACTTTGTAATTCACACTTTCAGCTCTATTATTTGTAACTTTTGCAATGACATTTTGTCCAAATCCGTATTCCGTAGCGTGTAATTGAATCGTGAAATTGTTCACTGTTTCGCTAGGGCCACAAATGTAACGACAATATTCGCTCGCTCCATCGGCATGAGCTTTAGGTGTTTCTATATTCATTGCTGTTAAACTACCAAGAGCCAATGTTCCCATTAATAATACTTTACCAAATTTTTTCATATAAAATCCCCCTTGAGTATCTTTTCAATTTGTTTAATAGTTGTCACATCAAGTAGTTATATGACATTAAGCAAATTGAATGTTCTTTTTCCCTGAGTACATTTGCTACCATTCTTCCATCTTGTAGTAATTTAATCTGTACATAAGATTCCATGGTTTTAAATCCTAAATATGTATCTGAATGTACATTGAATAGATCCTTTAATATATCGATGATACATTTGGTTTATTTACTTGTATCATCTCTTCATTACCGTTTATTGGTAAAAAGGTAATGTTATTATACATAATATTGGAATCTACTGACAAGAGCTAATAATTTTGATTTAGTCATTAACAGGAAAGAAAAGTATTAAATTAGGACGGTGTTCAAAAAGAAGATAAAAACATTTGAAATGTGTGAGAAATGATTTGCAGAACAATTAGAGCACAAGTACTGTGGGAGTTTGTAAGTACTGTAACAGAAGAGAATATGAAGCAGAAGCAGAAGCAGGAGTTAGAGTCTACACCAGGTTTATTAGTAAATCTATTTAAAACTTGTAAAAGAAACCATTCAAAATCAAAAAAAAGCGAAATAGAAAGGATATTTAAGGAAATTTAAAAGGCCTTGTCATTTTAGACAGGGCCTTTCAAAAAGGGACACAATTGACAACTGAAGGTGACTTCATATTACCATTTTTGGTATTTTAATTCCAGGGATTCATATTGAGAAATAAAATGATTATTTTGTAGAGTGTGAGATGGGGAATACTGCCTATCAATTTTTCAGGACGGGAAGGCATAAGCAGAATTTTTTATTTGCTTTAAACAAGGGATAGAAGAAATACTTTTGCTTAGGAAAGTGAGTTAATCATAGTTCAAAGTTATGTGAAAAACTGTTTTCAGGATAGGTAACCTTTTTGTTTTAAAAAGAGAATATATTTTCTCAACAGGACAAATGGTAATCATCTATAAGTACTACTTATAAGGATAATAGGAAAATAGAAATTAATAATAAAGGAGAATGCGAAATGAAAACAGTAGTATCTGATAGAGATCTATCTGAAATCCGCGAAGAAGACGTAGATGTTTTAAAGGTAATGGCACATCCGGTTCGATTACAAATTGTAAATGAATTAATGCACCATAAAATGTGTAATGTTACGCAGTTAACGGAAATATTAAGACTCCCACAATCTACTGTTTCACAGCATCTATCAAAATTAAGGAGAACCGTACTCCGTGCAGAAAGAAGAGGGTTAGAGGTGCATTATTATATAGATAATGCTAAGGCTCGTCAGATTGTAGGAATTTTAGGTTTGTGGGGAAATAATAAGCAAAAAAGTTCTCTTCTTTAACGAATTCCCCTTCCTCAAGCGTGTGAAGGGCGTAGCCCAACGGTAGGTGGGAGATGAATTTCGGTTTGGCATAGCCAAAAACTTTTGATAAACTAGCTATATGAAGTTCTTTGATAACTTGATATATGAGGTTGCAGGAAGAAAATAGAGTGCGAAAACCAAGCCATTCGGTTCCTGCGTAAAATATCAACCGTGCCAAAAGAGCGTCCAAGCGTTGGACATCTAGGGGTGGAACACCCCGAAGTAACGCTCAGGGAGACGAAAGGGTACTTTCGTCGTGGAACTGAGAAGCTCCCACTTTAAGCTTTGCTAAGTGGCGAGTAGTTCACAAGGAACTGTTATAAACGGTGGACAGTTATACGAGTTATATGAACCTGAATATTGTTAAAGAAAGGACACTCATTTGAGTGTCCTTTCTCCGACTTGAACCATCTTAATTTTATTGTGTTGTTATCATATAAGAAAAGAAGACATCGATTAAGATGTCTTCTTTTCCTTGTACAATTGGTGTTAAGAAGGTATTGTATTACTTAAAAATATAACAATCATCGAGTAAGCTTATTATAGCATCAATAAATAGGATTTTTATATGTAATATTGCATATATATAGATTTATTGAAGTTTTATCTATATAGTTTAATTGTCTGTTATTTGTTTTAATTCATTTACTTATATTATTTTTTGAGCGCTCCAGCAATGGAGCCTTTTTTTTATGCAATAAAACATTTTCTTTACATTATTTAGTCGATGTATATTAGCTTTTCCTTCTTAAAAGTTCCCTATATTTTACCAAAACATTGTATAGACGACCAGTCTTTTTATGAGAATTTAGTGAGTTAATAGTATTAAATTTGAAAATAGTTTTTATATCAAAAGTAGTAGATGGATTATTCTGTATGTCAATCGATATGCTAAATTGCATATCGAAAAAAGTAGAATTTGTTAACGTTTTCAAAATAAGGGATATTTTTATAAATTTCTGCTAATATCAAACTTGTACTTATTATAAAACAAGGGGATGTTTATATGTTTAAAAAAGTTACATTAGGGATATCATCATTAGCGGTGGCGGCGGTAGTTGGGTTAGGAATGGCATCGGAGGCATCAGCAGGACCAGCAGCACCTCTAACTTCTTTAAGTGTAGTAAAAGTAGAATCACAATTGGGTGGAGTTGAATACATTAATCCTAATAGTTTTAGTACAACTAAAGATCATGGGGGAAGTTACTTATATGTTTACACAAAAGAAATAGGATATGGCCAGTTTCCTTTTGCCAAAATGAATGGATTTGATGTGAAAAGTATTGGTTCACAAATAATTGGTGGTAATCCTATTGTAGGTTGGGAATATAAATGGGACGCATCAAATCATCAAGAAGGGACTTTTGAATATCAAAAGACTTCAATAAATTATCCAAGAGATACGTGGCGCACTTCATTATATATTAAATAATTAGTTTTATATATTCGTAGCATGAAAATTCCTGCACCTTGTGTGGAGATTTTCATAAAGAAAAGGCACCCTTATGTAGGTGCCTTTTCCAATAGTTTGTTTAGCAGAAGCAGCTAGCTCCAACTATGATTAATAAAATAAATAGTACAACTAATAAAGCAAAGCCTCCAGCAAAGCCGCCGCCACAACTACCGCAACTACCACCAAATCCCATTTTAATCTCTCCTTTGAGTAGGAGGGGAAAATTAAGGTCATTCATGTATTTTAACGGGTTCACTTTACCCTATGTTTTTACGGATTAATTGAGCAGGTCCTTTTGAAAATAAAAAAAGACACCCTAAGGTGCCTTCCTCCGACTTGAACCACTTTACTTTTAATAATATGTATTGGACATTAAGTAAACACATCCTATAAAACAGAATCATTTATTTTTACCAGATTGTTAGTGTACAAATACAAGAGAATCGAGATCGTTTGTTTGGCTAGATTAAAGCAACGCCACATCTATATGGTTGAGATGTGTTACGCCTTCTAATCGGAGAATCTGCTTTATAGAACGTGTCCACAATTTATATTTTACTACATGTAATATTTATTTAGTGTAATTTTTTACAAATATGTATAATTGCATAAAGTTTACGAAAAAATGAGAGTATAATTTGGTATTGTGTAATAAAGATAAAGTCCACCTACGGAAATAGGTGGGCTTTTTAATGCATAAAGAAAAGACACCCATATAAGAGTGTCTTTTCCGATAGTTTGTTTAGCAGAAGCAGCTAGCTCCAACTATTATTAATAGAATAAATAATACAACTAGTAAAGCAACTCCTCCAGCGAAGCCGCCACCACCACCACCACAACTTCCACCAAAGCCCATAATAGTTCCTCCTTTAGATAAGAGGATAAAACAAGAGGTCACTCATGTATTTTAACGGATTCAATTTACTTTATGTTTTTATGCATTAATGGAGCAAGTTCTTTTGAAAAAAAGAGAAAGCCAATCTAAGGCACTTCTCCTGAATATTAATAAATCGCATATATTAATAAAAACAGACTATTTAATTATATCAATAATAAGATTATTTAATATAATGTATTAATCCTAACAGAAGGGAGGAATAACCATGCAATTAGTTTGTTTCCAAGTAGTAAGTGGACAATACTTCTTAGTTGTAGAAGGTATCCAGATTCCTGTACCAATTCCAGCGTTTGCTGCAGCTCTATTAATTGGTTTAGGAGTAATCCCACTTTGTTCTTAATTTAAGGAATTGTAAGCAGTTTTACCTTTCAATCGATAAGCCCCTAAGTATATAAATGCTTGGGGGTTTTCTTATAAAAAAAAGACACCCTAAGGTGCCTTCCTGCGATTTGAACCAACGTAATATGGTATTGGATGCCAATCCAATTATTATTTTACCACGTTAGATAATTTCGAGTATTGAGAAATAGTAAAAGCACTCTTTCGAGTGCCGCTATTT
The DNA here is from genome assembly GCF_044909215.1 of Bacillus sp. RC252. Lineage (NCBI taxonomy): Bacteria > Bacillati > Bacillota > Bacilli > Caryophanales > Bacillaceae > Bacillus > Bacillus sp. RC252. The sequence goes on along the minus strand of NZ_JBIYDV010000027.1, from coordinate 4,205 downwards.
ACTTCACTACTTTATCCATAACTTCTTTATACTTATTAAACTCTTCATCTTTCATATCGCCATTCATCTGTAAAAGGAAATTCCCCTTAGCATATGTATGTGAGAAAAGCATTGGAGCTGAGTTTCCTAGCTCATCATAGTACTTCTTAGCTTTTTCTAAATCTTCTTTCTTACTAAATTCAAACACACGGCCACCTTTATCCTCACCTAATTTAGGAATTAGGATTCGTTTACCATCTTTACGCATGTTACCGAACTCTTTTTGTGGTAGATCCGTAGCATTTTCAGCTTCTATACCAGCTTTCTTGAACTCGCTAATAAGTGAAGTTGTAGTAACCGGTTCAGGCTTTTTAGCTTCTTGTTTAGGTTTAGATTCAGTTGCAGTCTTCTCATTTGAACCACAAGCGGATAATCCCATAAGTAAGGCGCTACATGCTAATGCTGTAAGTAATCTGCGTTTCATTGTGTTACCCCCAGTATGTATTAGTTATATAAGCTGAAATGTAAGATTTCTTATCTCATGGTAGCAAACAAGTTATTTGTATTTTGTTATATTTTGTCGAATGAGAATAAAAAAAGCACTCACAAGAGTGCTTAACCATAAATCTAATGTTTTTTACTAGATTTTTTATGTCCTTTATTTCGTTCACAAGCCACGCCATCGCCATCGCGATCTAAATGTGAAGCATAAGCTGGGCTATCTGGAGTTATATCATAGTAACCGGCATTATTTGCATCTGTACAGTTTGCAAAGTGTACTTTCTCTTGTTTAGGTACAGCTTGTTGCTGAGGTGCTGTATTAGCAGTAGTTTTTTGTTGCTCCTGTTCTTTTGCCCGAGCTGCTTCTTGTTGTTTCTTTTGTTCTTCCTGTTGTCTTTGAGCCTCTTCTTGTTTTCGTTGTTCTTCTAATTTCTTTTGCTCTTCAGCCTTTTTCTGTTCTTCTAATCGTTTCTGCTCTTCAACTTCTTTTTGTTCTTCGGCTTTTTTCTGTTCTTCTATTTTCTTTTGTTCGTCTTCCTGTTTTTGCTCATCTAGTTTCTTTTGTTCATCTTCTTTTTTAGTTTCTTGTTTTGGTTCTTCTGATGTACTTGCTTTATCACTTGAACCACAAGCAGCCAATCCCATAAGTAACACGCTGCATGCTAAAGCCATTAATAATTTCTTGCTCATAATTTAATTCCTCCAAGATATATAAAATGTAATATTTCTGGACAATCTTATCAAAATAATTATCCGTATATTGTCATATTTTGTCGATTAGAAATAAAAAAAGAGAGCCGTAGCCCTCATTGGTTAATTTGGTACAATCTTCACATAATTTTATCCCTAGAAAATGGAAGGAAGTACATTCTCGTATTTTATGATACTGGTACTAGTTATCGGAATTGCAGGATTCATTTACCTGATGGATCGGATAGACAAACGGATTATGAAGGATGAAAAGTGATGGATAAATAGCAGCCTGACAAAGAAGAAATAGCAAACCTAATCAAAATGATACGAGATTTAAGAGCTAAAGGGTTACATAACAGCGCAGATAAGGTAGAGGAAGCACATAAACATATTACTTTAGCTAAATAAAAAAGCCTCGCAGGGGGCAAGGCTTTAAACAGGGTAAAAGAATTGTCGAGTAAATAAGAATTACTTCTTGAGAATGGCTTAATTTTAACACGATAACTCGTATGCATGTGTTACGGAATTATGAACTATTCTGATGTGCGAAGCATCATAAAGGGTGAGAAAAATGCATCCGCTAACTAAAATTAGCATAGTAAAAGGCCTGTGCAGATGCACAGGCTGGTTGATACACATATCGGTAATTAAATGTTAACAGATTTATTGAATAATCGTTATTGAGAAAATAAAAACAGTCGATTACCCCTAATTAGCTATTTCATGAAACGACACAATATTTTGTCCCTCTATTATAACATGGTCGTTTCTTCTAATTAAACAAGGAGTGAAAGCCTATGTTAGATAAAAATCAATCAAAAGTCTTCCTTCCTTCATGGGTATGGAAGGAAGGAAGAAATGAAAAAGAAGCAAAAGAAAAAGCGATTGAGTACATTACTCCCAATCGCTATCCAGGATACAAAATCATTGAAATAAGAGGCGATATATCGCTTTAGAAGGATTGGACCTAGTGTTTGATGAAAGCGAAGTGATTCAATTACGAGAAGTGTGGGATGAGGATAAAGATATTCTTGAAATAGCAAAAGGGCTAGGAAGGAATCAACTAGAAATCGCCACATTAATCATGGATCAGGCAGATAAGAACAAAATTAAATCTCGTCCAATGGGGTTAGGGGCATGAAACAACTACCACGGGAGGGATATAGTCGAAATTTTTGATTATACTGCAACAAGTACAGCGGACAAATTTTTGAAGCGTAATAGCGTTATGACGTACTCATTAGAGTTTTATGACAAAGACGAAAAGTGGAAGCGTCGTTGGCTTGAGGCGAAGTCCGAGAGAGAAGCTATAGAAATCATAGGATTACCAACGGATTACCATAATAGGTAATATATTTCCAAACGCTAGGTGTTGAGAAATCTTTTTATAAATCCTTCATTCGGCTCAACAAAGCAATCAGCTTAATTAGCTAACTGCTTGTTGTACAAAAGAAAATTAGGCCCTGCAAGTTAGGATGTGTAACGTTAAGTTACAGTTATAGTGTTAGCAGGACCGGAAATGTTATACGGGGATTAATGTAATGAAAATTTCATTTTGTCGAACTCTATTTGAATAAAGTAACTAAAATTAATTGATTGTATCCAATGCAAGGGATATTTTTGAATAAAGTAACTTTAATTAAAGGGGAGATATATATAATGACTGGACAAAACAATCGTGGTGGGAAAAGAGAAGGAGCAGGACGTAAAGCGATCGGTGTAACAAGAAAAGTATCGTTAACTTTACCAACTGAGTTATGGAGTGAGATTGAGTTTCTGTGTGAATACGATGGGGGGAGTCAATCTAAAGTAATTCGAAAAATGTTAGAGACGCAGATACCGAAAACTCAAATGGTACGGGATATAAAAGAACTTCAGAATGCCAACATTGGTGCAAATATTACAAGTGATGAGGATGCCGTAGATTTTTGCGTGAAACTGGTTCACGAGATCTTTATACAGAAGAAGCATAAATATGAACCGGATTTAAAATAAAAGAGCAGCTAGCAAAAGCTAACTGCTCAGTCTTGAAGGAGATCTCGATTAGTACGGTTACACATAAGAGATTTCCGGCTGCTTAAAAGCCTAGCTACAGTATTGACGTGATTTTTAGTTTTATTCAGGGAGGTAGAGGGAAATGAATAAATTTATGCTGTTCCAACTTGGTTTTGGTCTGCAACATCAGCATCAAATGTGTTTGTCGCACTAACACCACTAAAGGTATTAGCAACAAAAGCAACATTGGATGAGCCTGAACCATTATAAGCTTTTGTATTTTCCTTTGGAGAGACGTTATAAAAATCACCTAAGTTGAAAGAACCGTTACTATTTTGTACAACCATGTTTCCAACAATAGATGGCATCAGTTTCACCTGCTTTCTTAGGAAGCGTTTAAATTAGAATATGGTCTATGAGTCTAGATGTTCATCTGAATCTGAAAATTTTAAAATGAGGGATGTTAGAAAACCTAATAAAATAATCCTTTGTGCGACACGTTTCCTCATAAGTGTGCAAACACGAAGTAGGAGGGTTATCAATTTGATAACAACAACTGTTTGACTGAAAGTAGGAATGAAAGCCGTCAGGTTGAGCTGAAACTACTTATCTAATACTCCTACATGCAAGGCGTGATAGTAGTCACAAATTGTATGAAGCTAGGTGAAGTCGGCTGAACAAAACCTAAGTGAGAAATCATATGGTAATGGATAGGTCGGGATGCTACAAAATATCTATGGTGAGAATGTCTAAAATAACGGACTGGCGAACTTGCGAATGTACGGGTCTAAATTATTAATACAATAGAAATTTGTATGTCGTCAATGATGACGTTATCTACCGAAAAGTAAGAGTAAAGGATACGAAATTCGGAACATCTAACGATGAGGGTGTAAAGATAACAGGCTTAAAGCAAGCACCTAAGGATATATGTATAGCTAAGTCAATCGGAACGTGGTAAGCAAGAAACTGTCACCAACGCCTACTAGCGGACAGATGCATATAAGGTTCTAACGAACCGAAATTGCTTCATTCTT
>NZ_JBIYDV010000026.1:0-73790 GCF_044909215.1 Bacillus sp. RC252 | reverse complement strand
CATATCTTTCATTCTCCCTTCATTTATCTTTTGTTACAAAACTTCTATTATACTAATACGCTTGATAGAAATACGATTAATGCTGTTAATACTACCGCTCCACTTGCTGATCCTACGAAGTCACCTTTTGTTACTTGTAATACTTGCTCTTTCATATCTTTCATTCTCCCTTCATTTATCTTTTGTTACAAAACTTCTATTATACTAATACGCTTGATAGAAATACGATTAATGCTGTTAATACTACTGCTCCACTTGCTGATCCTAAGAAGTCACCTTTTGTTACGTTTAATACTTGCTCGTTGTTCATATCATTCATTCTCCTTTTTTATAAGTTATCTATATGTAATTACTAAGAAATGATTAGTTCATAGTTTTCATGTTAACGTTACATTGAAATTAATTACGTAACGTTTGTAACAATAATGTAACATAACTATTATTACGTTGCAATATAATTACGTAAATTTTATTACACTTTTTTTACGTTTTTTTTAATAAACACTCAAAAACCTTGTTTTAATGCGTTTTCTACTACAATCACATTTGTAACACTAGTGTAACATTAAGGTCATAAAGCGAAATATAATATTATTCATCTCTATTTTGTTAAAAACCAAAGTGAAACTTTAATCAACGAGAGTTTCATTCCCTACTAATTATTCCCCTCACCAATCGCACTTTTACTAGAAATTAATGCGGGATAAAATACTATCTTTCCAAGATAAGTTTATATGTTTCCTCTATATAACTATGTATAATGGAAACAAAGAGGTGGTCATTTTGAAATTAATCGCACTAGATATGGATGGTACACTACTATCATCTAATCTTGAAATCTCCAAAGAGAACTTACAAGCTATCCAAACCGCAAAAGAGGCTGGTCATATTGTAATGATTTGTTCTGGCCGCGCGAAAGAGGATGCTTTGAAATTATTGGAAGAATATAAACTATCTCTTCCAGTTGGAGCAAGCAATGGGGCAATTGTTTATGTGGACGGAAAAGTAATTAACTCGCGTTGTTTACAAAATGATAAAGTATACAAGCTTGCAAAATTACTAGAATCTGAAGGTTTTCCATATAAGTTGTACACAAATAAAGGGGTTTATTCTCCTTATACATGGCAAGGTCAAGTTATGCAGGCATTCGAAGAAAATAAACATACACTAGATGTTACACTTGAGGAACTTGAAAGAATTACAGAAAAACAAAAGAAATCTAACTTAATTACTGATTTCCAAAAAATAGAAGATGTCGTAAATAATCCAGAATTAGAAATATCTAAATTCTTTATTTTGACATTTAATGCTGCTCATCGTTCGCAGCTATTGCAAACTTTACAAGAAGATACGGACATTTCAGTTACCGCATCAGCTCCTACTAATGTAGAAATTATGGATAAGCATGGTCATAAAGGGAACGGCCTACAAGAAATGGCAGCTTATTTCAATATACCAATTGAAGATACTGTTGCAATCGGTGACAACTTTAATGATGTGCCAATGCTACAAGTAGCTGGCTTATCAGTTGCAATGGGAAATGCCGAAGAAGATGTCAAAAAACTATGTGACGTTGTAACATTAACAAACAATGAACATGGTGTTGCTCATGCAATCGAGCAATTTGTATTGAAACAAACTTCATCTAGTAAATAAAGTTCAACTTTAATCAGAGGTGGGGTTCCTCTGATTATTAGTTGAACCAATCGGGCTTTTACGGGCAGTTAATCTCCCACCTAACTTCCCCGCATGTGTCGAATTTTCAGGTGGGAGTCTTACTGCCCGTTAATGCGGGGTAAAAAAAGGACTCTTTCACATTTTGAAAGAGTCCTTTTCTTTTACACATGATGACAAGCAACAAAATGATCTTCACCCAAATTACGGAATTCTGGTACATTCGTTTTACAAATATCTGTAGCAAAGGGGCAACGTGTATGAAAACGGCAACCTGATGGTGGATTTGCAGGACTTGGAATATCCCCTTCTAAAATAATCCGTTCTCGCTTAACTGTTGGATCCGGTATTGGCACTGCTGATAACAATGCTTTTGTATATGGATGAAGCGGATTCGCAAATAACTCATCACGTGGTGCTGTTTCGACAATAGTTCCTAAATACATAATTCCAATTTTCGTACATAAGTGCTCCACAACACTTAAATCATGTGAAATGAATAAATAGGATAATCCCTTTTTCTCCTGTAATTCACTAAACAAATTAATGATTTGCGCTTGAATAGATACATCTAATGCCGCAACAGGCTCATCAGCTACAATAAATTCTGGATCTAATACCATCGCCCTTGCAATAACGATACGCTGACGTTGCCCACCGGAAAACTCATGAGGGTACCGGTCAATGTGATACGGCGCTAAACCACATAACTCCAATACTTCTATCACCTTTGCACGGACATTTTCTTTCGTCGCTAGTCCGTGAGCCAACATTGGCTCACCAAGCGCTTCTCCAATTCTCATTCTTGGATTTAATGAGCTAAATGGATCTTGAAAGACGAGCTGCATATTAGGACGATGCTTTCTCAGCTCCTCATTTGATAAAGCATGAACATCTTGACCTTTAAATTTCACTTCACCTTCTGTTTTTTGAACGAGACGGAGAATTGTTTTTCCTATCGTCGTTTTCCCACTTCCAGACTCTCCTACAAGGCCAAACACTTCTCCTTTATCAATTGTAAAGCTTACCCCATCTACCGCTTTCACATGTCCAATCGTTCTACTAAATACGCCGCCCTTAATCGGAAAATACGTTTTTAAGTTCTTCACTTCTAATAATGGTTCACTCATTGCCCAGCACGCTCCTCATATAACCAACAAGCTACTTTATGATCCTCGTCATGCACATTAAGATTTGGCGCTTCATTTTTGCATATTTCCATGCAATGTTCACAGCGGCCACTAAAGTAGCAAAACTCATCTAAGCCAACTAAATTTGGAACTTGCCCTGGAATAGAATAAAGTTTCTCTGTTCGTTTCCCCATTACTGGTTTTGATTTCAGCAACCCTTGCGTATATGGATGTTTCGGATTTTGAAATATTTCTAGTACCGGTGCCTCTTCAATAACTTTTCCACCATACATAACAACAACGTAATCAGCCATTTCCGCTACAACACCTAGATCATGTGTAATTAATAAAATGGACGTTTTAAATTCCTCTTTTACTTGTCTTAGTAAGTCTAATATTTGCGCTTGAATCGTAACGTCTAGAGCTGTTGTCGGTTCATCTGCAATTAATAACTTTGGATTACAACTAAGTGCAATAGCAATCATAATACGTTGTAACATACCACCGCTTAATTCGTGCGGATAAGAATGGACAATTTCATCAGCACGAGCAATACCAACTTTACGAATTAATTCAATTGCTTTTTTGTATGCTTCGTTTTTGCTAAGTAGTTCATGCTCTCTTAACGTCTCAACAATTTGCTCTCCAACAGTAAAGACCGGATTAAGTGATGTCATCGGTTCCTGGAAAATCATCGCGATATCATTTCCTCTTAAACTACGAAGTTCTTTCTCTTTCATTCCTAAAAGACTTTTTCCTTCATAAAGAATGTCACCACCAACGATGCCGCCAGATTCAGCAATAAGTCCCATAATAGATAAAGCCGTTACACTTTTCCCGCAACCTGATTCGCCTACTACACAAACTGTTTCACCTTCTCGAACTGAAAAGCTAACATGATTGACAGCCTTTACTGTACCTTCTTCCGTCTGAAAGTGTGTTTGTAAATCCTTTAGCTCTACTACTGCTCTACTCATGCTTTCTCACCTACCGCTTCATCTTTGGATCTAATGCATCACGAAGTGCATCGCCAAGTATATTAATTGATACAACTGTTATAAAGATTGCAAAACCAGGCGGGATCCATAACCACGGACGCTTTTGGAAATCGATTAATGAGTTTGCTGCACTAATCATATTTCCCCACGATGGTGTAGGCGGGACAACGCCAAGTCCTAGGTAACTTAGTGCAGACTCACTTAAAATAGATCCTGCCACACCTAACGTCGCTACAACAATTAATATTGGAAAAACGTTTGGAATTAAATGATGGAGAATTTTACGAGAATCTTTTAATCCCAAGACGTCCGCTGCCTGCATAAATGCTTGCTCCCGCAGCGTTAAAATTTGACCTCGTACGAGGCGTGCAAGTCCTGGCCATCCTACTAAACTTAAAATAATCATTACGACATATAACCGATATTCTGATGGTAGTTTCCATTCTGATAAAATTGCCCCCATTATAATAAGCAACGGTAATCCTGGAATGGACATTAACACATCTGCAATACGCATAATTAGATGGTCTACAATGCCACGATAAAAACCAGCAATGGCTCCTAACAGAGCACCGAGTATAACAGATAGTAACATCGATGCTAAACCGATTGTTAATGAAATACGTCCTGCTTGCATAAGCCTAGTTAAAATGTCCCGTCCTAATTGGTCTGTTCCGAGCCAATGTGAAAGGTTAGGTGGTTTATTGATTTGCGTTACTTGTACTGTCCCCGAAGCATATGGTGAAAAGATTGGACCAATGAAACTAAATAAAAACATAAATATTAAAATGTATAAACCAAACAATGCCAACTTATTTTGCTTTATTTTTTTATAGGCTTGATGCCATGGTGATGATTCGTTTCTTTTTTTCGGTTCTTTCTTTTTCTTTATTGTTGTAATAGTCTCCATATCTTCCCCCCCTTACTTCAGTCGAATTCGTGGATCAACAAGCCCATATACAATATCTGCAAAAAAGTTCGCCATAATTGTTAAACAAGAAAGAAACATCGTAAATGCCATTAATACTGTATAATCACGAAAGTTCAATGCTTCTAATTGAATACTTCCAATCCCTGGCCAGTTAAAGATTTGTTCAATAATAATTGCGCCAGAAAATAAGCCTGGTAATTCAAACGCAAGTAAAGTAATCGCTGGTAAAATTGCATTTTTCAATGCATGCTTATAAATAACTTTTCTTTCTTTCAACCCTTTTGCACGTGCAGTACGAATATAGTCTTGTCTTACAACATCCAACATACCTGTTCTAAAATATCGTGTTAATGACCCTACACCGAGAAGCGTTAAAATAAATACAGGCAGAATCATATGACGTAATACTTCCAATATGTATGTGATACCTGTCGAATTACTTCCAATATCAATCATGCCGCCAATTGGTAATAAATTTAAATCAACTGCCAATAATTTAATTAAGAACAATCCTATAAAAAATGATGGGAATGACATTGCAGCAAAAACACCAATTGTTACAAGTCTATCAAACCATGAATGCTGTTTTGTTGCTGAAACAACACCAATTATAAGAGCAATAATCCAAGTGAAAAATAAAGCTGCAACTGCAACAATAAATGTATTCCAAATGAACTTATTAAGTAATGATGTTACTGGTTCTTGATATTGTAATGAGAAGCCAAAATCACCGTGCAGTGCGTTACCTAGCCAGTGAAAGTATCTTTCAATAATCGGCTTATTTAAACCATACAGTTCCCTTAATTCTTGAGCTCTCTCTGGTGTTAACTTTGGATTCGAATCAATATAATCACCTGGCAAGAGTGCAAATAAGAAAAAGATAATAATGGACGTACCAAACAATGTAGGAATCATTTGTAGAAACCTACGAATGATGTATGTTTTCACCTTTTGTCTCCCCAATCCTATTTACTTAAAAATAGAAGAACATTTTTTCAAAGCAGCGTTTATTCCTTGCTGTATGAAAAAATGTCTTCTATTATTTCAGTTAATCTTTATTTTTCAACTGATAGCACTGGTAAGTTAGAACTAATACCATCATATTTTTCTGGATTGATGCCTTGTATACGTGCATTGTGAGCGTAAAGTAGTTTACGATAGTTTAGTAAAATAACCGGTGGATCATCGCTTAACTCTTTATACAGTTCTTTATAAACTGCTCTACGTTTTTCAATATCTGTCGTCTCTATGCCTTTTACAATTAATTCATCAACTTTCGGATTACTATAACCTGTATCACTTTTTGGGTTAGTTGATAAGTAGTCACTTACCACTTCACTTGGATCACTAATTCCTGGTGTTGAAACCGCTGCTAAATCATAGTCACCTTTTCCCACTTTTGAAAGCATCGTATTAAAGTCCATTAGCTCTGGATTTATTTCAACACCGATTGCTTTGTAGCTTTCTTTTGCAATTGGAATAAAGATATCATTTGTTTTTCCTGTATTTGATGCGTAGTATGTTAATTTTAATTTTTGACCATCTTTTTCACGAACCCCGTCAGAACCTACTTTCCAACCAGCTTCATCCAATAATTTTTTAGCCTTTTCTACGTCGTATGGATATTTATTAATTCCTTCTTCCGTATATGCCCACGAAACTGGAGCAATTGGTACGTTAGCAACAGAACCATATCCTTGTAAAGCTGTATCAACATACTTCTTACGATCTAACCCATAAGTAAGTGCTTGGCGGACTTTCTTATCTTTCAAATATGGCTTCTTATTATTCACATAAATATAAGCGATATCACTAGAAGACTCGAGATTAATATTCGCAAAACCTAATCCTTTTAATTGTTCTATATTTTCAGGATTTGCTCTAAATCCACTATAATCTAGTTCACCTGTTTGGAATAATTGGAATCCAGTATCACCTGATGTTATTTTGTAAATAAAGTTTTTGATTTTCGGTTTTCCTGCATAATAATGTTCATTGGCAACAAAGCGAACTTCTTGACCTGGAACATATTTCTCAAATTTATATGGTCCCGCAGCAATTGGTTGCCCATACAACGCTTTTAAATAGTCTAAACTTGTATTTTGTTTATATTCTTTTCCATAATAAGCTTTTGATAACACTGACCCACCTAAAGCAGTTAGTGCCTGAGAATTAACTTTTTCAGTTATAATTTTAATTGTTTGTGGATTAACAACTTGAACTCCTTCAATAGAAGTTGCTTTTCCTTCTTTATATTCTTTCCCACCTTTAATGGCATACTGAGCAATATCCACCCCACCTTCATATGCTTTATCATGGAGTAGTGTTAATGTGAATGCTACGTCATCCGCTGTTAAAGGGGAACCATCACTAAACTTTAAATCTTTACGTAAATGGAATGTATATGTTAACTGATCAGCAGAAATATCCCATTTTTCTGCAAGGTCTGGAGCAGGTTTACCTTGTTTGTCTGTTGTTACTAATGATGCAAAAATAACAGACGTTACGTTTCCATCCCAACCATTCTCTTGGAAATATGGTAAGAAAACGCCTCCTGGCTTAGAAATAGCCGTGATAAAAGTGTCCTTCCGCTGATTTGCTTTTTCTGGACTTTTCTTCTTATCTGTAGCTGGAATTGTTTCAATCTTAGAGTCTTTTAAATCCTGTTTTTGCACTGGTTCTGTAGAAGCCGTATCCTCCTGTCCCCCACAAGCAGATAACACAAGCGAACTACTCAGTAATACCGAAAATACACCAGCCCATTTTTTTGTCTTTTTCTTCATTGTCCCCACCCTAACTTTTTTTTAATAATTACACCTTATGAACTGCTTGCCTAATGTATGCCTCCCACAGCAACATTTCATAGCCAATCGGAAAAGTCGGTTTTAAACGTAAAAAAAGATGTTTTTGAGGGGTAACAATCTTATTCCGACCTTTCCGGTAGACTTTATGGTTATTAGCTTATATCTTTCAGTATATTTTGTCAATTATTTCTATATAAATATTTTGAGAATTCTTTCGAAATTATTGATCAATCTTTAATTTAAATAAACTTAGCAAAAAATTCATTCTATTACCTAATAGTCCCGCATAGAATAATAACAATTAACTACCAAGAAGGGGGCGAAAATATGGACAACCTATTCCAATATGTCCTGCACTATGTGCTATTAACAATCATGATAGTCGGGGCGTTATTACTATTCCCTTTCTTCCCAAAGTTCGTCCTCTTTTTAGCTTTTTTTATTATGCTCGGGATCGCTATTATAATTTCAACAAGGGAAGATACCACACAAAAAGAAAGCAGAGTTCAGCGCGTAAAGCTGTAACTCTGCTTTCTTTTTTCAGTCATAACGTATTCTTGTTAAACCAATTACGAAAAATACTCCTGCAAATAAAATGAGTATACCAATATATACTCCTATATCTGCTAATGTACCTCCCCTTACAATTAACTCAGTAAAGCCACGCATCGCCCACGTTTGCGGAACAAAATTTGCCGCCGCTTGCATCCATGAAGGCTCAATTTCAATTGGCCAATAAAGACCACTAATCATACACGTTGAAATTACAACGATATTCCCTAGTGCGGACTGCTGTTCTGTTGTTTTCACGATACTTGCCAATAATAAAGCTAGACCAATAACCGCTAATAGCAATACTGAAACGAGTGTAATAACCCCTAATAAATTTCCCCACTGCACATCAAATAATGAATGCGTTAATATCATTAAAACACCAAATTGAATCCACCCTATTAAAAAGAAGGAAAGGATATATCCTGCTAGTATTTGAACTTTTGAAACTGGTGCCCCTAATAAACGAGACCAAACACCAAGTTGTCTAGCTTTCAAAATGGTTCCCGTCGCACTTAACATGACAATCATGACGAATAGAATTGAAAAACCTGCCGCTCGCCCTGTAACGTTATTTAACTTTTGATCATCGTGTAAAATCAATTCTTTTTGAATCGAAACAGGATCTATTTTTGTATAAATTGTTTCATACATCGTTTCCCACGAAGTGTTACTTTTCTTCTCAAAATCTCTTGCTGCACTAACTTCTATCTCCATCTTTTTTAATGCACTTGCTAATACTTGCTCTACAGAAGTTCCACCCGTAAAATCAGCACTGGCTTGAAATTGGATATTTTCTACTTTTCCATCTAGCATACTCTTTTGAAAATCTTTCGGAATGATGATTATACCAGATGATTTCTTATCTTCGATCCTCTGTGTCCCTTCCCTATACGTTACCTTTTCTATAGAAATTAAATCACTTTTCTTTATTTCCTCATAATACTTGCCAGATAATACAGAACCATCTTTATCTACTAAACTAACATTTACTTTCTCATTCCCACTTCCGCCTAAAAGTCCACCGAAAATGAGTGTAAAAATAATAGGCATTCCAAACATGAGTATATAACTTTGTGGCTTAATTAAAATTTGTTTTAATTCTAGCCAACAAAGCGCCCAAACTTTCTTCATCATTTCCCCTCCTATCTCGTACGTAAACGTAACGTTCCAATCATAACGGAGATAATTCCTGCACTACATAAACTTAAAATGACAGGGAATAGCACATCCCAAGATGTTCCCGACATAATATTTAAGAAGCTCGTAAGTGCCCATTTATTCGGAGCAATATTCGCAACTGTTTGAAGTGTATCGGGAAATACGTAAATCGGTAACATTGATCCTCCTAATATAGCTAGTATTTGAATACCGATTCCCCCCATTAAATCTGCCGTTTTTTCCTCACGAATAAAAGCGGCGATTAACATAGATAAACCAGAAACACAAATTGCATAAGAAATTCCCAACACTACTATTTGAGACACATCTGCGCCCCATTCCACATGAAACATAAAGTGTGTAGCAACTATAAATATTCCAAATTGTATACAGGCAAATAGTAATGTACCTAAAAACTTCCCGAATAAAATTGAAAATGAGCTCGTCGGTGTACTGAACAAACGCGCCAACGTTTCAGTTCGTTGCTCTGTTACAACTGACTTTGCACCTACTGTTATGTTATATAGTAAAAACATGACTAACATTGCTGCTGCATAATATTGCATCGCTGCAACTGTTTTTTTGCCTACCGTTCCTTTTTGGATGTTACCCACACTTGCAGTTGCTATCGTCTGTAGACTTCCACTTACCTCTTTTGCAACTTGTGCTACATCACTCTGCTGAGATTTTGCTAATTCTGTTACAACACTTTTAGTAGATACTGCGACTGTTTGAACACGTTCTGAAAAAGAGCGGATCATTGACTCAGCAATTTTTGCTTGTATATCTTTTGATGGGTCTATAAGCACCTTTGGTTCTTTTAATTTTCCATCTTGTACTTGTTCGCTCCATTTATTTGGGATGACAATTCCTACATCGATTTTCTTTCCCTTTAACATATCTTCAAGCTCTTCCTGAGAATTAACTACCTTTACTTTCACATCATCTTTTATTTCTTTAGATTGCAATACATCTTTTTGAAAGACATCTGCAAACTCATCCGTTCCCTCTTGATAATAGCCAATTACTGTTTTCGGTAGTCCACCACTCTCAAATACATTACTTAATGCTGAACCTAAAATGGCCGTTAATACAAGTGGCATAATTAACATCATCATAAATCCGCGCCGATCAATTAAACGGATTTTTAAATCTTTCCATGCAATAATGAAACTTCTCATCTCGTACTAACCCCCTTAATCACGAAGTGAACGTCCTGTTAATTGTAAAAAAAGTGCCTCTAAATTCGGTTCTTTTACTTCCAGTTTTAAAATTTGAGCTTTGTTTTCAACAACTTCTGAAACAACTATGCCAATTGCCTCGCCACCATTTAGTCCAATATCAATCGTGCTACTATCTTCGTCAAAAATAATCCGCTCAACAACAGGTAGTGCCTTCAACTTTTGTAGCAGTTCCGTACTGTAGCGATTTAATTGCAATTTCACCATAAACCCATCTGTTAGACGATTACATAGCTCTCTTTTCGTTCCTAGTGCAATTACCTTTCCATGATCAACGATGGCAATTCGCTCACATAAATACTCAACTTCTTCCATGTAATGACTCGTATAAATGACCGTCATACCTTTTTCATTTAACTTTTTAACAGTCTCTAAAATATGATTTCTCGATTGCGGATCAATCCCGACTGTCGGTTCATCCATAATTAATAACTCTGGTTCGTGCATAAGTGCTGCACCAATATTAATACGCCTTTTCATTCCACCTGAAAATGTTTCAATTTTATCTTTTCCCCGATCCTGTAAACCGACGTAAGCTAACACTTCCTCTGCCCGCTCTTTTGCAACTTTTCCATTTAAACCGTACATCTTTCCCCAGAAGATTAAATTTTCCTTTGCTGAAAGTGTCGGATACAGCGCAATGTCTTGCGGGACAATACCGATTTTCTTTTTCGCTTCTAATGGATACTCTTTTACAGATTTCCCACCAACTTTTATATCACCACTATCGTATGGAATTAACCCGCAAATCATTGATATCGTCGTTGATTTCCCCGCTCCGTTTGGTCCAAGCAACCCAAATGTTTCACCTTTTTTCACTTCAAAAGAAACATTCTTTACGATTTCCTTCTTGCCAAATGATTTCGTAATATGATCTATGACTAACATATTGATTCAGCCCCTTTGTATTCATCTACACTTTCATTGTAGAAAAATTTCTTTTCTTCTCCATCAGCCTTAAGATAGAAATACAAAATAAAAAAGCAGCAAATTCCGCTGCTTTTTCACACTTATATATGCCAAAAGTCATGTGTACATCGTGACGCCATACCTTACTGCGTATATCGCAGCTTGTGTTCGATCTCTCAGTTCTAGCTTACTAATCAAATTAGAAACATGATTCTTAACAGTTCCCTCGGTAATAAATAGCTTTTCGGCAATCTCTTTATTATTTAACCCCAGTCCAATTGCTCTTAAAACATCTACTTCTCGCTCAGTTAATTGTTTTAGTTGTTCTGGTGGGTTACACTCTACTGCCACTTTCGTCTTTTTTAATTCCTCTATAATTTGCGCTGTTATATCCTGAGGAAGCACAACCCCGCCACTATGCACCGTTAAAATTGCTTGCGCGATTGCATCTGTCTCCATATCCTTCAATAAATAACCACTCGCTCCTTGCTCCAATGCTTCAAAAATAAGCTCACTATCATTGAATGTCGTCAACATAAGAACCTTTATATGAGGGAACTGTTCTCTAACTAAACGTGTTCCTTCAACACCATTCATACGAGGCATCCGAATATCCATCAAAATAATTTCAGGATGTAGCTCTTTCACTTTTTGTATCACTTCGTCTCCATCCGTAGCCGTTCCCACTACTTCAAGTTCTGGTCGTAAATTTAATAACATCGCTAAACCATCGCGAATGAGTGATTGATCATCAACAATCATAATGCGAATCATACCGTTCCCCCTATTACCCATGTTTTCTCCTGAAGCGGAAATTCAATCTGTAACTGGAAGCCTTTTTCTATCTCACTCTCAAATTGAATAGTTCCACCATGTTCCTCTACACGTTCTTTCATATTAAGTAAACCAAAACCTGGACTTACCTCGTTGACTCCCACACCATTATCCGAAATACAGAGTTTAACTTGTTTCATTGAACAAGTTAAACTCACTTCACATAAACTGGCTTTCCCGTGACGTTTTGCATTTGTTAAAGACTCTTGCATAATACGAAGTAATGTAGGATGTAGCGACAATGGAATTGTAACAGGATCTCCTTGCAATCGAAAAGATGCTTGTACTTTCGTCATTTTAGAATATTCATTCAACATTCCACG
The DNA here is from genome assembly GCF_044909215.1 of Bacillus sp. RC252. NCBI lineage: Bacteria > Bacillati > Bacillota > Bacilli > Caryophanales > Bacillaceae > Bacillus > Bacillus sp. RC252. The sequence goes on along the minus strand of NZ_JBIYDV010000026.1, from coordinate 61,233 downwards.
CATATTTTCTACTATGTTTCCTAGTTTGCTTTCCTCTTTTAAAGCATGAACAGAAGCTCTTACTTCTTGAAGTGACTTTCTAGCCAGTTCATAACATGTATGTAAAACCGTTTCTGTCGTATCCGAGTTTTGCTTCCATAGCGCTTCCGCTAGTTGCAACTGCACAAGCAAAGCTGTCATATTATGACCCACGGTATCATGAATTTCTCGGGCAATATCATTTCGCTCCCGAACCGCCGTCAATTCCTCTACCTCTTTGGCATATAGCCTTAATTGTTCATGTGCTTCTTTTAAAGCTGTATGAGATAATGCTAATTCCTCATATTGCTCATCTACCATTTTCCGCGCAGCTGTAAGTTTTTTTATTAAGTTTCCAGCTAAAGCACTGAAAATGATAAACATAAAGTTAATTGCATTACTCTCCAATTCCAGACTCTCTGTATGTTGATACGTATGTAGTATATTTATAAACCAACAAAGAAAGAAAAAAGCGATAAAAAAATAAGTCATCCTTTTACGCCAATCATGAATAAATAATCCTACCGCATCAATTCCAAATATAATTAAATATAAACATGTCTCGGGAAATAAAAACCCTAATAACGCTGTGACAATACCATTTGTGAGCAAGGTATAAAAAACAAGTTTCCTACTCCCTTTTGCTTTTACAAGCAAGATATGATTCACAATATAAATAAAAAGTGCAATACCGACAAAAATTTGTAAATTTTCTGTTTCACGTGAAACATGATTTGCGTAAACTAAGCAAATCATGACGATTGTAGCAATCCGCGCATATCCTAACATAAAATTCTCCCCACGTTTTAGTGACCTAAAGTTCATTCTCTTATCACATTAACAAGAAAATTATACCGATTTTTCTACTTTCATTATACTAGAAAGAGCAAGCCCTCCCCAAAAATATGAGAAAACAACTTGCTCTTTTTCATTCTATTTTCTTTACTCCACAATATTCTCTAACTCATTATATAACTCCGCTCGCAAAAACTCGTTTTTCGTTTTTTCTTCATACAATTGTTCAAGCATTTCAACATCAACTACATGTTCCATTTTACATTCAAGTGCATATATATCTTCTTCTATATGCATTAACTCGTTTTCAACTTCCTCTAAATTCCTAGACTCCTTCTTTTTTATAGGCATTACTTTTAACACTTTATTCCCTTGCTGTTGCTGCTTCTGTTTTGCTACTTGTTTCTCAATTCTTTCTTCCCACTTTTGACGAGCCCATGCATAGTTCCCTGCAAACTCAAATAATTTGTGCTCATCAATCCAATATGTTTTTTCAAATAACTTATTTAAGAAATAACGATCATGTGAAACAGCTAAAATAGTCCCATTATATTGTTCAAGGGCCTCCTCTAAAACTTCCCTTGATTCAATATCAAGATGATTCGTCGGTTCATCTAAAATAAGAAAATTAACATCTTGATACATAAGTTGCGCGAGTCTTAACCTCATTTTTTCTCCGCCGCTAAGTTGCGTTACTTTCTTAAAAACAGCTGGACCATAAAATAAAAATCGCGCTAATATATGTCTTGCTTCTCCCTCTGTTACAGCCACGCAATCTCTGAAAGCTTCCAATACATTGTTCTTCATATTCCCGTACGCATGTTGCGATAAATAACCGATTTTCACACTACTACCAATTCGAATTTCTCCAGCATCTTGCTGCATTTCTTTTAGTAATAGTTTTAATAGCGTAGTTTTTCCTGTACCATTACGTCCAACGATAGCTGCGCGCTCCTGAAAACGAAGATGCAAATTTACTTTCTCAAATAAAGATCGTTCAGCAAATCCTTTACTCACTTCTTTCATTACAACAACATCTTTCCCGCTTCTCTCTTGCCCTTCAAACTGAAGTCCCATCTGTTTTCTATCCAAAATGGGTCTCTTTAGTTTCTCTATACGCTCTAATGCACGTTCCATATTTCTCGCTCTCTTATGCAATCCTTCATTCGGCGGATTCGCTTGATTTGCCCATTCACGTAGACGCTTAATTGCTTCTTTCATTTTCTTTATTTTCTTTTGCTGTTCTTGATACGCTTGAAATTCTTGAAGCAGCCTTTCTTCCTTTTCCTCAACAAACTGTGAATAGTTCGTATGATATACGTGAATTTCTCCATCTTCTAAATCAAAAATTTTCGTTACAACTTCATCAAGGAAATAGCGATCGTGCGAAATGACCATAACTGTTCCTGTATATTCTTTTAGAAATTGCTCTAACCACTCGACTGCAAATAAGTCCAAATGATTTGTTGGTTCATCTAACAAAAGTAGATCTGGTTTCTGCAATAGCATATACGCAAGGCTTACTTTTGTTTGTTCTCCACCACTTATCTCCATAAATGACCTTCGAAATAGTTCCGTCACCTGTAGACCATTTGCTACCTTCATAATATTCGCTTCTATTTCATAACCACCGAGAAACGCGTACCTTTCTTGAATTACTCCGTATCTCTCCATCAATTTTTGTAAAGCAGATGATTCCTGTTCTTCTGCCATATTTTTTTCTAAAGCATGCATTTCTATCTCCAACTCTTTTTCCTTTTTAAAAGCGGAGCTTAATACATCATATACATTCATTTCATTATTGAATTTTGGAATTTGTGCTACATGACCGATGCATGTACCTTTCTTCATATGAATGGCTCCTGCATCCAAACTCTCCATTCCTGTTAGAAGCTGAAAGATAGTTGTCTTCCCACTACCGTTACGACCAACTAATCCAATACGTTCTCCATTCTTTATTTCAAGCGATATATTTTCAAATATGATGTTTCCACCAAAAGATTTCTTTACATTATTTACACTACAAATTGTCATTTTCCGTACTCCTTTCAATATAAAAAACCATGGGAAAGAAACATTCCCCATGGTTTTTGTCATAGAAAAAGGAAGCCAAATAGCTCCCTTTTCACACGTTTATCAAAAATGGGTGAAGAGACTTCTATCGTTCAATAGCTACTATGCAATTGTTAAAAAAGGGCATACGTATCCCGTTAACAACTACATCATGAAAAATCGCACGACAAATATAGATATAATCTAAAAATTTTGCGTGCGTAGCTAAAGAACATTTCATCTCATTCACTCCTTTCGTACGGAATTTAATACTTACTTCTTTATTATACTTCCCCGATTTATGTTTGAATAGTCATTTTTCTGAAAATAATGAAGATAGACTAAACATTTCAATAAGTGACATCAAATCTTACAAAACTGTTATGTTCACGTAATGGAAAGCGATAGTACGAAAAGATGCCTCCCTATACAATAAAGATATAAACAAGAGAGACAAAAACAAGGAGGAAACAATCATGATGAAAGAACTCGTAAAAGCAATCTTTGAGGTATTAGTGAACGGACAAGCAGTTGTAAAAGAACTAAACGAACTATAAAAAGGAGTGAAGGAATATGATGAACATGGTAAAAATGATCTTACATGCTTTAGTTGATGCGAAAGCAGTTAGCCAAGAATTAAACCAACAATAAAAAGGGGTATATGAATATGAAGAAAGCCATTATTGTAATCGCAAGTACAGCAATTGCCTTATACACAATAAAAAATAGAAAAAAGAAACAAAATGAAAATGCTCTATATTATCCATACACACTATTAAAGAAAAAATAAAAGACAAGGTACCCTATTGCAATGAGGATATCTTGTCTTTTATTTTTCCCTATTCCCTTTAAAGGATTTCCTTCTCCTTTTCCCGAATGTATTAAGCGGGATTTTTACATATATTTTAAAGGGGCATATACAAATGGATACACAACAACTATATTTTTTAAACGATATCGGTAAACAAAAACCAGAAAGCATTCGGAACAGAAACACTGCATGTCCTTTTTGTGACAGAAAAAATTTAACGGATATTTTAGCAACTGAGGGCTCTATTATTTGGTTGAAAAATAAATTCCCTACATTAAAGGATACCTTTCAAACCGTGCTAATCGAAACAGATAATTGCGAAGACCATATCGCAACATATACAGAAGAACATATGAGAAAACTAATTCGCTTCTCTATTCTCCATTGGTTAAACTTACAGGAAAATGAAGAATTCACTTCTGTGATTTTATACAAAAATCATGGTCCATTTTCAGGCGGAAGTTTGCATCATGCACATATGCAAATTATCGGAATGAAACATGTAGACTATCTTGAAAATATTGAGGAAGCAAATTTCCAAGGGGTAATTGTTCAAAAAAATGAACGCATTGAACTCAACATTTCAGAGCGTCCTATTATCGGCTTTACTGAATTTAATATCATCATTGAAGATATTGCATTTATAGATGAAATGGCCAATTATATTCAGCAAACTGTACGTTACATACTGACAGATTTCCATAAAGGATGTAGTAGTTATAACTTATTCTTCTATCACTTAAACAGGAAAATCATTTGTAAAGTTGTTCCTAGGTTTGTCGTTTCACCGTTGTATGTAGGATATAAAATACCGCAAGTTTCTACAAAACTAGAAGATGTGAAAATACAACTAGCGCAGTATTTCACGAAAGAAAAGGATGAAATTATTCATAAAAAAACAGAGTAGGTATAGAAAACCTACTCTTTGATTACACCTTTATTTCGATAGTATACATCCTCTAATCCGATGTTATACTTCATATTGTTATCCGTCCACTCTGGTCCTAAATTCCCTGGCCATCCAGATGTATTCGCTATATATTTCAGTAATGCAAAATCAGTCAAACCTTTTTGCACCCCGCGCTTATAACCTTTCATTAAATGCGGCATTGCAATTTGCGCATTTGTACGTGGATCTTTCAGCTCTTCATCAGTTAAATGATCTGGCGCAAGCCCACCACCGCGGTGTAATTGAAACAATCCGAATGAAGTTCCGTTATCTCCAACACTTCTTGGATTTAACCTACTTTCATGTTCGGCAATTGTAAGAGGTATCCATTCCGGAAGGTTTACTTTCTTTGCTTCCTCTATAATGATTTGTTTCATCTGTTTTGCTTCTTCTGAATCAACATAGCTTGTTTCATTCATTAGCTTACCCATTCCTTCAGACTTTCCTTGGAAATATAAATACACTCCAAGAACAACTAAAAATCCTACAAAGAATTTCTTCACTACCTCTACCTCTTTCTCCGCTGAAATTTGTCCCCTTTCAGCCTTCCTTTTACAATTACCAACACTCTATCATTCTCTTACCTTTCAATCATAGCAAATTACTATACATATTATCATCATGCTTTAGACCGATTTTGCGAAAAAACATATGGTAAATACGTGCAAAAATGTAACTTACATGGACTATAACTTATTTCTTGTATATAATTGTAAATTGAATTCTATATATAGAATAGGAGCATAAATAAATGAAAAGAACTCTACTAATCTTTTTCAGCATTTTACTACTCATTCCTATACATACCTCTGCACAAACATCATCAAAATCAAAAGTACTCGTTTTGTATAGTACAGAAGACAACAAAATTACAAACAATGTACAAATCCTTAATACTCAGTTAGGGCACTTTACAAAAAATATAACAGTAAAAAGCTTAAAGGAAGTAAAGGAAAGTACTGAATCATCTTCTTATACACATATTGTTTATATCGGAGAGAAAAAAGAAGATTTTTCTATTGCAGCAAAACAATTTCTAGAAAACTTCTCAGGTCCCATATTAGTTTTAGGACAAAATGTTGAACAATTATCTAATCGCTTTTCTTTCATTACCTCGAAAGAAACCGATATACGAATTCACACTATAGAATATCCGACTAACCAGTTAAAAAATGAATTACATGAAGAACGCTTAATGAAGAAAATTGAAACAAAAGGAACAACTCTTGCTTACGCCTTGAGTGCTGATGGAACTCATCCGTTAATCATTCAGCAAGGAACATCCTATTATGTTGCAACTCCAAACCTTTTCGATTGGATGTCTCATTACGTCGGTGAAATGTTATTTTCTTATTTCGGACAAAAACCTGAAACAAATAAAACTTCAGCTTATTTACGCCTTGAAGACGTTCATCCAGCTGTAGATGTAAAGCAATTAAAAGAAATCGCTGAATTACTAAAAGAGAAAAAGCTCCCTTATATGATTACGGTTATCCCTGTTTACAAAGATCCAGACACAGGAAAAACAGTACATTTAAAGGATAACTCTGAATTAATCGATGTTTTACACTTTATGCAAGATAATGGTGGCTCTATCGTTATGCATGGTTACACACATCAGTTTTATGATAGTGAAACTGGCGAAGGTTTTGAATTTTGGGATGTAAAAACAGATCAACCAATTCGCCAACCGAACCATGAAAAACCAAAGACAAAAGAAGATTTTCATTCTACAGAAGACTATAATAAATACGTAGAAAACGGAAAATCCTTCGAAGAAAAATATATTAAAGATCATATTGAAAAAGGGATTACAGAGCTTGTAGAAGCTAAATTATATCCAGTTGCCTTTGAAGCTCCGCACTATACAATGTCTCAAAAAGGATATGAAATACTATCACAATATTTTTCAACTTATGTAGGACAAATACAACTAAACGATACAACTTGGAAATCAATGCACTCACCGGCTTATATAAGTACACCGTCATTTTTACATGGGATGAAATTAATTCCTGAAACTGTTGGCTTTATTGAAGAAGGTAAGCCACAAGCTATAGCAAAAATGAAAGAACGTGCTTTATCTATCACTAAACTATCTGATGGAATTATCGGTGCATTTTATCATCCTTACTTGGGCGTTGAACCATTAAAAGAAGTATTAAAAGAACTAGAAAGTATTCCAAACATAGAGTGGATTGATTTACAAAAAGAAACGAATGAAGTAAAAATGAAAGATATTCATATTACTACTAATAAAGACGGCATTCACGTTAAAAAACCAACAAGTGCGAATGACATAATTGATTATATAAAACAATATGGGTTCTTCCTTATAATTGGGTTCATTATAATTGTCTTTCTTTTATTATTAAGACGTGCGAAAAAATTAGAGTCATAAAAAAACACCAAGAGAGATGCTTGGTGTTTTTTTATGACTCACTAACTTTATAAAATCGCACCGTATTCGCATATATTTGCTCAGTAACTTTCTCTACTGATATTTTTTTTATTATACTAATTTCTTGTAATACATCTTTTATCATATAAGGATGTGTCATCGTATCCTTCTGAAATTCCCACGGCCCATCTGTTTCTACCATCATATATTCAAGCGGATAATACGAAACTATTTTTCTAATTTTCTCCTTATGTAAAACATCCGGTGTGATAGAAATATAATAACCGTTCCTCATCATCCGTTTCATTGCCTCTTCACTTCCTTTAAACCAATGAAAGTGTGCACGCGAAACTTTATATTCTTCAAGTAAACCACATACAGTGTCAGTATCTTCATAAACCGCATGCAATATAATTGGTAAATCGTATTTACTAGCTAGTTCCACAAACTTTTTTAACACCGCTATGTATGGATCAATAGCAATATTTTCATCTTCTTTCCTTAAATAATATGGCAAGCCCACTTCACCAATCGCAACGATTTCCTCTACATGATCTTCAATTAATTTATAAATTTGCTCACATTCCTCTTTATGAATCGGCTGCTCCGGATGAAAACCTATTGCTGGATGTACAAAAGGATATCGCTTTGCTAAAGATAAAGTTTCTAGACATGATTGATAATTCATAGATACTGCAATAAGCCCTTGTATCTCTTTACTGTTTTCCACATCTATAAATAATCTACTTTTCTCTTCATTCTCATATTGATCAACATGTATATGGCTATCAATCAATTTCATCTTTATGCCCCCATAAAAAAAACAAGAAAGGGTCTTCCTTCTTGTTTTATCATCTATATTAGTTAACAATTAAATTTGTTATTATATCAAATAATCCAATACATACTACGGCAACAGTAAAGTAGCTACAGAAATCTTTAATTGGAAACTTCACTACTTCTTCTTTACGCATCCCAGTTTTCTCCCTTCTTAATATATCCCTAATTATTTTTTATCTATTTGTATCTATTATGCAAAAAATATGACAAATTTACTATCGAATTAACTTACGTAAACCTTACAATGTTGTAAGGTTTGAAAAAGAGCCTCATCTAAATAGAGATGAGGGCTATTAAAAATTAGTTGGTTTTTCATTCTTCATTAACATTACAAACAGAAAGTGATACAGTGAGACTTTCTAGTTACACTATATGAAATTTACTATATTTTAACCATCGAATTACATTACAGAAGGCTTACATATTTGTAAGCTATGTGTAATGTAATTCGATAGTTTCCCTTACCTATATTTCGTACAATAAAGTTAGAAAGTAAGCCAAATAAGAAGAACACTCACATAACCAAATTACATTGCTAGTAGCCGACTCTTCTTATACCTTTCACTCATGCTACTACAATGTACCCCCTTCCCCTTTATATAATAAGAAAAGCCTTAGTCCATATGAACTAAGGCTTTTTCACGAACCTAAAATACCCCTACCTAGTATTTTTATTTTCGACAAAAAATAGGCAGGGGTATAATTCGCTATCTCATCGTTAAAAGTTTACTCTTCGCATTAATAGGAATATTTACAGCTTCAATTTCTTCAATTGCCTCGCCGTAGCGTCCTTTTGCGTACACCTTTAATGCCTCATCTCTCTTTAACATATGCTTAACAGTCTTCTTTATTTTTTGTTCTCTTCCACGTTCATCAAATGCAATAAATTCATATTCATACCATTCATCACCGACATGCTGACCAATCGCATCCACAATTGTATAGTATTCTTTCGTCGTATAAAGCGGATTATATTTATCAATAACTGGTCCAAGTTTCGTAGGTAGTAATACTACTACTATCACTACCATAGCTATTACAGTAGTAATTATTTTTTTCTTCATAATACTGATCTTCCTCCTCTACAGGATACTTATACATCCATTCTAAAGAGCAGGAATTTAATCTACCATTCAATCCCATTACATTACCCTTACATTTTTGTAAGAATAAAGTGAAACTTTAATCAGTGGGGGTTTTGTTCATCCCCCCACTGATTATCAGCCCTCACCAATCGGGTGTTTACGGGCAGTTGATCTCCCACCTAACTTCTTTGCTCCAGCTGAATTTTGAGGTGGGAGTTCTACTGCCCGTTAATGCGGGATAAAAAAAGATGAACGAATTTTCTCGTTCACCTTTTAGCTTGCTTTAAAGCCACCACCAAGTACATCACGCACATCGTGAATGACAACGAAGGCATCTTCATCAACTCTACTAATAACTTGCTTTAACTTAACAAGCTCTTGTTTATTAATAACGATATATAAAACTTCTTTATTTTTACCAGTATATCCGCCGCGTCCTTCTAATACAGTGACACCGCGCGTCATGTTTTTCGTAATAGTCTCTCGAATTAAGTCTGGTTGATTCGAAATAATCGTAACAGCTGTTTTTGTATCCATACCTTCCACGATGAAATCAATTACTTTCGCTCCGACAAATACAGCTACAAGTGTATACATTGCCTTTTCTTGTCCTATTATAAATACAGATCCAGCAATTACAACGATATCAATAATAAGTACGCCTTTACCAACGCTCCAACCTAAATATTGATTTGCTAGTCGAGCTAAAATTGCCGATCCTCCTGATGTACCTCCAGCTTTGAACATACAGCCTAATCCGATACCTACAAATACACCAGCAAATAAAGCTGCTAGTAACGTATCACTATTTACTTGATATTCGATATGTTCTGTAACATATAAAAACAAAGATGTTTCCACAATACCTATAATTGTGTAAACCATCGTTTTCTTATCAAAAAATTTATAACCTACAGCTAATAAAATTGCATTCAAACCAAAATTCACAATTCCCGGTGACCAATCAAATAAATAGTGCGTAACAACTGTTAAACCAATAATTCCACCCTCTGATAAACGGTTTGGAATTGCAAAGTAATTAATACCAATTGCGAATAATAATGAACCAATTGTAATTAGTGTTATTTCCTTTATACGTTGATTAACCATAGTTCATACCTCCCCCCATTTGACATTGTATCACTATCTCCTAGAGGTTTAGAAGTTGTTTTTATTCCGCATTTCCCCTCACAAAGACCAAGATATTATGTTTAAACAAAGGGGTGATTAATTATTCATATTCGCTCTAACTGTACGGACAAAGCGCTCCACACTCCCACTCTGAATATACTTAGCTCTAATGGTTTCACGATTACAAGTACATTCGAAATATGGACGGAAATCTATGTCATCTATATGCAAATACGAATACTCTTCAAATATCGCAGGATAGCACGGAAATTTCCCGTAAAATAGAAGACGTCTAGTAGTGGCAACAAAAATCCCATGTTGATAACATAAAGTAAAGTCATCCTTTTCAAATATCCCTACGACAAACGCTAAAATCTTTTCGTCATCCTCTACATATTTTTTCATACTTAATAAAAGTTCATTCATGCATATCCCTCCAAATTCTATTCATTGTTTTAACACTTGAAAAGAATCCATGGATTATTACAGACCGGTGTAACTCTTTTATAAAGTATGAAACGCGTTTCCTGTCAAAGACATTTCAAAAAATAATCCGTTATGTGATTATACACATAACGGATTATGACTAAACTGTAGAACGTTCCACAAGTTTATATGGAATTTCCATCTTTTCTTGTTTAGAACCCTCATCACTTACTTGCCTATAAAACATTTCAAAAGCCGTCTTACCTATTCCCTTTAAATTTTGGTCAATGGTTGTCAGTTGTAAAACTTGAGAAATCGGTTGATTATCAAAACCAATAATCGCTAAATCCTCAGGAACTTCAATACCTAATTTTTCAACTTCTGTCATGATCCCAATAGCAACTTCATCTCCTGCCACTATTAATGCTTCAGGAGGATTCTCCATCTCCTTGAATTGATGTGCAACTCTTACACCATCTTCTAATGTAAAGCATTCTGTGAAAATCCAATCTTCCATCACTTCTTCATCTATTAATTGTAGCTGTTGTTTATAAGCATCAAAACGTTTCTTACTACTTGGCCCTAACTTTCTTCCCGTACAATATCCAATCTTCTTATAACCTTTTTCAATAAGGTAACTCATCCCTAATTGAAAGGCATTAAAATGATCTGTATATACACTCGATATGCTTTCAATATCATTATCCTCACAAGCAATAACCGCCCCATACGCTGCATAAGGCTCTATAGTTTCCCACTCATTAGCACGAGAACAAATGATAAGACCGTCTAGTTGCTTTGTTTTCAACATATGTAAACTTTTCATTTCTTCTTTTTTATTGTAGTTCGTTTGACAAAGAAGCACCCTGTAATTATGAGCTAACGCAACTTCCATCATTCCACCCACCATCGCATCAAAAGATGGATGATTAATATAAGGTAAAATCACGCCAACAATATTCGTCTTCCCTTTTGATAAATGCACAGCATTTGCATTTTGCGAGTAATTCAATTTCTCAACTATTTCTAAAACAACTTTCCTTTTTTCTTCACTTACATATGGATGATCATTTAATACCCTCGAAACAGTCGTAACTGAAACCCCAGCCATCTTTGCAATATCTTTAATATTAGCCATACACTCACCTCTACTTTTAACTTAATGAATCACATGAACATATGTCAAATCTTCTCATCATGACACTTTCATTCGTTTTTCTTACAAAAGTGTAATTTTCCTGTAAGCTAATTCGATAGTGACTCTCCGCAACATTTCATATAATTAAGTCAGAAACAGGGCAACAACCATTTGAAAAGGAGCGGATCTATATGATGAACAAAATGAAAACGAACAATTTCTTAAATACAATGAGCTTGGTATTTTCCGCTCTTATCGATGCAAAAGCTGTTGCTTCTACATTAAACAAGTAAGGAGAATGCATTATGAACAACATCACTTTTAATAAATTAGATTTTTTAGGACTAGCTAGCGGCACGGTTCTTCTTACTGCTTTCATTTACGCTGCTACACTATAACTTTGTGTCCCCTTTCCCCTTTATATAAATAATAATAGAAAAGACGACCGTCTATACCCGGTCGTCTTTTTTAGCTTTGATTCGGCTGCAAAACTTCCTTTAGTTCTTCAAACTTTGCATTTAATTCATCTGTCATCATCTTCATAGCCGTTTTTCGATCTATTTGTTCTTCAGCATCAATTTGAATTGGGTCTCCAAAAACTAATCGCGCTTTTTTTCCTTTTATCAATTCTTTTATACTTGATGGACCAACATAAGCTGCCGGTATTAACGGAACGTTAGAACGCATTGCAATCGTAACAGCCCCAGCTTTTAGTGAAACGTCTTCTGATGACCTCGTCCCACTCGGGAAAATCCCTACTACTTTTCCTTCTTTTAATAAACGTGATGGAATTTTTAATGTGCTTGGCCCTGGATTCGCACGGTCTACAGGGAATGCATTTACATTTTTAAAAAACCAATTTTTAAATTTCCCTTCAAACAATTCTTTTTTTGCCATGTAATGAATTTGGGTTGGGTACATTCCTGCCGCTAACATTAAAACATCCATAAAACTTGTATGTGTACACGCAACAACATAAGGGCCATCTTCCGGTAATTTCTCTCTCCCTTGTACTTCTACCTTCCCAGCCATTTTAAATATATATTTCAACGAAAATGTAATTGGTTTATACATTTGTTTCGTTCCTTTCTGAATATCCGAAGTATAATCATTTTCTTACAACGATTATAACACTAAGTTTTAGGAGTTGGTAATAAAAATAAGTATTTATTGTTAAATTTCAATTCTTACAAAAGTGTAATTTTCTTGTAAGCTAATTCGATAGTGACTCCCCCCCAATATCTTATACAATCAAGTTAGAAAGTAACAACAACCATTTGAAAAGGAGCGGATCTATATGATGAACAAAATGAAAACGAACAATTTCTTAAATACAATGGGCATGGTATTTTCCGCTCTTATCGATGCAAAAGCTGTTGCTTCTACATTAAACAAGTAAGGAGAATTTATAATGAATAACATGACTTTTAACAAATTAGATTTTTTCGGACTGGCTAGCGGCTCGATTCTTCTTACTACTTTCATTTACGCTGCTACGCTTATATAACTTTGTGTCCCCTTTCCCCTTTATATAAATAATAATAGAAAAGACGACCGTCTATGCCCGGTCGTCTTTTTAATTTTTTCTTTCCTTCAAGTCTTTTAAAAGCTGTATCAGTTCAGCTTGTTGTTTTATATTTTTACGACCGTTTCGATTAATTGCTGCAAGCTCGCAGGCAACTCCAGCAGCAAAGAAAAACAATAAACTTTCTAACATATAAAATCCTCCAGTTGCCTATTAAACAGCTTGACGCAATTGCTTTTCTTGCAAAATTTGTTTATTTATATTTTCTTCTTTTCTCTGACAAACATTATTACGAATAAGCGCTGCAATAACAAATAATGTTCCTAATACATCAAATGTCGTTATCTTATATCCTTGTATCATCATAATAACTAAAGTAGTAATTGGCACAAAGTTAATAAATAAAATACCATTAATTGATGATAAGATTTTCACACCGTAGTTCCAAGCAAGTAGCGCTACAATACCTGGTAATGTCATCATAAATAATAAATCATATTTCACAATAGAAATCGATCCCATACTTGGGACTGAAACGTATCCAAGCGCCGTAATGATTACCGTTATAATTCCTGTGACAGCCGTACCAAATACACAGGTCAACGTAGAATAACGTAACGTAGACCAATCACTACACGTTTGACCACCCATCGTATAAATAACCCATCCTACAACACCAACAAATATAAATGCTAGTGAAAACATGTTATCTTTCAATGTTAAAAAGAAACTCATATCACCTTTTGTAATAACAAATACAGCTCCTACAAATGCGATAATCATGCTCGTTATCATATACTTCTTCGGCTTTATATTTTTATATCCCCATAAAATACAAATTGAAATCATCGGCATAAGCGCCTCCATAATAGAAGCTACCATCACACCTGATTTTCCCATTAACATTTGTCCTAGAAAAATTAATACATTATATACGGTAAACGCCATTGTTCCAAAAAAGACGAGTAACTTCCCTCTTCCTTCTAAGCGAAATGCTTTCTTTCCTTCTTTCATTAGCAATAATACAATCAGTACAATTGCTACGGCTCCATAGCGAATAAGTGAAAAATAAAATGGATCTATGTATTCTAGTGCATGATCAGCAACAGGAAACATTGCCCCCCATGACATACTTGCAACTAAACATGCCAACGCACCTATTATCATTTGACTTCTTCTCACCGCAATCCCTCACTTCTTTCTATTTGCACAAAGAGAATTGTAAAAGAAAAAATATATCACGTAAAATGATTCAAAATGATGTTAACTATCATTTATAATGATAGTTAACATCAAGGAGGAGCATAAAATGGAATTACGAGACTTACAAATCTTCCAGAGCGTTGCCGACCGCGGTAGTGTAAGCGGCGCAGCAAAGGAATTAAATTATGTACAATCAAATGTAACCGCACGTATTAAACAATTAGAAAACGAGCTGAAAACACCTCTCTTTTACCGTCATAAGCGAGGCATGACTTTAACAGCTGAAGGAAGAAAAATGCTCGTTTACGTTCATAAAATTTTGCAAGATGTTGAAGAGCTAAAACAAGTGTTTTTAGATAGTGAAACACCATCTGGCATATTAAAAATTGGTACAGTCGAAACAGTCAGTACATTGCCTACCATTTTGTCTTCTTACTACAAAAGCTATCCAAATGTCGATTTATCATTACAAGCTGGTCTAACGGAAGAACTTATTAGAGAAGTGCTCGATCACCAATTAGATGGTGCCTTTATATCAGGTCCTATTAAACATCCACTAATTGAACAATACGATGTTAGTACCGAGAAATTAATGCTTGTTACACAAAATAAAGCTTTTCATATAGAAGAATTTACTACGACGCCCCTACTCGTTTTTAATCAAGGATGTGGATACCGTTCCAAGCTTGAACGATGGCTTAAAGATGAAGGTTTGCTACCAAAAAGAATTATGGAATTTAACATATTAGAAACTATATTAAATAGCGTAGCGCTCGGTCTTGGGATTACACTCGTCCCCCAGTCTGCGGTGCAGCACCTTTCTACAGCAGGTAAAGTCCACTGCCATCCAATTCCGGAGAAATACGGCAGTATTTCAACTGTTTTCATACGCCGTAAAGATAGTTACATGACCAATTCGATGCGCAGCTTTTTAAAAACAATTAAAGAGCACCATCATATCAATATGCTTTAAAAGACATTCTTACATGAATGTCTTTTTTTCTTACAAAAGTGTAATCCTCCCGTAAGCTAATTCGATAGTTGCAGCCGGCCATATTTCATATAATTAAGACAGAAAGCAGGGCAACAACAATTCGAAAAGGAGCGGATACACATGATGAACAAAATGAAATCAAACAAATTTTTCAATACAATGGGCATGGTGCTATCCGCACTTGTCGATGCAAAAGCAGTTGCAACTACATTAAACAAATAAGGAGAGATTATGATGAACAACATTACCTTCAACAAATCAGACTTTATCCCGCATTAACGGGCAGTAAGACTCCCACTTCAAAATTCAGCGAAATCAAAGAAGTTAGGTTTGGGATCAACTGCCCGTAAAAGCCCGATTGGTGAGGGCTAATAATCAGCGAGGGATACCCCGCCCTCACTGATTAAAGTTTCACTTTATCGAACTTGCAAGTGGAGCAGCTCTTCTTACAGCTTTCATTTACACACTTGCTCAAAGTCTTATTTAACACTTTGTTTCCCCCAACCCCTTTATATATAGAAAAGGCTGCTCGTCTTATAGACAAGCAGCTTTTTAGTTTGTTTCATATATAATTTGGCCTGTTTTGCTTATATCATATCCACCAATTGCTTTTAATTCATTGTGAAACTCTTCAGATTGCAAAACCTCTTTTATAACCTCAATAAGTTCCTCATTTTCTCTATTCTTCAGAAGTACTAAATCATACTGTTCTTTCATTATTGGAATAAAGTCTACGTTCACAATTTGGGAAAACTTTTCTGATCCTACCCCAACATCAGCTTTTCCATTCGCGACTTGCGAGGCAACGCCAAGGTGATTCGATTCTTCCCATTCATACCCGTTAATATCTTCTTTACTTAATTTTTGAATTCGCAATTGCTCATCCACTAACACCCTAATACCAGAACCTTTTTCTCGATTTACAAATCGTATAGATGACTGAGCTAAATCAGCCCATGTTTTTATATTTTGTGGGTTCCCTTTTTGCACATAAAACCCAACATTTCTTGCTAATAAATTCATCATAATATATGGTTGTCCAACTAAAATACGTTTTACGTAAGGAACATTATATGTACCCGTTTCACCATCAAATAAGTGTAAACTAACGACGCTTCCTTCTCCTTGGTACATCTTCACTAAACTCGTTAAACTACCTTGATACGCTCTCAATATATTAGAATTTGGCAATCGATTTTCTATATGCTTTGCCAACATATCTAACGTTAGTTCTTGACCACTAATGATGCGTGTATTCGAACTACTAATTTCATCCTTCTTTACAGGAGTAAATTGTACCTTCCCTGTTTTCATTTGCTTTATATATTGTTCTAAATCAGCTGCATCAATGCGCATTTGTCTACCAACCCTATAAGAAGGAAGTTCTCCTTTTTTAATTAGGTCGTATACAGTTAATTTTGATACTTTTAATCGCTTTGCTACTTCTTCCGTTGTGTAGGAATGATGATCCATAGACGATTCCTCACTTTCTTCCTTCATTGTAACAAAGAAAAGAATATTTCTCCTAGTTTTAAAAAACAACTATACCGTTCAAATTATATTCAATTATAACTAGTTATAATTAGTTATAATTAGTTATAATTAAATATATCAAAACAAAAGGGGATTTTTTTATGAATAAGTTTACATTACGATCCATTGGGGCACTTATACTTTCTTTTCTTCTTATATTTAGTGCTGCATGTACAAGCGGAGAAAAGAAAGAGAAATCAACTGCCAAAGAAGGAAAAACAGTAGAACTTACTATATCCGCTGCTGCAAGCTTACAAGATGCACTAAAAGAAATTGAAACAAAATATAAAGAAAAAGAACCTAATATTAAACTTTCTTTTAACTTCGGTGCTTCTGGTGCACTTCAACAACAAATTGAGCAAGGTGCACCTGCTGATTTATTCTTCTCTGCAGCAGAGGATAAATTCCAAACTCTTGTTAAAAAAGGATTTATTAATGAAAAAGAAGGGAAAAACCTTCTTGGAAATGAACTAGTTCTAGTCGTTCCAAAAGATAGTGCTCTTACAAAATTTCAAGATTTAAAGGATGAGAAAATCAAGAAAATCGCACTTGGTACACCCGAATCTGTACCTGCAGGAAAATATGCAAAAGCTTCTCTCACATATGAAAATCTTTGGAATGACGTTCAAAATAAAATCGTATTTACAAAAGATGTTCGCCAAGTGTTAACATATGTAGAAACAGGTAATGTTGATGCTGGTATTGTATATAAAACAGACGCTCTCGTTTCAGAAAAGGTAAAAATTGTAGAAGCGGTAGCAGCTAATTCTCATGAGCCAATCCACTATCCTTTAGGTGTTATAAAGGAATCTAAGCATAAGAAAGAGGCGACTTCATTCTATGAGTATTTACAATCAAAAGATGCACAATCTATCTTTAAGAAATATGGATTTACAATCCTGCCATAATCGCTATGAGCTTTGATGCAATTTTGTCACCTGTCTTTCTATCCTTGCGAGTAGCTGCGTGCGCCACAATAATCGTTACGATCTTAGGAACGATTATTGGACGAGCATTAGCGCGCTCCTCGTGGCGATATAAAGTACTACTAGAAACTATTTTCTTATTACCAATGGTGCTTCCACCAACTGTTATCGGCTTTTTTCTAATTATCATTTTTGGAAATAACAGTCCCATTGGAAAGTGGATTGAATCATTATTTCAGCAGTCCATTATGTTTACATCTACTGCTGCTATCATTGCTTCTACAGTCGTTGCATTTCCGCTCATGTACCAATCAGCAAAAACAGGATTTTCTATCGCAAATGTACAAATTGAAGATGGCGCGCGCGATCTTGGTGCAAGTGAATATCAAGTTTTTCTACATGTTACACTCCCGCTTGCATTCCCCGCACTACTTAGCGGTATGATTTTAAGCTTTGTTCGCGCACTCGGTGAATTTGGTGCAACTTTAATGTTTGCAGGAAATATACCTGGCAAAACTCAGACGATTCCAACGGCGATTTATATGGCTATTGATGCGAGTAATATGCAACTAGCTTGGACACTTGTAATCATAACGATTAGTATGTCCCTTCTATTCTTACTATGCATTCAACTCATTAATAGAAGAATTACTACTTCTTAAAGCAACTTTCGACAAAAGTTGCTTTTTATTTCCCGAAAAATAAAATGATTTGATTAATAACTGAATTTTTCTCCTTATTTAAATATACATTTTATTTGAATTCACTTTCTAAAATAGGTAATTTCCTGTTATTATATGAAAGTGTTTCAAAAAATGAAGAAATGAAAACGCATTTATATCGTAAATTCTTCATCCTGTTTTAGCGATCGGTAATCTTCTACTCTATTAGTGGGGCATTACCGATCGTTAGAACGATATGTAATTATATTGGTATAGAAAACCGAAGGGAGTCTTGTAATGGACATTTTATTAGCGCTTCTTCCTGCAATCGCATGGGGAAACATCTTATTAGTAAGCGTAAAAATGGGCGGTGGTGCATATAGCCAAACGGTAGGTATGACAATCGGTGCTCTATTCTTCGCAACAACTATGTATGTATTTACTCAACCAACTTTAACAATGACAGTCTTGATTGTTGGCTTTATTTCAGGTTTATTCTGGGCTTTAGGACAAGTAAACCAATTAAAAACAGTTGAAAAACTAGGTGTTTCAACTACTGTAACTATTTCTACTGGTATGCAACTTGTTGCAACTTCTATCTTTGGAGTTATCGCTTTTCGTGAGTGGACTACTACTACAACGATTGTTCTGGGAACGATTGCAATCCTATTAATCGTAGTTGGTGTAGTATTCACATCACTAGATGATAAAGAAAATGCACAGCCACCAGGACAATTGAAAAAGGGACTTCTTACTTTAATTGTTTCTACTTTCGGTTATCTTGTATATGTAATTATTATTCGTTGGTATAACATTGATGGTTGGTCTGCTATTTTACCACAGGCAGTTGGTATGTTCGTTGGTGCGGTTGTACTGACGTCTAAACATAAACCATTTAACAAATATGCAATTCGTAATGCTGTATCTGGTTTACTTTGGGGAACAGGAAACTTATTCTTACTTCTTTCATTACCACGTGTCGGAGTAGCGACAAGCTTCCCATTATCTCAAACTGGAATCGTTATCTCAACATTCGGTGCGATTGTCTTCTTAGGTGAAAAGAAAACAAAACGTCAATTGATCTTTATTGCTCTAGGTAGTGTTTTAATTATCGGCGGCGCTGTATTGCTTGGTATGACAAAAGCATAAATTTATACTATATTTAAACCCCCTGAAACGTATATGCTTCAGGGGGTTTTTTGATTACAATTATTTTCTAAATATAATTATTTACACGTTCTCGCTCTTTATGGTTTTTCTTCCATTCTAGCAAGCCATCGATACATAAAAATAGATTAATAATAGCTAATACTAACATGACGTATAAGCCCGTTGAAATATAAATCACAATGCTAACTATGTTATACAAAATCCATAAATGCCAATTTTCTAAGATTTTTCGGCTCAGCATAAATTGAGCTACTAATCCTAATACAGCGTTTAAAGCATCTAAATATGGACTTGTCGATTCTAAATAACGGACTTGATAATATCCCCAACCAATCCAAGCAACTAAAATAAAAAGTATATAAATAATCCATCCTTTCAAATCTAAGCGGACTGTCGGTTTTACCTTCTCCTCCCCACTACACGCAATCCAGTAATACCAACCGTACACATTAAATATAAATTGGAAGGCTGCTAATACTGCCATTGCGTATAAGCCTTGTGTAGTGAAAATATACAGAAATACCGCAACTGTAATCATCCCAAATAAAAAGTTTGATACCTTTTCCCTTGCAAGTAACCAAACATTAATAATCCCCATAACCGATGCGAAAATTTCAATATAACTTGATCGGATATAGAATCCAACTAATATGCAAATAATACTAGAAATGAGTAAAAAAAGTGGACTTCTAACCATATTTATCTCTCCCCAGATATGTAATAAACTCCCTATCAACAGTATAAGAAATAACTCTTATACTTACTATAAATTTTCTCCTGTAAAACTCCCCACTCATCTATTCCACTTACGATAAGCCGTTTCTTTTTACAAAATTCTCTTAAAAATGGTATCGTTTTTTATAACATATTCTCATCAGAAAGGAATAAAGGATATGCCTAATAAACATCGAATTTTATTTATTGGTGCCGGTCGTATGGCAGAAGCTATATTTGCTGGACTACTTACAACAAGTAAAGAATACATCGAAGAAATTATTGTTTCCAACCGAAGTAACATAGAAAAACTAACGCAATTACAAACTCAATATGATCTATCGATTACAACAGATTGGAAACAGCATATTAAATCTGTAGATACAATCGTTTTAGCAATGCCGCCTGTCGCACATGAACAGCTATTAGCGGATCTATCCCCTCTTCTAACTAATCAATTTGTCGTGACAGTTGCTGCCGGAATCGGACCATCTTATCTAGAAGAAAGACTTCCCCAAGGGACACCTGTTGCTTGGATTATGCCAAATACAGCTGCTGGAATTGGAAAGTCTATCTCCTTATATACGACGGGACATTCTGTAGATGAAACACATCAAGAAACGTTACAACTTCTTTTAAAAGGTATCGGTACCTCACAGTTTTGTACCGAAGAGGAAGTTCACCAACTTACCGCAGTTACTGGTAGTGCACCCGCTTTTCTCTATCACTTTGCTGAAGGGTTAATTGAAGCAACGAAAAGCTATGGTATTGATGAGGAAACAGCAAAACACCTTGTCATTCAAATGATTGCTGGCTCTGCCGCTATGCTCCAGCAAAATCAGGATCCAGCTATGCTCCGCGAACAAGTAACAACACCAGGAGGTTCAACGGCTGAAGGCTTAAAAGTTCTATATGAAAATAATTTTTCAGAAGTCATTCAACAAGCAGTTGAAGCGACCAATAAAAAAGCTAGGGGGAATTAATATGACTTTAACAAGTTTAAACGACTATACAACATTACATAACGGCGTGAAAATGCCTTGGTTCGGCTTGGGTGTTTTTAAAGTTGAAGATGGTACAGAAGTAATTGATTCTGTAAAAGCAGCTATAAAAAATGGATACCGTAGTATCGATACTGCTGCGATATATAAAAACGAAGAAGGCGTTGGACAGGCAATTCAAGAATCTGGTATTCCTCGTGAAGAGTTATTCATCACTTCAAAAGTGTGGAATAGTGATCAAGGTTACGAGTCAACACTACAAGCATTTGAAACTACATTAGAAAAATTAGGTCTAGAATATTTAGATCTATATTTAGTACATTGGCCTGTAAAAGGAAAATACACTGAATCATGGAAAGCTTTAGAGCAGCTTTATAAAGATGGTCGTGTTCGTGCTATCGGTGTGAGTAATTTCCATATTCACCATTTGCAAGACGTATTTGAAATTGCAGAAATTAAACCAATGGTTAACCAAGTGGAATACCACCCACGTTTAGCACAAGAAGAATTACATGCCTTCTGTAAAGAACATAACATCCAGCTTGAAGCTTGGTCACCATTAATGCAGGGGCAGCTACTTAATCACCCAACATTACAAGAAATCGCTACGAAATATAATAAATCGACTGCACAAGTTATTTTACGTTGGGATCTACAAAATGAAGTTGTAACAATCCCTAAGTCTATTAAAGAACACCGCATTATTGAAAATGCAAACATCTTTGACTTTGAATTAAGCTCGGATGATATGAAAGCAATTCAAGCTTTAAATGAAAATCATCGCGTTGGTCCAGATCCTGATAACTTTAACTTCTAGTAGGGAAACCACTGCCATATGCAGTGGTTTTTTTATTTTTAATAAAACTGAAAGTTTAAACTATATTCCATTTGATTGACACTTCATTATCTAAGGTGTAATATTTTGAATTATCAAAGAAACACAAAAATTAATAAAATTTATTTGTTTACTCATTGTATCAAGAGAGGTGGAGGGACTGGCCCTTTGAAACCTCGGCAGCAGGTTCATTTTGAATACTGTGCCACTTCCTGCAAGCTTTGTGCTTGAAAGATAGAATGAGGGACTTCGTTTATATACGGGTGCATAACTTGTACGTAAAAATCCCTCTTTCTCAATACGAAAAGAGGGATTTTTTATTTTTCATTTCCCTCATCATCATCCAAACTTAATTATTTAGGAGGAAAATCAAATGAAAAAGAAGTTTGTACCCGGTATTGCATCAGTTGTAGGAGTAAGTATTTTATTAACTGGTTGCGGTAGTTATAAAAACGAAGCGAGCGGAGCAAATGCAAAAGACGAGGCACCTAGTAAACAGGTTTTAAACTTATCTTCACCTACCGAAATACGAACAATGGATACGGCTCGTGCTACAGATACTGATTCTGGTCAAGTAATGAGAAACGTATTTGAAGGTTTGTATAATCTTGGCGAAGGTAACAAGCCTGTCCCTGGCGTTGCAAAATCTCATGAAATAAATGGCGATAAAACGAAATACACATTCCATTTACGAGATTCAAAATGGTCAAACGGCACTCCTGTTACAGCGAAAGATTTTGTCTTCGCTTGGCAAAGAGCTGTCGATCCAGCAACAGCCTCTGAATATGCATTTCTATTCTTTGATATTAAAAATGCAACAAAAATTAACAACAAAGAACTTCCTGCCGATCAACTTGGTATAAAAGCAGTTGATGACCATACGTTTGAAGTAGAATTAGAGCGCCCTGTTCCGTATTTTATTAGCTTAACGGCGTTCCCAACATTTCTACCAATCAACGAGGAATTCTTTAAAGCACAAGGTGATAAGTACGCTTTAGAAGATAACAAAATCTTATACAACGGAGCTTTTACACTAAGCGATTGGAAGCATGAACAAAGCTTTAAATTTAAGAAAAACCCTACCTATTGGGATAAAGATAATGTCAAACTCGAAGAAATCAATTTCAACGTTGTGAAAGAAAAATCAACAGAAGTAAATTTATTCGAATCCAAACAATTAGACCGTATAAAACTAACATCTGACTTCGTTGATAAATATAAAAAGGATGCTAACTTTAAAGAACGCCCGAACGTAGGCGTACAGTTTTTACGTATGAATCAACAAAACAAAGTACTTCAAAACGTTTCTGCACGCCAAGCAATCGATCAAACAATTGATCGAAAATCCTTTGTAAATACGTTATTAAATGATGGCTCTACACCAACCTTTAGTCTCGTGCCGAAAAACTTTGCAAAAGGGCCTGATGGAAAAGACTTCCGTACTGCAAACGGCGATTTAACAAAAGTTGATACAACATCTGCACAAGAATTATGGAAGAAAGCAAAAAAAGAACTTGGTTCTGAAAAGATAACATTAGAATTATTAACAAGTGATGGTGACCTTGAGAAGAAAACTGGTGAATTCCTAAAAGGGCAACTAGAAAAGAATTTAGATGGCTTAACAGTAAATATAAAACCGCAACCACGTAAACAACAAGTTTCACTCTTATTAAAAGGTGACTACGAGATTGGAATTGACGGTTGGAGCCCTGACTTTGCTGATCCAATTACATTCCTTGAACTATTTACGACGAATAACCCTTACAACTTAGATCATTACTCTAATAAAGAGTTTGATGACACAATTGAAAAAGTTAAAACTACTTTGGCTGGTGATGAAAAAGCTCGCTGGGAAGCGTTACTAGCATCAGAAAAAATCTTATTTAAGGACTCTGTTATCGCTCCTCTTTACCAAAAAGGAGAATCTTATCTAGAACGTTCTTATGTAAAAGGAATTGTGCAAGTAGACTTTGCAGGCCAGTTAAACTTCAAGTGGGCAAAAATCGAAAAATAAAGTGAAACTTTAATCAGCCCTCACCAATCGGGCTTTTACGGACAGTTGCCCCCCCTTACTTCTTTGCTTTCACTGAATTTTGAGGTGAGGATCTTACTGCCCGTTAATGCGGGATAAAATGCAACTTAGATCATTGTGTTCCCACCCACACCCATTGTTTTTTTAGCAAAATATATTAAAAGCGGATTCCCTAATATGAGGAAATCTACTTTTTCAATATATTATTCCAAGAAATTAACACTCCACTTTTTATTATTGACATATAGTTCTTTCCAGTGTTAATATTCTAAATAATCAAAGAGACGAAATATTTAACCATCAAAATGTAATGTCTACAAAGTTGAAACATATAACGTCAGATTATAGTTCAACATGTATATACATATAGAACACCTGATTACCTATATACACATATTTATAATAGGTTTTCTCTTCTGTAGCTACACTTCAAGACATGGACATTATGGCGTTACGAACAACACATTTAGGGAGGAAAGAACAATGAAGAAAAAAGTTGTACCTGTTGTTGCATCTGTTTTAGGGGCAAGTCTACTACTAACTGCTTGCGGGGGAAATAAAGATAATGCAGGCGGAGCAAAAGCGAATGATAAAGCACCTGATAAACAAGCGATTAACTTATCATTTGCTTCAGAAATTCCAACAATGGATGTTGCAAAAGCAACGGATGGGGAATCCATGAACGTAATGCGAAATGTTTTTGAAGGTTTATATGCAATGGGAGAAGATAATAAACCGATTCCTGGTGTTGCTGAGTCGGTTGACGTAAGTCCCGATAAAACAAAATATACATTCCACCTGCGTGATTCAAAATGGTCAAACGGTACTCCTGTAACAGCAAAAGACTTTGTATTCGCTTGGCAACGTGCCGTAAACCCTGAAACAGCAGCTGAATATGCATTCTTATTCTTTGATATAAAAAATGCGAAACAAATAAATCAAAAAGAAGCAGCGATCGATCAATTAGGCGTTAAAGCTCTTGACGATAAAACTTTAGAAGTACAACTGGACCGCCCTGTTCCCTACTTCTTAAACTTAACGACATTCTCAACATTCTTACCAATTAATGAAGACTATTTAAAATCTCAAGGCGATAAATACGGTTTAGAAACAAATCATTTAATTTACAATGGTGCTTTCACATTAGATAACTGGAAACATGAACAAAGCTTCCAATTGAAGAAGAACCCTAACTATTGGGATGCTAAAACTGTAAAACTAGAAGAAATCAACTTCAATGTCGTTAAAGATAAATCTACAGAAGTTAACTTATATGATTCAGGACAAATTGATCGCGTTGCTTTAACTGCGGAGTTTGTTGATAAGTATAAGAACGATACCAACTTCAAGGAACGTGCTGAAGTCGGTATCCAATTCTTACGACTAAATCAGAAAAATGCAGTATTAAAAAATCAACATGCACGCCTCGCTATTAACGAAGCAATGAATAAAAAAGCGTACGTAGAAACAATTTTAAATAACGGTGCAATCCCAGCAGAAGGAATGGTTCCTGCGAAATTCGCAAAAAGTCCAGACGGTAATGACTTCCGTAAAGAGAATGGAAATCTAGTCAAAGATGATGTG
This sequence comes from Bacillus sp. RC252, assembly GCF_044909215.1. Taxonomy (NCBI): domain Bacteria; kingdom Bacillati; phylum Bacillota; class Bacilli; order Caryophanales; family Bacillaceae; genus Bacillus; species Bacillus sp. RC252. Next base: position 35,408 of record NZ_JBIYDV010000026.1, on the reverse strand, counting down.
AAATCCGCAAAAGAAAACTGGAAAAAAGCGAAACAAGAACTTGGTACTGACAAAGTAAAAATTGAACTATTAACAAGTGATAATGCTTTAGCTAAGAAAACTGGCGAATATTTAAAAGGTGAACTAGAAAAGAATCTAGATGGATTAACAGTGACTTTAAAACCTCAACCACGTAAACAACAGTTAAAACTACTATTAAGTGGTGATTACGAAATCGGAATCGATGGCTGGGGTCCTGACTTCGCGGATCCTATTACATTCTTAGATCTATTCACAACAGATAGTGCTTATAACTTCGATAAATACTCTAACAAAGAGTACGACGAGCTTATTCGTAAAGTAAAAACTGATTTAGCTGGTGATGAAAAAGGTCGCTGGGAAGCAATGAAGCAAGCTGAAAAAATCTTATTACAAGATGGTGCTGTTGCTCCTTTATACCAACAAGGTCGTTCTTACCTACAACGCGGATTTATTAAAGGACTTGTAACAACTGACTTCGGCGGTGAATTTAACTACAAGTGGACAGAAGTTGCAAAATAATAAACGCTAGTAAAAAAGGTATCCCACGAAGGATACCTTTTTTACTTTATGCTTCTTTAACTACAGAACTTCTCCTCTTTACTATCCCTTTTATACCTATAGTGATTCCCGCTACCAATTGTGTAACTAGTATAATAAGTAATAATGAAATAATATTTTCCTCTAAACTAATTCCACCGAATATTATTGTATAATAACCATTTGCTGCGTATGTTGCGGGAAATAATTCACCGATCGTTTGATATGTTTTAGAAAGCATTGCATGTGGTACCATGACGCCCGAACTTACAAGTTGTAAAGAAAGAGAGATAATGTTGAAAAGCATACCTGCATTTCCAAAGACGGTAATAAACATTTGCGTTAATGAAAGGAATGCAAAAAAGACGATTGCTTGAAACATCCATATATTCCATACCGTTTCTTGTACTTCAATGTGGAACCCTTTCATCAGGCCCATTGTAATACATGCAAATAAAATTGATACTGTACCGTTAATTATTTGTCGGGATAAGAAATTACTCCAACCACCCTCCACTTCTTTTGCCACTTTCGATAATTCCATACTCATAATCATTGCTCCTACAAATGAAGCTAATACAATCATAAGTGGTACCATATTAACGGAAAATCCTTTTGCATCATTTACTTTATGAACTGTAAAGCCAATTGAATCTTCTGTTAAGCCTTTCATCACTTCTACATTTTCATATCCTACAGCTTGTAATTTTCCAACAATCTCTTGTTTTTTATAACTTGCTATCTCCTTATTTACATTATCTCGAATTTGTTTTGCTGCTCCTTCCATCATTTGTTTCGCCATCATGGCATTCGCTTGATTAATGTGGAAGTTTAAATTTGTTTTTCCCGCTTCATTTATATCTTTTGAGAAAGAAGCGGGAATTTCAATAATCATATCGTATGCATGATTGTTCATTTTCTCTTTGGCTTTTTCCATAGACGTTTCTTTTTCTGCTTGAAACGGTAAATTTTTCTGTAAACCTTCCGCCATTTTACTACCTATATTTGCATCCCCATTTACAATCGCAATACGCATTTGATCGGCCCGTTCATCCACTCCATCGTATGCTGTTAACCACACACAAAAGAAAATAAGTTGGAACGATAATGCAACTACCATTCCTACATACGTACCCGGTCGTTTTAAAAACTGTTTTAATGTATCCATCTTCTCAATCTCCTAATTAGCAAGCAAGTACACACTTGCATTTCATTTCAAATAAATACTAGGGTCTCAATTCCCTAGCATATAAGATGATATTATTCTCAATAAAATTCTCATTATCAATTTCTGTCAGTCGATTTGCAAATCGTAATTTAGATAAGAAATAACCAAAATTGATCCATATAAAATTCATTACTTGTGCTTCAATATTCGTATCAATAATCTTGCCCTGTTCCTGCATCTTTGCAAAATAAATCATTAATTCCGTTTTTAATCCTTGTGGTATTTTTGCAATTTCCTCGTCTAATTCAGGGAATTCCCCAGCCTCACGTATACCAATAGAGATAATATCTTTTGCTTCATTCAAAAATTTATGATAATGCCTTGCTAAGTTTTTCAAATCCGTTTCTAATTCCCATACAATCTCTGTTTGCAAAAACTGTTTTAAATGTGGTACATATGAAAATTCAGCAACTGCGGCTTCAATAACACCCTTCTTACTTTTGAAATTGCGAAATATCGTTACTTCATTGACACCCGCACGCATTGCAATTTCCTTCGTTGTCGCCGCTTTATATCCTTTTTCTTTCACTAATTCAACTGCTGCTTGAATGATTTTTTCTGCTGTCTTTGAGCGCGCCATAAAGTCCTCTCTTCCTCATGCAAGGATCACTTACATTTTGATTATATTACTTTTCTAATAATTGTCAATAATTCTCTTTCGCTTCTTTTTGTATTTCAGTACCTCCTCACAACTTCAATTTACCATATACATACAAATTCTTTTTGATTTAAATTGCGGATTAATCCTTGAAGCTATAAGAAAATAATTTATTTTCATCACATACATAATTACATGAAATTAGGAAAAACTTGTATAGAACAAATTTACATAAGGAGGAATTTATAATGAGAATTTTACTATCAATTTTATTAGCTCTTATGCTAGTACCTGCATTAACAGGATGTAAAGCTCCTGCAAAAGAAGACACAACTTCTAATAAAAAGACTACAGAAGAGGCAAAAAACGAGGCTCCTGCTGATTTAAAGCTAAACTTCAATGAATTCGATTTAAAAGCGGACTATCAGGATACGAAGAAAGACTACGAAGCTGATTATAAAAATGTAGCAGCCGATAAAAAAATGGAAGCAAAAGTTGAAGACCATAAAGCAGATGTAAAATTAACAGGCGACGAGGCTATTACAAAATTAAGCCCACTTCTACAAGAGTTGAAATTTGATAAAGATACTCCTGACCAAGAAGTAATTGATCAAGTAGTAAATGTATTCAAACTTGATAAAGACTATCAAAAATTCGCTTTAGAAGTTATCTTCTCTGATGGAACGAAAAAAGAATATAAGAAAGAAATAAAATAAAGAAGTAGGCGATTGCCTACTTCTTTATTTTTTAATTTTTACGTATCTTAGTTCTGGACTAGAACCAATAATGAATTGGACGCCAGATACTGATGATTTTTGTAAATACGAAGCACTTGGGAAAATAATTGGGATCAATGGTGTTTCATCAAACATAATGTCTTCTGCTTTATGCAATATATCAAAACGTTTATTTTCATCTTGTTCTGTTTTTGCTTGATTAATTAAATTATCAAATTCTTTATTATACCACTTCGCATAGTTGCTCGGACCATCACCTGCATATAATTCTAAACGGGCACTAGGGTCTAAGTTAGAACCTCCCCACCCCATATAAGCTAATTGGAAATCACTTTGCTTGTATGTGTCGATGTAACTCTTCCACTCTTTATTTTCTAATTTAATATCTACACCAAGGTTTTTCTTAAACATTTCTTGCATTGCTTCTGCTACTTTTTTATGTTGTGTATCTGTAGTGAATTTTAATGTTACTTCAGGTAATGTAGACCATCCTTGCTCTTTCATGCCTTCTTCTAATAATTTTTTCGCTTCCGCTGGATCAAATTTTACGTAATCGCCTTTTTCTTTACGGAAATCACGGCCGCCTTGTGTTTTTGCCCCTTCTGGAACAAAAGCATATGCTTCTTGTGCATTATTTTTATACAGTTTTTCAACGATAAACTTACGATCAACCGCTAATGAAAATGCTTTACGTACTTTTGCATTTGTAAACGGCTCTTTTTCTACGTTAAACGAATAAATATAAGATGAGAATCCTGCAACACGCTTATATTCTTTATTTCCTTTTTCTTTCTCAATCATCTCTTGTGGTAAACCACTTAGTAAATCTAATTCTTTTGATTTAAATAATTGATACGCTGTTTTAGAGTCTGGAATAATACGAAACTCAATTTCTTTTAATGTTACCTTTTTATCATAGTATTCTTTATTTTTTTGTACTGTAATTGCTTGGTTATGCTTCCATTCTTTTAACGTGAATGGTCCGTTCGTAATTAACTCTTTTGGGTCTGTTTTTAATTTATTATTATCATCAATTGATTTTTTAGATAATGGAATAAATAATGAACTTGCTAGCTTTTGTTTGAAAGAAGCAACTGGATATTCAAGTGTTACTTTTAACGTTTGAGGATTAACCACTTGAATCCCAACTTGTCCCTCTTCACCTTTTCCAGTATTATATGCCTCTGCACCTTTAATAAAATACATTTCTGTCGCATTCATAGAACCCGTTTTCGGATTTAATAATCGCTTCCATGCAAACTCAAAATCATTTGCTGTAATAGGAGAACCATCTGACCATTTAATATCTTTCTTTAGATGAATTGTATATTCAGTCCCATCAGCATTTACTTCTTCTTTATCCGCTAACTCATTATGGATTTTCCCATTGTTATCCTCAGTATATAAACTTGAAAATAAGTTCCCAATTACATATCTCGAAGTAGTATCTGTCGCAATGGCAGAATCAAGCGTATACGGATCACTGCTAATATTCGTTACTAATCGATCCCCGTCTCCCTTACCAGCACTCGCCTTTTGCGTCTCTTTCTTACCGCAAGCAACAGAAGTGATCGCTAAAACAGTCATAATGACAAATAATAAAAACTTCTTCATCCTACATTCTCCTTTAACCTGAAATTTTTGGTGTTGATGCTAATAATGTTTTTGTATAAGAATGTTGTGGATTACGGAATACTTCGTCCGTATATCCAAATTCAACAAGTTCTCCTTTGTATAAGACAGCCACCTTTTCACATAAATAGTGAACCATCGGTAAATCATGTGCGATAAATAAATATGTATAGCCTTGTTCCTTTTGAATCTTTTGCAGCAAATGTATAATTTGGATTTGCAGCGAAACATCTAATGCTGAAATTGGTTCATCAAGGATTAATACTTCTGGCTCACATAATAGCGCTCTTGCAATGGCAATACGTTGACGTTGTCCACCGCTAAATTCGTGGGGATAACGATCAATATATCGTCTATCTAATCCAACACGCTCTAGTGCATCACCTGCGACTTTATCTTTCAATCCTTTATCGCCTAAACCGAATGAAATATAGCCTTCTGTTACAATATCGCGTACTTTCCAGCGCGGATTTAATGCAGCTGTGGAATCTTGAAAAATGAACTGTACTTTCTGCAAGAAATCCCGCTTATGAGCTGACTTCAGCTTGTGAACAACTTGACCGTTATAATCAATTTCACCAGACGTTGGACGCTCGATCCCAGCTATGAGCTTACCAAGTGTTGTCTTTCCAGAACCACTTTCTCCAATAATGCCAAGCGTTGTTCCTTTTGGGATAGAAAGTGATATACCTTTTAACGCTACGATTTCTTTATTTTTACTTCCATACGTTTTCGTTACTTGCTTTACAGTAATTAAATCTGTCGTCATGAGGCATTCACCCTCTCTTTTGGTTTCGCTTTATTATGCTGCCAGCAATGTGAACTATGCTCCTCAGAATATGTTGTTCTCTCTGGGAAGCGATGAATACATTCTTTTATCGCTACAGGACAACGATTCACAAACGGGCATCCAAAACTATTTAACGTTTCAATTGAAGGCGTTGTTCCCTCAATTGCTCTAAGTACCTTTTCTGAATCATCCATATTCGGAATTGCTTGCAATAAACTTTTTGTGTAAGGGTGCTTAGGTGAGCCAATTACTTCTTGAATCGTTCCTTTTTCAACAACACGTCCCCCGTACATAACTACTACTCGGTCAGCTACTTCACGTACAAGTGCCAAATCATGTGTAATTAATAAAATACTCGTATTTTGTTTTTTCTTTCTTTCTTTTAACAACTCCATAATTTGCTTTTGAATCGTTACATCTAATGCTGTTGTAGGTTCATCTGCAATAACGAGCTTCGGGTGACAAGCAAATGCAATTGCTAAACAAATACGCTGCCTCATACCTCCGCTTAACTGATACGGGTATTGTTCAAAGCGTTTCTCTGCTTCATGTATCCCTAAATCATTTAGTAAGTTAATTGCAATTTCTTTTGCCTCTTTTTTCGATTTCTTTTCATGCTGCACAATTACTTCTGTAATTTGTCTTCCCACCCTCATCGTCGGATTTAAAGATGAAAGCGGGTCTTGAAAGATAAAGGAAATATCTTTCCCGCGAATTTGATTCCATTCTGATTCTTGTAAATCCGTTAATTCCTTTGATTGGAAAGATATATTTCCATCATCAATATGAATCGATTCTTGATTTAAGCCGATAATTGATTGTGCTGTAACACTTTTCCCTGAACCACTTTCTCCGACAAGTGCAACTATTTCACCTTCGTTAATAGAAAAGGAAACATGCTTCACAATTGCTTGCTTACTATTCTCTTTTTCAACGGCCAACGTTACGTTTTCTAAAGATAAGATTTGTGCCATGTTTTTTCTCCTTTCGATTACGTTTTACGATTTTTGGATCAATTGCATCTTGTAAACCGTCACCAATCGCATTAAATGCGAACATGATGAATGCAATCATAATTGCCGGGAAGAATAGTTGCCACCATTCTCCGCTTAGTAATATCCCAAGTGCATCGTTCGTCATCGTGCCCCAACTTGCCGCTGGTGATTGTACTCCAAGTCCGATAAAGCTTAAAAATGATTCTGAGAAAATGGCTGCTGGAATTGTAAATGATAAATTTACGATAATAATCCCTGTTAAGTTTGGAATTAAATGTCCGTATATAATTTTCATATGAGGTGTACCTAATCGCTCTGCTGCAATAACAAATTCTCTTTGTTTCAATGAAAGTACTTGCGCTCGAATGAGACGTGCCATGCCAATCCATCCCGTTAACGCAAGAGCTATAATAATTGTAAAAAGTCCTGGTTTCATAACGATTAATAGTAAAATAACAATTAATAAATATGGGATACCGTATAACACTTCAATCCCTCTTATAATCCACTCATCAATTAACGTTCCAAGACGATTACGTCCTCTCACATATCCACTAAAGCCACCGATAAGTACACCAAGCCCTATATCAAGAGCTGCTGCTACCAATCCAACTGTTAATGAAATTTTCCCACCAGCCCAAGTACGCGCCCAAATATCTCTCCCTAAATCGTCTGTTCCGAACCAATGCTCACTACTAGGCGGTAAATTAGTTGCTTCTTTTACTTGTTCACTCGCAGTAAATGGCGTTAAACTTTCGCCAATAAGCGAGAAAACAATAATTAGTAATAACGTCACTGCCCCTAAAACTGCTATAGGGTTTGATATAAACTTGCGAAACACTTCCTTTTTCCGGCTAATCGTTTGCTGATCTTTATTTATCGTTAATTCTTTTTTCTCTTCATTCGTTAATAACTGGTCATTAATGTCATAAGCCCCCATTTAAACATCACCCTCCTTACGTAATAGAACGAATGCGCGGATCAACAATACGATGAATGATATCTGTAATAAAAATACATACAATTAATAGCGCACTATAGAAAATGGTTGTTCCCATAATCACCGGATAATCTCGGTTGAAAATACTGTCTACAAAATATTTTCCTAAACCAGGAATTGAAAAGATTTTTTCAATAACGAAAGTCCCTGTTAAAAGTCCAGCCATTAATGGGCCAACAAATGTAAGTACTGGAACAATCGCATTTCGAAGAGCATGTCTTATAATGATTTTCTTAATTGGTATACCTTTCGCTCTCGCTAGCTTAATATAATCACTCTGCAACACTTCAATCATATTAGAGCGAACAAATCTTGTAATAACTGCGATTGGCCCGAGCGCTAATGCGAAGGAAGGTAATACAGTATGCTCAAATGTTCCCCAAGACGCCACTGGTAATAATTCAAATTGTATGGCGAATACTTGTATAAATAGTGGCGCTAAAATAAAACTAGGAATAGAAATACCGAGAATCGCAAGCAAGCTCACACTATAATCAATCACTTTCCCATGATATAGCGCGGCAAATGTACCTGCTGCAATTCCAACTAACAATGAAATAATAAGTGCTTGTAAACCAATAATCGCTGATGGACCAAAGCCTGTCGTTATAATTTCTGATACACCTTGCCCCGTCGATTGAACGGATTCACCAAAATCAAAATGCACTACGCCATCTAAATAAGCAACATATTGATTCCATAACGGTTCATCAAGGTGATACTTTGCTCTCATGTTTTGTATCACTTCTTCAGGAAAAATCTTCGCATCTGATGAAAATGGATCCCCTGGAATAATATGCATAATCAAAAATGTTACTGTCGTAATAACCCATAGTGTAAATACCATAACCGATAGTTTTTTAATCACATACACTTCAATAACCCCCTAAACAAATGAATTTACTTTGTTTTATTGACATATTTGTTGCCATTACTCCTTCTCTACTTCTTAAAACACAAAAAGCCTTGATCTTAAAAAATAAGATCAAGGCTTAATAAAACTATGCCCATCACTTATCTTTCAAGACTTGCTTGCTGGAATTAGCACGGTGTTCTATTACAGAACCCGCTGCTGAGGTGTCATAGGGCCAGTCCCTCTACCTCTCTGGATAAGTAAATTGCTATATTATTATTTGGTTCAAATTGTATATTTCGAATTATAATTCTGAAAAAATGAAAAGTCAATCAATTTGGATATATTTAGAAAAATCAGTTTTTAATAGCGTTATTTCTTAAAATCACTACTTTAGCTTATAATAAAATTAATTACTTTAAAGGAGTTATAAAATGGATCCACTACTTCTGGCTACTATAGGATTGCCATTAACAATCGTCATACTCGTCATCATCGGCTTCTATAAACTCTTCATTAAAAAGAAAAGCATCACTTCTTTTTACACTCCATTCGATAATATTACTGGACAAACAATTTCAGAATTTCACGAAGAACAGAAGATATTAGTATCCGAGGATGAAGACGGAGATGGTAAAAAGAAAAAATAACCTTGCACACGCAAGGTTATTTTTTCGCTTCTGTTTGAAAACGTTTATAGTATGTCGATGCTGTTGCAAAATTAATTTCTATATCACGAATTAATGATGAATCTTCTTCTTTAGCTAACTTCTGTAATTTTTTCATCGCTTGTTCCGATTCATTCAAGAAACCAACATATACCTCATGTTCTTGCTCTTTCGACTTTGGAACACGAATTTCTTTACGTATATTATCAATATCTTCTAACATGCTCGTTGTTACCTTTTGCACATCTTCTTTATATGTAGCATTCGTTATTTCCTTACCGCCCTTTTCTTTTGCCACTTCAAATAACTGTAACGCCTTATTAATTTCTTTATTTATTTTCGCATCATATTTTTCATGTACTGCGCTGTATTCTTTCATTTCTTCTGTTTGCTCAGTGGATTGCTCTACCTTTTCTTTCGGTTCTTTCGTATCTTTATTTCCATTACATCCTGCTAGAAGGATCATACTTCCCATTACAGCAATACCCAAAACCTTCTTCATCTCGAATTCTCCTTTTATCTACAGCTACTACTAATTATAGTTTCTTTTATCTCCACTTGTTATTATACCGAGAACGCCCCACTTTTTACACTTAAGACGATATCTTAATATACATACCAACATTTTTGTCACAGTATCGTCACTTTATGCAAATAACTTTTGCATCACTTTACTACATCACCTTACAAAACTGTAAGCACACATAGAGAACAAACCATGCTAGACTTACATATGCATAAAGTAAGCGTAGTTCAGTTTGTAAGGAGAATCATCAATGTACAATACAATACCCTTTATGGGCGAAGATATTCGCGTCCTTATTCGCGAAAAGTCACTTCATATTGAAAATACAGAGAGCCTTCGCCGCGTATTAAAGAAGAAGCATGCTCCATTTAAGCTGGCCCAATATTTAAAGAAACAACATATAAATCAATTTCATACTGTGCTAAATATATCCGATAAATCTTTAACAATCGAGATTATCGGTCATGTCTACATTGGAAATTTTGCAGATGTCTTAAAAGAAATTCCACGCATACCGAAGATTGCTCCTATTATCGTTGAGAGGGCATATAGAATTACAGATCATACTGATATTATTGATTGCGGGGAGAAAGAGGTCGACAGTAACCGCTGGGTATGGGATAAACTTGCTTTCTTATATGATGCGATCATGAATAATATGTATGAGTTATTTCAAAGAAATGAAAAAAAGAGCTGATTCAAAGAAATGTTTGAATCAGCTCTTTTGTATTAAGCTTCTAACTTTTTATTTTGTTGCAGTTCAAACTGCTTCTCACTTCTTCTAGCCATAAATAGATAACATAATACAGCACCAATTTCACAAAGAGCTATAACAACCCCCATCGGTAATGCTGTATTACTTCCACCAATACCTACTAGCGGTGCAACAAGTGCTCCTGAAATGAACTGTAATAAACCTAGTAAAGCTGATGCTGTTCCTGCTGCTTGTTTTTGATTTCTCATCGCTAACGAGAAGCCGGTTGTTGATACAACCCCAACACTTGATACAACAAGAAATAGCGAGCATAAAACACCGATTAGCCCTATTCCAAGTGCGATTGTAAGTAGTAATGATAGACCGCCAACAGCCGCAATAATAATACCAGCAACAAATAAAGTTTTCTCATTAACTTTCCCCGCTAAGCGGCCAGTAACTTGGCTAGCAATAATAATACCAATACCGTTAATTGCAAAGAACAAACTAAACTGTTGTGGTGATGCCCCGTATATATTTTGCAACACGAACGGTGAACCAGAAATATAAGCAAACATTGCAGCTGTTACTAACCCTTGCGATAATGCATATCCCATAAATAAACGATCTTTCAAAAGCTTTCCGTATGTTGCCAGCGTTCCTGATAATCCACCTGTCTCTCTTTCTTCAGGAGGTAATGTTTCACGTAATACGAAAGTAGCTGATATTAGCATGAATACACTAATTGCTCCAAGCACGATAAAGACGCCGCGCCATGATGTGAACTGTAATAATTGTCCTCCAATAATCGGTGCCAAAATAGGTGCTGCCCCGTTTACTAACATAAGTAATGAGAAAAACTTCGTCATTTCAGAACCTGAATACATATCGCGTACCATTGCACGTGATATAACAATACCAGCAGATCCTGAAGCACCTTGTAAGAAACGTAAAAGCACTAAACTCCAAATAGATGGTGCAACAGCACAAAGTAACGAAGAAGCAACATAAATAATAAGAGCGATAATAAGAGGTTTGCGCCTTCCGTAAATGTCACTGATTGAACCAATAAATAACTGTCCTACTGAAAGCCCAAGCAGACAAGCAGTTAATGTAAGCTGCGCGAGGGATGCACCCGTTTGTAAATCATCCGTTAACTTTGGTAAAGAAGGCAAATACATATCAATAGATAATGGCCCAATTGCCGTAAGTGTCCCTAATACAAGAATCATCCATAACCTGTTTGTCTTTACAGGTTTATATACTTCGTGATTAACTCCATTCACTTTTTCCATTCACCCTTTCATATAAATACTCAATCGTAACAATTATAGTTACAACATAAATATACGTCAAGTATACCGTATTTTCCTGTTTAATAATGTAAAAAAAGCGATAGAATCTCTATCGCTTTACTTTTTCAAATTACTATTTGTAAATTTAGATACAGATGCCATCATTTCTCCTGTGTCTAAATATGTGATTTGAATTGGATCTCCTACTTCTGTAAACATTGCATATGGGAATTTCTTCGCCGGTACCATGAATACTTTTTGCTCGTTTTCTAATAGTACGTACACAATCGTATTTTCACCTGATTTTTCTTTATACACACGTTGTACAGTACCTTCTTTTTGCGCTTCTTTCCCATTTGAAGTCGGTCTAAATGAGTCACCACTTCCGCTCAGCGCATTTTTATAATTCTCAAGTGCTTCTTTTTGCGTTGAACCTGTTGCAAACACTTTTGCATTAGAAGCATATATGACAGTATGAGCACGTACTAATCCGCCGTCATCAATAACCGGTACAATCCAAGAAGGTTTACCATATACGTTATAAATAACCGGCATTGTTCCATGCCATTTCTCTCTCTTAAAGGAATTATCCACTACTTCTGTAGCAGCCGAACCATCCATAATTCCCTTTACTTCTTTTCCGTTATAGTAATACAACTTACCTGTACGCGCATCAATAAGCGAATAGCCTAGTGCAGAATCTACTCCTTCTTTCGGAGAGGTGAAATCAGTAAAATAATATAACGTTCCATCCTTACCGAAGATTGGTGTAACTCCTTCTTTCGTTCCCCACTCAGTCGGAATCTTCATATCCGTTTGTGAGAATTTTGTATTCCAAAATCCGTGAATATATTTACCGAAATACGTATTTAATGTAGATGCAGTCTCGTGATTTAATACGCCATCAACGAATTTAGGTGCCTTTCCTTTGTCGTATCTTTTCACTTCACCTGTTTGTGCGTCTACTACTACAACACCTTCTACTTCAAATCCAGATCTTCCTGAAATAAATTCACCATACGTCATTGTATAATACGGTTTCCCTTTATCATCAACTTCAAATTTTGGTTTCCCTTTAAAAACTAAATCTGGCTCTGCTTTTCGAACGACACGTTCTAATTTATTACCGAAAAACATGCTCGGCACATATTTCATTTTATAACCAAGATGCAGTTTCGCTTCCGCATCAGGATTCGTACCTGACATCGTTACGTACCCTGGAATTGTCTCAGCTTTACGTGCTTTAAAAAAGCCTGAAACTTCAATCGGTGCTACATATAAAGCCTCACCATTTACCATTTGTGGCGTTAATTCCCCTAGCTCAAAATAAGCTACTTTCGGAATATCCCCAAATACCTTTTTCATTTTATTTTCCGCTGTTTTAGGCGGAACTGTAAACGGCTGATCATTTTCAGTAAATGGCTCTGAAATATCTTTCTCGATCTTCACAACAGAATCATATTTTTTTTGCGTGATTACTATATCGTGCAAATAACCAAAATAGCTGTAACTTGCGAGTAAAACAAACATTAGAAGTCCCTTTAACGTACCTTCTAATTTCCCTACCTGCTCTTGTGAGAATAAAACAAGCCCAATTAAAATCGCTACTGCAACAGAATAATGAGTAAGAATAGAATCTGCTCGATCATCAATTAGCCAGAAATATTCATAGATTGCAATACCTATCCAAAATAAAACAGGAATAACTAAAATAGATGATTTCTTACCCTTTACAACTTTCTCATTTCCTCCTTTATCCACCGCGCGAATTTTATTACCGCTTCTAGTCCATGGAATCAAAAACAAAGTGAGAATAGCTAAAACTATAAATTTCATCAAAGGCAATGTCCCCTTTTCTTTTGTCTTCTCCATAAGTATAACAAATAAAGGGTAATCAGGTAAAAATGGGTATGATTATATTTTTTTGCTACTTAATACAATTCCACTCACTGCATATAAAATAGATGCTATATAAAAAATGGTGCCAATCGTAAAGAAATCTACTAAATATCCCGTTGCAATAACTGCTACTGCTCCTCCAACCGATGTCCACACATGATATTTTCCAATCTCATAACCAGCTTTTTTCTGTTCTACCTTTCGTGCTAACGATGTCTTCTCCGTATTACGCTGCACAGCACCTAAAATACCCATTAAAATTTGGAGAATGTATACATGCCAAACTTCTGTTGCAATAGGGAAAAAAAGCATTAATATAGCCATGGACCATGCGTATATAATTAATAACTTTCTATCACCTACCCTATCAGAGATTCTTCCAACTAACGGATATACTAGAGCTGAAGTTAAGGCAAATAAGCCGTACGCCCAGCCAAATTGCGAGAAACTATTTCCTACATTTCGAAGCAATAGTATATAAAAAGGAAATACCATACTACCCGCCATCATAATAATGCTTTGTGAGGCTACAAATCTTCTATATGTCATTTGCTATACTCCTTATAAAATAAATTCACAAACCTTTCCTCTGGGTCTACTTCCTTCTTCTTCTGAAGGAATTCTTCTATGCGAGGATACGCTTTCTTTAGTTGCTCCTTTTCCGGATAAGAATAATACGGTAAATAATAACTTCCATTATGCTTTAACGTAACATCAATCATCTTTTGAATGACCACTTTTGTTTTCTTTATTTCATCTTCAGAACGCCCTTGATTAATTAGAAGCACAAGCGCAAACATATCATCTTTCGCATAAGATAGCACCGCATTCTCATTCTTTTCTACATAGCGGATTGTGATGTTAAGAAGGTTTAATTCCTCTTCATTTAAAACACTTCGCAAATCATCTATATACTCTGCAAAACCATCTATCGGTACAAAGTACTCTTGTAAAACTTCGGTCAAGTTTGGATTATCGTATTCCATAAAAGCACTATCAGATCTCATTACGTTATTTCGAGTTTCGTACTTACCATCTGTACGTTCAAAATAACTTCTTTGTATATCCCAAAATGCGCCCTTTCCCCAGTCACTATAACGTGATAACCCAAGTAAGAATTTCGGCGCAGCTATAATATTTTCTTCTTTTAATTTGCTGTACTCTCCCAGCTTCTGTTGATCTTCTGCCAGTACATAATCTGTCACATACATTTCTTTTAAAAATGAATTTGGGGCAACAGAAATACGTGCTAAATGCATACGTATATTCTCGTCCCTTCGCACTTTATTCTTAAAGTATGAAGAGTATTCTTTATAATCTAGTACCTTCGTGTCCGTTTCATACAATTCATCGTTTGTTAACTGTAGCGTCACATCTAAAATCACACCAAATAATCCATATCCTCCAATTACATACGGAAACAAGTCAGCATTTTCTTCTCTATTTACATTACGCACCGTACCATCTGCCATTAACAATCTGAACGACTCTACTGTATCAATCAATGCTTCATGACGAATATCACGCCCATGTACATTTACACTTAATGAACCACCAACAGTAAAAATATTTTGAGATTGCATCACTTGAACTGCAAGACCATATGGATTGATTTTCTTTTGAATGTCATTCCATGTGACACCACTTTGCACCCTAATCCTCTTCTTCTCCGGATCGAATTCTAATATTTCATTATATCCTTTCATATCAAGCATCGTACCGTTAGGATAATATGTCTGCCCGCCTTGGCTATGTTGCATACCTGCAATAGAAATCTTCTCTCCAGATACTTTTGCATCTTGCACTAACTTTTTTAATGAACTTTCATCCTCAGCATTTTCAACACGTTTAATTTTCGTTGGAAGCAACTTTCCTACATCACTCATAATAGGATGATCCAGTTGCTCTTTGTATGTATATATAGATGTCGCGAGCAACACTGTATACGCTACAATAACAACTGCTATCTTTCTTTTTTTCAAATGGCACTCTCCCCTTCTAACGTTCTTCCTCTTCATATTGTACCTACTTTCCTACGAAGAAGGTATTAACAAAAAAGAGAGAGACCCTTTATTTTAGGTCCCTCCCTCATCAAAACTGTTACTTTGCTGCTGGCAGCTGTATTGGCTCAAACTTTTCGTACGATGTATATTTTGCATTCGTAATAATGTGTGCCTTATCCTTACCATTACTACTCATAATCATATCTATCTTCGCTGATTCATATTTAAAATCTTTTGTAATGATATATTCCGCATCCACTTCTTCTATCTTTGCGTTTTGTGCTTGTAGCATTTTCTTCTGCGTTTCATCCATGCTAGTTAACATACTCTCTGTTTCTTGCCCTTTTAATATAAACGTCAGCTTATATTTATCTCCGCTTTTCTCCATCTTCATTTTATCTAAAACTACTGCTGGCACTTCTAAATTATCTATAATATCTTGAGTGGCTTTCATTCCGCCAGCATTTAATTGCTCCTCCGGTACAGATATAACTTCTCCTGTATTAGGGTTTTTCACCTCACCAGCAACTTTACCATCCACAGTATACACTACAACATCTGTACCAGAAATATTCATTTCAGAACGAGAATTCTTTGTCTTTGGCTCTAATTGCATTTTAGCCTTTAATATATCCATCTCTGTTCCCTCAGCTTTTATCCCTACATCATATGTCATCGTTACATTTTCTTCGTTTTTAAAAGCTTCGTTCGTTTTCTTGAAAACATCCTTCGCTGCTAATTCCTTTTCTTTTTGAACTGATTCTTTTTTCGGTTCATCCGTCTTTGCTGTTTTCTCATTACTACACCCTGCACCTAAAATAACTGCAAGGATCATACTAGAAGTTAAAATAAGTTTTTTCATAATTTCTCCTCCTTTCCAAAAGGATATCATCTATTTTCCTTTGAAATCTATATACTTTTTAATATTTCTATTTAACTTTATTTCTCGAATAACAACATGTTTAAAGAAATACTTAAATATGTTGTAAATAAAAACAACTAAATTCAGGAGGTCATTATGAAAGCAATTATTTGCACAAAGTATGGGCCGCCTAATGTTCTCAAACTTCAAGATGTAGAGAAACCTACTCCTAAAAAGAATGAAGTATTAGTTAAGATTCACGCAACAAGTGTAACTACTGGAGATTGTAGAATGCGAAGCTTCACTAGTCCTCTTTTATTTTGGATTCCTATGCGATTTGTATTAGGTTTTAGAAAACCAAGAAAGCCTATACTCGGTGTAGAGTTATCTGGTGAAATTGAGGAAGTAGGAACGGATGTAACTCAATTCAAAAAAGGAGATTACATCTTTGCATTAACAGGACTTAACGTTGGTGGTTATGCTGAATACGCATGCGTATATGAAAGTGGATTGATAGCATTAAAACCTACCAATGTGACGTATGAAGAAGCGGCAGTTATTCCTTTCGGCGGAACTTCAGCATTACATTTTCTGAGAAAAGGGCACATAAAAAAGGGACAACAAGTACTTATATATGGCGCTTCCGGATCAGTAGGTACCGCTGCTGTGCAACTTGCTAAATATTTCGGTGCGACTGTTACAGCTGTTTGTAGCAATTCAAATTTTGAGTTAGTACAATCTTTAGGAGCTAATCACGTAATTGACTATACGAAAGAAGATTTTACAAAACGCGATGAACGCTACGATATTATATTCGATGCAGTTGGAAAAATTAAAAAATCCTATTGCAAGAGCGCATTAACAGCTAACGGTAAATACGTATCAGTCAACGGAACGATGGCAAAAGTAAGCAAAGAAGATATGCTTCTACTAAAAATGCTAACGGAAGAAGAAAAATTAAAGCCAGTTATCGATAAAACTTACCCGTTAGAAGAAATTTCAGAGGCTCATACGTACGTAGAGACCGGACATAAAAAAGGGAATGTTTCCATTACCTTAAAATAAAATATATTCAGAAAATAATATTGACAATTCTTTTTGTAACATTTACTATTAGTACCATATTTAAAAACTACATACACATACTCTTATCAAGAGTGGCGGAGGGACTGGCCCGATGATGCCCGGCAACCGAGCTTATAACGTATAAGCTAAGGTGCTAATTCCTGCAGAACGATTTTCGTTTTGGAAGATAAGAGAGGAACCTATTTCGTCTATTCGGCACCTCTCTTATTTTTGAGAGGTGCTTTTTATTTTGGAACGTATATTAAGGGGGAATTATAGATGAAAAAGATATTATTAAGTATTGTAAGTGGAGCTGTATTATTGTTAGGCGCATGTGGTGCTAATTCTGATAAAGAGGTAAAAGCATTAGATGAGAAAAAGATTACAGTTGGTGTAACAGGCGGACCGCATGAACAAATTTTTGAAAGGGTGAAAGAAGTTGCAGCAAAAGATGGCCTCCAAATCGATATAAAGGTATTTAATGATTATGTAGCACCAAACGTATCTTTAGATGAAAAAAGCCTCGATGTAAATAGCTACCAAACAAAATCTTATTTAGACGTATTTAAAGCTGAACGTAATATGAAATTAACTGAAGTATTTTCCACAGTAACATTCCCTATGGGTATATACTCTAAAAACTTAAAAGATGTAAAAGAATTAAAAGAGGGTGACGCAATTGCTGTCCCAAATGACCCAACAAATGAGTTGCGTGCTTTAAAGCTATTTGAAAAAGCAGGTGTTTTAAAAGTTGATCCAAAAGCTACAGAAAAAGCGACTGCAAAAGATGTAATTGAAAATCCGAAAAATTTAAAGATTGTTGAATTAGAGGCATCTCAATTACCAACGCAGCTAAGTGAAGTGAAGGCAGCTGCGATTAATACAAACTTTGCATTAGGTGCAAAATTAAGTCCAGCAAAAGATTCTATTTTCCGCGAGGGAAAAGATTCACCATATGTGAACTGGGTCGTTGTGCGTACTGAAAATAAAGATGATGCTGTTGTAAATAAATTAAAGAAAGCTTATCAATCTAAAGAAGTAAAAGATTTCATTGAGAAAAAATTCGATGGTTCTGTTTTACCGTCTTGGTAGGAGCTGACTATAATGATTGAATTAAAAAACATCTCCAAAGTATTTTCAACAAAAAAAGGGAATGTTGAGGCCCTTAAACCAACTTCCCTTAAAGTAAAAAAGGGTGAAGTATTTGGAATCATCGGATATAGCGGCGCTGGTAAAAGTACATTAATTCGTTGTGTAAATTTATTAGAAAAACCAACGACAGGAAATATCATTATAAACGAACAAGATTTAACAACCTTATCGACGAAAGAACTCGCAAAAGCGAGACAAAAAATCGGCATGATTTTTCAAGGATTCAATTTACTTAAAACCGTTACCGTTTATGAAAACATCGCACTACCCTTACGTCTATCTGGTCTTCCCAAAAATGAAATTGAAAAAAGGGTAGAAAAGTATTTACGCATTGTTGATCTCTTTAATAAAAAAGATGCCTATCCAAGTGAATTATCTGGTGGTCAAAAACAACGTGTAGCAATCGCTCGCGCACTATCTCATGAGCCTGAAGTTTTATTAAGTGATGAAGCAACGAGCGCATTAGATCCGGAAACGACCGATTCTATTCTTGATTTATTATTAAAGATCAACGAAGAAATCGGAATTACGATTTTGCTAATTACACACGAAATGAATGTCATCCAGCGTATTTGTGACCAAGTTGCTGTAATGGAACATGGATCTGTCGTTGAAAGTGGAACAGTGAAGGACATTTTTACAGATCCACAACATGTAACAACGAAGAAATTTGTAAATAGCGCGTTTGCAGCTAAAATTCCAGAAGAGGTACAGAAAGAACTACAAAGCACCGGGGAAATCGTAACACTTTCATTTATAGGAACCGCTTCAGGAGAACCAGCGTTAGCTGTCGCTACAAAACGTTTCCACGTATATCCTAATATTTTATCAGGCAATATTACGCAGTTAAAACATGGGGCATATGGAAAACTGATCGTTCATATGCAAGGTGAAAAAAGTGAAGTACACCGTGCCTTATCATTTTTACAAGAACAAGGGATCATCGTAGAAGGAGGTAGAACAGATTATGGGAAACAAGTCCTTTTTGGATGAGTGGGGTAACGTAATATGGGAAGCAACAATTCAAACATTTCAAATGACATCTATTTCACTACTTATCTCTATTCTTATTGCATTACCACTCGGTGTCACACTTGTTTTAACGAGACCTGGTGGACAGCGAGAAAATAAAATTATCTATCCTATTCTTAATACAGTTATTAATATCATTCGTTCTCTTCCGTTTATCATTCTATTATTCTTCATTTTACCTTTTACAAAGTTTCTAATGGGAACGTCCATTGGCGTGCAAGGTGTTATCGTACCACTTGTTGTCTTCACAGCCCCTTACATTGCCCGTTTAATGGAAACTGCTTTATTAGAAGTGGACCGTGGTGTCATTGAAGCATATCAAGCAATGGGAGTCTCTACTTTAAAAATCATTTGGCACGTTATGGTTAAAGAAGCTCGCCCGTCTCTCGTACTTGGATTAACAATCGCAACGATCGGCTTAATCGGTGCAACAGCAATGGCTGGACTTGTAGGTGCTGGCGGCCTTGGTGATTTAGCATATCGATTCGGGCATTTACGCTACGAACCTGAAGTAATGTATGCAACAGTCTTTATTTTGATTATCCTCGTTCAAGGATTACAGTCATTAGGGAATGGTGTTGCACGAAGATTGAAGAAAGATTAAAAAGAAGGTATCTCACTAAAATGAGATACCTTCTTTTTATTTATAAATTTATCTCTTAAATCCACCTTCTGAATGAATAACTTGTCCTGTAATCCACCCGGCTTCTTCACTCACTAAAAACTTAATAAGCCTTGCTGCATCCTTTGGTTCACCAATTCTGCCAAAAGGAAACATCGGTGTTAACCCGCGCTTTATCTCTTCAGTCATCCATCCCGTATTAGTTGGACCTGGATTAATCGCATTAACCGTTATCCCTAAATGAGCCACTTCTGCTGCTAACGTACTAGTGAGAGCGTCAATAGCTCCCTTCGTCGTTGCATACGCTAATTCTCCAGCCATAGGCCCTTTAAATTGTCCCGACGTCATATTCACAATTCTACCACCAGATTTTTTATCAAATCCTTGGGCAAACTTACTACTTAACAATGTAGTGCCGCGAACATTTACCATATAATGTTTATCTAACTCTTCAGCAGTCAAATTAGAGAAATCATTATTCGTAGAATATGCTGCGTTATTAATTAATATATCAGGGTACCCCATTTGTTCAGTAACTTTATTTATAAGTTGTTCCGGCGCATCATTCCGAGTTAAATCTAACTCCATACTTGATACTTCAACACCGTTCTTTATCAGCTCTTCTTTTAATTGTATTTGTTCTTTTGGATCAACGCCCCAAGGCATCTCTTTATCGTAATTCGTCCAGTACGTAAAAAAGACATCGTATCCTGCTTCAGCTAATTCTTTACAAATCGCTGCTCCAATACCATCTAGACGACTAACACCTGTAACCACAGCTACTTTATTTTTTAATTGATTCATACTATACTCCTCCAAGTTTAAAGGACGCATATTTTATATAAGAGATATAAATTTCCCTACGCATTATCTTTACAAAAGGGATGTACAAGCCAAATATGCAATCCTTGAATGATTTACAGACAGTTAAATAAACCCTCACTTACGAGAGAAAAATTTATCTATCTAGTTTCTAATCATTACAAGTTCGTACACATATCCAGTCTTTGTCTCCTTTCCATATATCTCCACATTCCATTTTAACATTAGGGATTTAATATTCCAACAAATAAAATATCTATTCCTGTTTATGAAGTATCCTATACTATAAACCATAGTTAATAACTTATTTAAATTTAAAGTGTATACATTTATCATTACCTATCCGTTGTATAAGTGTAGGGAGGAAAAGTGATGGGAAAAGAAAATATATTGACCTCCTATCTTATCAGTTTAGGAGAGGAAGTGTTCAAACTATTACTAGCGAAAGGGGCTATAAAAGAAGATGCAGAAGACATCATCCAAAATACTTTCTATAAAGTATACACGTTGCTAGATGACCTAACCGAGAGTAACATACGTCCATGGTTTTTCAGAGTCGCATTAAACGAATACATTGACTTGAAGAGAAAAAAGGAGCAGCAAAACATCTATTTAACTGAAGAGATTTATTCAAAATTACAATATACAGACCGAGAATTGGATGCTGTTTTAAATAAAGATGAGATTTTCTATCTATTAAAAGATATAAAACTAGAATATAAAGAAGCCTTCTTTTTAAAGTACTATTACAACTTTTCATATGAAGAAATCGCTCTAATATTAGATATTCAAGTAAACAGTGTCAAACAAAAATTACATCGCGCACGTAAAATAATTCATTCTACAGTAGGAGGAAAAACTTAATGGACACTTCTTTAAAAGATGCGTTAAAAAAAGCGAAACGTAAGCAATTACTCAAAACCATTATTACTTCTATTATCGTCGTAATAATACTTATCCCTATATTTTATAAGATCGGTAATTACTTCGCAGCGAAAAGTTCTACGAAACTTCACGAACATCTCTTTTTACATAACGCAATTGCAGAACCGAATGTGCAAATTGATTCTCAAGTAACGAGTAACTCATCCATGTTTGGCGGCAATATTATATCAAATCGTTCTAAAAATATTAATGGTTATGTAGTCCCGTGGAACACATTAACAAGTTCCTATGGTTGGCTCCGTACCAACATTGATACCAACGAATTAACGCCCGGCTTTTATTGGTCCGATACAGAGTTCTATGAGTACGATAAACAAACTAAAAATAAATTCGCGACATTTTATAATCCAGCTATTAAAGAATATCATGATGGTGTCCAAAATGAATTAGGCGAAGTTTCACAAATGAACAACTATGTTGCAGAAGTTGCTCTCTCATTCAATCAACCCTATACATTACAAGAAATTAAAGAAAAAATTCCAGATACCTTAAACATTGTATGGCTATATATGACATCACCAATTGGAGATGAAAGTAAAGGGCCTGCTGGTATGCCGGTTTACGGATTCAATCCAGATAAGTCCCCTGAAGAAGCGTACAAAGAGTTCGTTGATTCACTTAAACAATACGATGACGATGGACATGATGAAGGCATTCAGAAGTTTTTAAAATCAAACAAAAACAAACCCTTTGATCAAGTGAAAATTTTAGGTGTCATGCTAACCGGGAAAACAGAGAATTTTAAGGCGTTAGAAAACCAAGGCTTTATTCGCGGTGCCTCTGTAGGAGCTACTGCGCAAGTAGTTCCTTATATAAAACCAGAGAAATAATAAAGAAAAGATAAACTAATAGTAACTAGTTAAAAGAACGTGCATTAATCTATTTACTATGGGAGCTATCTATTTTAGTGGAAAGCTCCCATCCCTCATTTATTGTTCATCCTCCAAAAAATAAATTTCCAAATACTTTATGTACAAATGAAAAATCATAATTTTTGTTCACATTATATCCATTGTGAATCTATTCACAATGGATATATAATAAACATGTAAATACAATACATTGGAGGGATTTCAATGGTTATCAATTTTTTAAGAACTGATAAACGCGCTACTTTCATATTATTATTTTTACGACTTTACATAGGATATGCATGGCTTGCTGCTGGAATAGGAAAAGTTTTTGGACAATCTTTTGACGCAAGTGGTTTTCTAAAAGGAGCTATCGCTCAAGCATCAGGTGACCACCCTGCAGTACAAGGTTGGTGGGCAGATTTTCTTCAACATTTTGTTCTTCCAAACGCAGACCTATTTAGCTTTTTAGTTCAATGGGGAGAAATTTTAGTAGGGCTAGGTTTGATTTTAGGTGGATTAACAAAAACAGCTGCATTTTTCGGCATCATAATGAACCTTTCATTTTTATTAAGCGGAACTGTTAGTGTAAACCCAAACCTGCTTATTTTAACTATGTTCATTTTAGTTGCAGGACATAATGCTGGACGTATTGGATTAGATGGTTATGTTTTCCCAAAACTTTTCAAAAAAAATAACCGTGAAGCATATAAATTAAATAAGACTGCATAAGAACAGTTCATCTTTTAAATATAAGCTAATAAGAAACACAATCATTCTCTCACATAAAGTGAAACCGAAATCTACAATCAGATTTCGGTTTTTTGATATACAATAGATTACCTAAACTATTCACAATTGGATATAATACAAACTTATCTATAGAAGTAATTTATATTTATATAAACGTTATAAGTTACCTTATAACGTTTATCTATCTGAAAATCTAATAATACGTATACTTGCAGATGAACCAGAAGCAAGAGCTACAATCACAAGCTAAATATGAAAACAGCCCTCCTTATGAAGACTGTTTCATCCTTATGTATCCTGTGAGGATATCCATTATAAAACCCTAAAATCTTTCATACTTTCTCCAAGAATATAGTGTGAAAACCACATCAAATTCTGCTTCATAATAGCCACATTCATTCCGGGCTGGTCAGAACTATATGCCATTCCTTTAAATATAATTAATTCTGCATCCACTTCCATATCCCTTAATCCTTGATATAGCTCATATGCGTTTAGAGTTGGAATTCTTGCATCCTTTTCGCCATGTTGGATTAAGGTGGGCGTACAGGCTGATTTAATATATGTCATTGGCGATGTTTTTGTATATATATCTGGATCATTCCATGGAGTATTTCCTAAATGCATTCTAATAAAGTAAGGGATATCTGTATTTACATAATGGGTACTCCAGTTAGTAATTCCGCCCCCAACTGAAATAGCTTTAAATCTATTACTAAACGTAGAACAGAAGGCTGATATATATCCTCCGTTACTCCATCCCATAACTCCTACTCTATCTTTATCTACCATCCCTTGCTCAACTAGTTTATCCACTCCAGATATAACATCATCATAGTCAGCAATTCCCTGTTTTCTATAGTTTGCTTTTAAAAATTCATTACCATAACCAGAACTTCCCCTATAGTTTGGCTCTAAAACGATAAAGCCTTTTTCAACAAACTGTTCAATCGGATATTTCTCATTAAAACAGTCTGAAAATATCGGAAAGGATGCCCAAGCTGGTCCACCATGGATTACTACTAATAAGGGATATTTTCCATTTGCGTCAAACTCTACTGGAGTTGATAAAACACCCTCTATTTCAAGACCATCACTACTTTTCCATGAGATTATTTCTCTATTACTTTTAAGCTTTCCTTCGAAAAAGATATTTTCATTCGTTATTTTTTTATCGTCTAAATAGATTTCAAAGGTTTCATTTGTAATAGCTTTATTATAGGATATATGTTTTCCATCCCTTGTTATAGAAGCATCCATTATAAAGCCATCTACGTTTTCACTTAACATTTCTACAGTGCCATCCTCAGATAGCAAGCCAGTGAGGTAATTCGTTTTATCCTGCCATCTAATTAAAATTCCTTTAGCTGTCCACTGTAATGGCATAACCGTACTATCAAAATCTAGTAAAGGTCGAATTAGCTCTCCATTATTCATATCATATATCTCTAATGTACTGTCTTGTATATGAGTCTTATAGTACTCCTTCTCCCTTATGCTTGCTGAGTAACATATTTTGCTGCCCTCAGGAGAAAAGCAAACGCTCTCTCCTAACAACTTATCTATATTCATTTTTTGTAGTTTGCCAACTTCAATATCTAATATGTATAGATCACCATTCATATAATCGCTTAGGCTTGGCGTAGCCATAAATACAACCTTTTTCCCATCATTTGAAATATCAAAGTTATGTATATAAAAATCCTTACCCTCAGTTAATTGATAAACACCGCTAACCTCTCGCTCCTCTTTATCATTTTGTATCACTTTTTCTATTTCAATGTAATATAAACAATTATTCCGATGTTCCTTACCTGCATGTTGGAAGTCCCCATATAGCTCTTTACGTTTCTTTATTTCCTCACATTCTTTTGACTGTGCAACATAATAAAAACCTTTACCAGTAGGCTCCCATTTGAATGTACTGACCCCTTCTTCCTCATCAGTAATTTGTAACTCACTATAACCATCTATTGACTTAACAAAGATTTGATTTTTCTTATTATCCCCCTCACCAACTGGGTTAAGGTATGCGATATCCCTAGAATCTGGGGACCATAATGGGTGTATACTGTCTATATCCCCAGTTGTTAATGGGTAACTCTGCTCCTTATCTTTTTCATATATCCATATATGATTCCTATATGTATTTTCTTTCCAGTTAGCTGTCTTCTTAACAAATGCTACATTTTTGCCATCGTCACTTATGTTTGTACTTGATAAGGTTGGTAATGAAATAATCTCTTCTATACTTAAATATGTTTTTTCTTTCACCTTCATTAATAAACCCCCTCGTAATGTCTAGTAATCTAATTTGTTCAATAAAGTGAAACTTTAATCAGTGGTTTTTTTCCATCAACGAATATCCGAAAAAACAACAGAAAATTCAGTTAAATAAAAGTAGTTCCGTCCCAAATTCGATAAAACCTCATGTTGTCTGCCGGTTTTTATACTTTTTAAATCCCACTGCCAGTTCCTTGCCCCTCTTTAATCCACTTATCGATTTTAGATGTTCTTTTTTTTCGACACAAAAATGCCCCTTTAGATAATCATATCCAAAGGGGCAAAGCTTCACAACTTTTTTATAAATGTCGTGACTTTATTTTAAATTTACAATAATCTAGTTACTCTACCAATCTCCTACTCAACAGTAACAGATTTAGCTAAGTTACGTGGCTTATCAACGTCACATTCGCGGTGAAGCGCTGCGTAGTATGAGATAAGTTGGAATGGAATAACTGCTACTAGCGGTGCTAGTGCTTCGTGTACAGCTGGTAATACGAAGCTGTCTCCTTCCATTTCTAAGCCTTTCATTGAAATGATACATGGGTTAGCTCCGCGTGCTACTACTTCTTTCACGTTACCACGAATTCCAAGGTTTACGTGCTCTTGTGTAGCAAGGGCGATAACTGGTGTACCGTTTTCGATTAAGGCGATTGTACCGTGTTTTAATTCTCCTCCAGCAAATCCTTCTGCTTGGATGTAAGAGATTTCTTTTAGTTTTAACGCACCTTCTAAACCTACGAAGAAGTCTACGCTACGTCCGATGAAGAAGCAGTTACGCGTTGTTGCTAAAAATTGTTTTGCTAATGCGTCCATCTCTTCTTTTTGATCACAAAGTACTACCATTGCATTTGCTACAAGTCCTAATTCATGTGTTAAATCGAAATCAAGAACCTCACCTTTTGCTTTTGCAATGTCAGCCGCTAAGATTGAAAGTACTGCAAGCTGTGCTGTGTATGCTTTCGTCGATGCAACTGCGATTTCTGGTCCTGCATATAAAGGAAGTGTATAATCAGCTTCACGAGAAAGCGTAGAACCAGGTACGTTTGTAATTGTTAATGCTTTATGACCCATTTCATTTGTTTGCACAAGTACTGCACGGCTATCAGCTGTTTCACCACTTTGTGAAATGTAAATGAAGAATGGTCTTTCTGTTAATAATGGCATGTTGTAAGAGAATTCACTTGCTACATGTACTTCAACTGGTACTTTCGCAAATTTCTCAATGAATTGCTTTCCAACAAGACCTGCATGATAACTTGTTCCACATGCAATGATGTAAATGCGATCGCTATCTAAAATTGCGTTACGGATATCTTGATCTAATTCAATTCCGCCATTTTCATCTTGGTACTTTTGAATAATATTACGGATTACAAGTGGTTGCTCGTCGATTTCTTTTAGCATGAAATGAGGATACGTTCCTTTTTCAATATCACTTGCGTCTAATTCCGCTGTAAACGGTGCACGTTCAATCGTTTCACCTTGTAAGTTTTTAATTGTAATGCTTTCTTTTGTTACGATTACCATTTCTTTATCCATTAACTCGATAAATTGATCTGTAACTTGTAACATCGCCATAGCGTCGCTTGCAATAACATTAAAGTTATCACCAGCACCTACTAATAGCGGGCTTTTGTTTTTAGCAACATAAATCATGTTTGGATTTTCAGCATCAAGTAGTCCGATTGCGTAAGAACCATGTAAAAGAGATAACGTTTTTCGGAACGCATCTTCTACACTTAGTCCTGTACTTACTTGTTGTTCCATAAGCTGCACGATAATTTCTGTATCTGTTTCACTTACGAACGTTACATCTTGTAAATATTCTTTTTTCACTAATTCATAGTTTTCAATTACACCGTTATGAACTAGTGTAAAACGTTTTGATGTACTTTGATGCGGATGCGCGTTTAATTTGCTTGGAACACCGTGTGTAGCCCAGCGTGTGTGACCGATTCCCACGCTTGCTGCTACATTCTCTTCTACGACTTCGCGAAGTTTTGCAATACGGCCTTTTTCTTTGTATACAATAACACCGTTCTCTGCTTGTACTGCAATACCTGCTGAATCATATCCGCGATATTCTAGCTTTTCTAAACCTTTTAATAAAATTTCCTTTGCATCTTGCTCTCCAATAAATCCTACGATTCCACACATGTTTAGTCGCCGTTACAAATGCTTACACTGCTCTGCGAACATGTAACGACATAGTCCGATACCATTTTTATTTATACTAAAAAACGGATTACATATTGCTAGCCCTGTAAGCTTGTAACGGCTTTCACCTTCCTCTCGATTGGGTTAAAGTCCGTATATACTTATACAGCTAGTATTCATCCGTTCCTCTTCTCTCATCACACTTTCACCTTTGTCCACTAAGTCACCTTAATGTTTTAAGTAAAAGATTGCGGTTGTGATGAACAACCGGGAGTCATCCGCCGAAATCTCGATAAACTCCACCTCGTCAACTACACTACTTGTAGTTCTGGCGCTTTTATAATTTACAATATTTCCTTTGAGAAAAAGAACAAGACCATCGTATAACAAACAATATAAATCGTCAATGAAATTTTTTTCATTGTCTATAAAAAATATGAAAAAGGAGCACTTTTTGTGCTCCTTTTAAATAAAATCGGCTAATTATTCAACGCCAACTTCAGCTTTCACAACTTCTACAATACGATGTACATACCCATCACAAATTTCTTGTGTCGGTGCTTCTGCCATTACACGAATAAGTGGTTCTGTTCCAGATGGACGAACAAGAATACGACCGTCTCCGTTCATTTCTTCCTCTACAACACGAATAATTTCTTTAATTTTCTCATTTTCTAGTGCTAGTTTCTTATCTGTTACACGAACATTTACTAGTAATTGTGGGAATTTTGTCATCTCGCCTGCAAGCTCAGATAATGGTTTTTTCGTCATTTTCATGATATTTACAAGTTGAAGTGCACTTAACATTCCATCACCAGTTGTAATGTAATCAAGTAAGATAATATGACCTGATTGTTCTCCGCCCAGGTTATATCCACCACGTTTCATCTCTTCCATTACGTAGCGATCACCAACTGCTGTTTTATCACTTGTAATATTGTTTGCTTCAAGCGCTTTGTAGAAACCTAAGTTACTCATAACTGTTGAAACAACTGTATTATGTTTCAATTGACCAGTTTCTTTCATATACTTCGCGCAAATAAACATAATTTGATCGCCATCAACGATGTTTCCTTTTTCGTCTACTGCGATTAAACGGTCTCCGTCACCATCAAAAGCAAGACCAATGTCAGCACCTTTTTCTTTTACTAATTCAGCTAATACTTCTGGATGCGTAGAACCTACTCCGGCGTTAATATTCATACCGTTCGGTGAAGTTCCCATTGTTGAAATATCAGCTTCTAAATCTGCAAATAAATATGGAGCTAAAGAAGATGTAGCACCATGTGCACAATCTAAAGCAATATGTAAACCAGAGAAATCTTCCTCTACAGTTTGTTTAATGTATTGTAAATATTTTTGTCCACCTTCAAAGTAATCACTCACTTGTCCAAGGTTAGTACCTGTTGGACGTGGTAGCTCATCAACTTCTTTGTCTAATAACGCTTCAATTTCTGCTTCTTGCTCATCTGTTAATTTAAATCCATCTGAACCGAAGAACTTAATTCCATTATCTTGTACTGGGTTATGAGATGCAGAGATCATAACACCTGCTTGCGCCCCTAAAGCTTTTGTTAAATAAGCCACACCTGGTGTAGAAATAACACCAAGGCGCATTACTTCCGCTCCAGTTGATAATAGGCCTGCTACTAAAGCTCCTTCTAGCATATGTCCAGATACACGTGTATCACGGCCAATAATTACTTTTGGACGATCTGTATCTTTTGTTAATACATAGCCGCCAAAACGTCCTATTTTAAAAGCTAATTCAGGTGTTAATTCCTTATTTGCAACCCCACGTACTCCGTCTGTACCAAAATATTTACCCATTATTATTCGCTCCTTTTTCGTGCTCTTTTTGATTATCTACTGTTGGTTCTTGGCTCGTTTCTTGGCCATTTTCTTTTTCTTTGTCTTTTTCTTTGTCTTTATCTTTTTCCTGATCCTTTTCTGGATTAGGTTCAGGATTTTTTGGTTTTTCAGTTTGATTTTCTTGATTGTTTTTTGAATCTGGTTGTTCAATATTACCCTGTACTTCTTTATCCGGCTTTTCTTTCTTCACAATTGTGACTTTAGCACTTTTTTGTTTTGCTTCTATCGAAATATTACCAGGACCACTCACTTGAATAGCAACATCTTTCGTCCCCGGAGATACATTTTGCAGATTAATCGCCGCTGTTATTTGAGCAACTGTTATTTTATCTACTATACTTGCTTCTCCTGAAATATCAACGCTTATCTTTCCATCTTGTGGCGAAAGTAGCTGCGCAGTAACATCATTCGGAATTCCACTTTTTTGAATCGGGATACCATCAATAGTTTTACTTTTCGTTTGTTTTACCTTTTGTACCCCTATGGAAACCTTCACTTGATTTGGTTTTGCACTTGTTACACCTTTTGGCAATAAAACAGAGGCATCGAATGTTGTAGAATCCGTCAATTGACTAAGATCTACCTCGACCCCCTCTATAGATTGTATATTATCCAAAATGTCTTTTGGACCTGCTATCGTTACTTCTTTTGGTTCAACACTAATATTTGTAACAGCTAAACCTTCTGGTAGATTCCCTTTTTTCGAATATGTTAAAGGAACTGTTTTTTCGACATTATTTGCTGTAGCTTGTGTCGCTACATTCACCGTTACACTTATTTTAGATGGACTTGTTTTTACATTTAAACGTTTTCCTTCTTTATTGTATAATGTAACGTCTGCTGTTTTTGTAACTGTTTTATTAACACCTTTTAAATCTATATATGCCTTAGCAGATGAAATACTTTCTATTTCTTCTTTTGTTCCAACTACTTCAACAGTGTCAGGCTTAATACTTGATTTCTCAATGGTAGCACCTGCTGGCATCTGGTCTTCATTTGATAATTTTAAATCTACATGAACATACTTTTTCGCTTTTTCATGAAGAGTGACTTTAATTGTTGCTGGCTGAACTGTCCCCTTCACATCATCTGGAAGCCCGTTCGCTTTTAAAGAAACTTCATAAGTTCCTTTTTGACTATCTCGCAAATCAACTGATATATCAAATTGTTTTTTTGCTTTTGCTGTAGCAACTGCTGATTTTGGGCCTTCCAACTTCACCTTGACTCCACCTGCTGGAATACCACTTACAATATATTTCTCTTCATCATACTTAAGGGTAATAGGATAATCAGTTAATGTTTCTTTCGTTTCATTTACGAAAGGTAATATACTCGATGTCGTATTTTTTTCAGTTAAAGTTGCTGACATAAAAAGCATACACGCCAATAGTAATGAGATTCCTTTTAAAAACCAATGATTCTCCATTAACTTATCCATGACGCTTTCTCCTCCAATTCCATAAAGACGAAGAAGTCGTTTTTTCGTTCCCACTAAATTCAGCTAACAACATATCCTTTAGCTGTTCTGTCTTCAAATCACGATGTAACTCACCGTTTTTCGTTAAAGAAATTTGGCCTGTTTCTTCCGACACAACTACTGTAATACTATCGGTGACTTCACTAACTCCCATTGCAGCGCGATGCCTAGTTCCTAACTCCTTAGAAATAAATGGGCTTTCTGATAAAGGAAGGTAACATGCTGCTGCTTTAATTGTACTTCCCTGCATAATTACTGCTCCATCATGAAGAGGGGTATTAGGGATAAAAATATTAATGAGTAATTCCGATGATACATTTGCATTTAGCGGAATACCCGTTTCTACATAATCATCCATCCCAGTCTCTTTTGACAAAGTAATTAGTGCACCAATTCTACGTTTTCCCATATATTCCGTTGCTTTAGCTATCGCTGTTGCAACAATTTCAGGTTCATCTTCCCCCTGATTTCCCACACGCGAAAATAAGCTACCCCGTCCTAGCTGCTCAAGTGCTCTTCTCAATTCTGGCTGGAAGATAATAATAACGGCTAAAAATCCCCACGTTAATACTTGTTCCGTTAGCCAATATAGCGTATGCAATTCAAGTAAAATACTAATCATCCGGACGACAATAATAACTGTAATACCTTTTAAAAGTTGCACAGCCTTCGTGCCCCGAATTATAAGAATTAGCTTATATATAATAAACCATACAACAGCAATATCTAATGCCGTACTAAGATATTTCAAAATGGTCGTATCTTCAAAAGGCATGCTAACCCTTCCTCCTACTTACGAGCAATTCTATCCATATATTGAAATATTATTTTATGCTCTATCTGTATGTATTTCCAACAACTAGTTAATTATACCATACATGAACCAAACGACAATTACAAACGCCCCCCTTTAGCTTAAATTGGTAAGATGTCAAACTTTCTTATCCTACAGTATAATATAAGTCATTATTATACGCCTATTTTCAAATAAAAAAAGCAACTTCTCAGTTGCTTTTCTTACATTTATTTTAGTTTTTCACCGAATAAAGAACCCATTAAAGCAACCGCTGTTGTTGCTGTTCTATTTCTCTCATCTAAAATCGTATTTACTTCAACAAATTCAGCAGATGTAACAATATCAGCTTCTGCTAACATTTCCATCGCTAGGTGGCTTTCACGATACGATAGACCACCAATTACAGGTGTTCCAACTCCTGGTGCGTCATGAGGATCAAGCCCATCTAAATCTAATGATAAATGAACACCGTCAGTATGAGATAAATACGCAATTGTTTCTTCCATAACAGCCGTCATACCCATACGATCAATTTCATGCATTGAGAATACTTTAATGCCTTCTTCACGAATAAAGTCCTTTTCTCCTTCATCTAATGCACGTGCACCGATAATTACAACGTTCTCTTTCTTCACCTTTGGATATGACCCGTATAAGTCTACAAGTAAAGAATGTCCATATCCTAAACTTGCAGCAAGTGACATACCGTGAATATTTCCAGATGGTGAAGTCTCTTCTGTATTTAAATCACCGTGTGCATCATACCAAATAACACCTAAATTTTTATAATGTTTCGCCACACCAGCTAACGTACCGATAGCAATACTATGATCGCCGCCCAATACAAGTGGAAAACGACCTTCTTCTATACTATGATCAACCTTAGTCGCTAGTTCGTTACATACAGTTGCAACTTGAGTAAGGTTTCGTAA
The DNA here is from genome assembly GCF_044909215.1 of Bacillus sp. RC252. Classification (NCBI taxonomy): domain Bacteria; kingdom Bacillati; phylum Bacillota; class Bacilli; order Caryophanales; family Bacillaceae; genus Bacillus; species Bacillus sp. RC252. Next base: position 2,308 of record NZ_JBIYDV010000026.1, on the reverse strand, counting down.
TTTTGTATTTTCATCTACTTCTTTTTCTCTCTCTATACATATATCTCCCATATCTTTTACGTCATATCCAATTTGTTCAATTCTTTCAACTACCCCTGCATAACGGATCGCGCTTGGTCCCATATCAACCCCACGACGCATCTGTCCTAAATCCATTGGAACTCCAATAACTGAGATTTCTTTTTTCATAGATAGTATCCCCCTTTTATGCCTTCACTAAATATTTTAAATCTTTTATATAGTCTGACTCAACTCGACATTTTTCTGCATGGATATACATTTTATTCACTTATATTTACGTTAGAATCCCAATTTTTAAACCATTCTATGTATAAAGTTAAGTTAACTTAATGAACCAACTAACTTTTCTATCAGCTAATATTTTTATCAGTGCTTTTCTCCATCACCACCTAGGATTACACAAGATACCCTCAAATAACTGGATAAAAAAAACACTTCTACATTTAGAAGCGTTTTTTTGATGCTAGTTTCCACACTGCTGCAATATTTTTTGCTGTCATTTCGATATTCTCTTCTGCCGCTTTATATGCTTCTTCTAATGTCATTGGGCTAGCCGTAATACTAAACACTGCATCAATTCCCTTTTCGTAAACAGTCGTATAATTCGAGGATACAGATCCACCAATAGCAATTACAGGAATATGACGACATTTCGCCCGCTTCGCGACACCAACAGGAGCTTTTCCATAAGCTGTTTGTTCATCTATCCTTCCCTCACCAGTTACAATAAGATCGGCACCCTCTATACACTTATCAAAATTTGTATAATCTAATACAATTTCAATCCCTTTTCTTAGCTGTCCCTTTAGTACTGCAACGACAGCCGCTCCCATTCCTCCAGCTGCCCCTGTACCAGGTATTAGGGACACATCAAAAGATACGTACTGTTTAAGTATATTAGCATAATGTTTTAAATTCCCGTCTAGCTCTTTCATCATCTCTACATTCGCACCCTTTTGTCTCCCAAATACAAAAGACGCTCCCTTTGGTCCAACTAATGGATTGTCGACATCACATGCTGCTTCTAGCTTTATATCCTTCAAACGTGTATCCATACGAGAAAGGTTAAGAGCAGTAATCAAATGTAATGTTCCTCCAGAGGGCTCAATTACTTCACCTTTCCTATTAATAAACTCTACGCCTAAAGCAGACAACATACCTGCCCCACCATCATTTGTAGCACTTCCTCCAAGCCCTAAAATAATGTGTTTAGCTCCTTGATCTAATGCATGTAATATCAGTTCACCTGTCCCTTTTGTAGTTGTAATAAGTGGGTTTCTCTTTTCAATTGGAACGTGTTGTAATCCTGATGCTGCCGCCATTTCAATAAATGCTGTCTCCCTATCCTTAGACATACCATAATAGGCTTGCACGCTCTCTCCAAGCGGCCCTGTCACATTAAGTGATATAATTTCCCCCATTGTAGCACCAACAAGAGATTCGACCGTTCCTTCACCTCCATCTCCAATTGGTACTTTAACGTACTCTGCTTTAGGAAAAACTGCTGCAAAGCCCCTTTCAATAGCTTCACATACCTCTATAGCTTTCAGGCTTTCTTTATATGAATCCGATGCAATGACAACTTTCATAATTATCCCCCCCCTTATTCAATCCCTTTTTTTCATTTTAAACGATATACGGAAAAGTTTCCTTTTTGAGTGAAATTTAAACACAAAAAAGCTTACATCATTTGATGTAAGCTTTCCCTATTTATATGGAGCCTAGCGGGATCGAACCGCTGACCTCCTGCGTGCAAGGCAGGCGCTCTCCCAGCTGAGCTAAGGCCCCTTAGTAATTAAGCGGAAGACGGGATTCGAACCCGCGACCCCAACCTTGGCAAGGTTGTATTCTACCACTGAACTACTTCCGCGAAAATGGTGAGCCATGAAGGATTCGAACCTTCGACCCTCTGATTAAAAGTCAGATGCTCTACCAACTGAGCTAATGGCTCGTAAATGGCTGGGCTAGCTGGATTCGAACCAGCGCATGACGGAGTCAAAGTCCGTTGCCTTACCGCTTGGCTATAGCCCATTAATATTTACTAGTATGGTTATCTTTTCAAAAAAATAAACCCTCTCAGGTTATTTTAAAGAAAATGGTGGAGGGGGGCAGATTCGAACTGCCGAACCCAAAGGAGCGGATTTACAGTCCGCCGCGTTTAGCCACTTCGCTACCCCTCCGACATTTAAAAATATATGGTGGAGGATGACGGGATCGAACCGCCGACCCCCTGCTTGTAAGGCAGGTGCTCTCCCAGCTGAGCTAATCCTCCAAAAGTGGTGACCCG